>JAZNFP010000014.1:0-13616 GCA_045576095.1 Eubacteriales bacterium
TCGTCATTCACTACCGAACCGTTCGATTCCCTCCAAATATAATGATAGGGAGCACCCTTGGGCGCTCTCCTATCTTTGGTGGATCTGAGGGGAATCGAATTCTCGCGCGAACTGCGCGCTCGGTCGGGTTCGGCTCTGACGATCCGCCGGATCGTCATTCACTACCGAACCGTTCGATTCCCTCCAAATATAATGATAGGGAGCACCCTTGGGCGCTCTCCTATCTTTGGTGGATCTGAGGGGAATCGAACCCCTGTCCGAAAATTCATTCATACAACCTTCTTCGCGGACAGTCGCTCATTTGGATTTCCCCTTTGAGAGCGCCGGGCGACAGGCTCTCTCATCGGGTAGCACTTTTCTGCATGATCGGCTCAAGTGCGAAAGACCGATGCACGTACACCGCTGAATTGACGCCGGTCGGTGCTCGCGGTAATTCACCGAGCGACGGGCGGCTTATGCCGCGGCACAGCCCTTAGGCTGCCATTGCAAGCTTCTTTTTAGAATCTGCGTTTAATTTTAAGGTGAACCTTTTAACGGGATTGCTCGGCCCGCCGCGCTTATCGTACTTCAAAATCCCCGTCGAAGCCTTTACAGACCCATGGGTGTTCAAATTATAGCACGCTCCCTTTCTTTTGTCAAGCAGAAATGTCTGCCGTACTTGACATTTTTTCGGAACCTGATATAATAGAGAAAAACGAGCGATTTGCAGAAGAGGGAAATTCATTATGAAAATGATCACCGCCATCGTCAACAAGCGCGATGCAGCAGAGGTTTGTGATGCACTGTCGGTAGCAGGCTTCTTTTTTACGAAAATGGCGACAGTCGGCGGATTTCTGACTTCGGGGAACACCACGTTACTCATCGGCACGGAAGACCATATGGTTTCGTCCGCGCTTGATATCATCCGAACGCATTGCTCGCGCCGAGTGGAGCCTGTTCTTGCGTCTGATCATGCAGGAGCCGCATCGCTTACGTATCCGAAGCAGGTCTCGGTTGGCGGCGCGACGGTTTTTGTGACCGACGTGGAGCACTTTGAAAAAATTTGACGAAGAGCATCAGCGCTCCCAAACGGGAGCGCTTTTTTTATTTTGTTTACAACTATGCTATCGACTTGTCACGGAATTGGTCTATAATGGGAAAAAGAACAGCAGAAAAGGGGTCGGATATGAAGCATCGGATCAGATACCGTATCGGGAGAAAGCTCTTTTCAAGAGAGATAAACTATATTCCGACGCGCTATATTTTCGCAATGAGCCTAACCGTGCTTGAGATTGTTGGGATCATCGGGATCGTCGGACTCCTTTGCTACTACGTTCCGCTTTTTTATGCCGCCGCTTGGATGATTGAGATCGGATGCGTGATTCATATCGCTTCCTCGGACGAGAACCCCGATTACAAGGTGCCGTGGCTTCTCGTCGTGATGATCCTGCCAATAGCAGGGTTCATGCTGTATTTTATGTTCTACTCCAGAAAGCTTAAGCGCAAGTATATCCGCCGACTTTCCTCCCTTTGGCAGAGCCGTTTGATTCCGAAGGACGATGAAGCGATGCAGCAGCTCTCCGAAAGCTCGACGAAAGCGCACAGTGCCGCAAAAGCGCTGTGCAGGCTTTCGGATTCCCATCTGTACAAGGGCACAAAATTGACCTATTACGCTCTTGGAGAGGCGATGCTTTCGGATTTTTTTGCCGATCTTCAATCCGCAAGATCCTATATCTTCCTTGAGTATTTCTTGATTGAAGAGGGCAGCTTCTGGGACTCGATTTTTCGGATTCTGCGCGAAAAGTCGAGGGAAGGGGTCAAGGTATGCGTTCTATACGACGACATCGGGTGCATGTCAACTCTTCCCGGAAACTACGCAAGGCGCCTGAACCGCGACGGCATTGAGGCTGCACCGTTTTCAAGGCTTCGCGGAAACGCCGACAGCGAATTCAACAACCGAAATCACAGAAAGATCACGGTGATTGACGGAAAAGTGGGCTATACGGGCGGCGTCAATCTTGCAGATGAGTATATCAATCGCATCTCGCGCTTCGGGCATTGGAAGGATACTGCACTTCGCCTCGAAGGGGCGGCGGTCTGCGAGCTGACGAGCTTGTTTCTTCTTGATTTTGGGATTACGAAGCACCCCCCCGCTTTACCGACCGAGGTGCTTTTTCCGCCGCAAGACGATTTTGGTTTCGACGGATTTGTGATCCCGTTCGGAGACGGCCCCCGTCCCATTTATCCGCGAGGCGTCGGGAAAATGGCGCTTTACAATCTTTTGGCAGGGGCGGAGCGATATGTTTATCTTACCTCGCCGTATCTCGTGCTTGACAGCGAGCTTTGCCGCACGATCGAAAATACGGCACTGCGCGGCGTGGATGTTCGGATCGTCGTTCCGCACGTGCCGGACAAGCGCTCCGTCTTTGAAATCACGCGGAGCTATTTCCCGCGCCTTCTTGCCGCCGGGGTTCGCATCTACGAGTATACGCCCGGCTTTATCCATGCAAAAACCTGGATCGCGGATGATCTGGTCGCGGTCGTCGGAACGATCAATCTTGATTACAGAAGTCTCGTGCATCATTTTGAAAACGGCGTTTGGCTTTACGGAAGCTCTGTGCTTTCCGAGATCAGGGACGATCTGCTGAATACGATCGAAAAATCCGAGGAAATCCGTGCCGAAAAGCTCACAGCCTCGCCCCTCCGGCGGCTTTTCCGTTCGTTGCTGCGGATTTTTTCTCCGCTTCTTTGATGTAAATTCTTTAATGCAAAAAAAGAGGGCAACGTGTTGACAAATGCGTTGCCCTATGGTATAATGCAAGCGTAGATATTCTATCCCGAACGCGGTGCTGGCGGAATGTGAAGGAACACAGTGCGTCGCGGTCCTGTAATTTGCCGACCGCCTGGGCAGCTCTGAATGATTCGGGGGTGCTCTTTTTTTGCGCCCCAAACTATGATGGGAGTTGTTGATATGATGTACAAGGAGTGGGAGGGCTTTGCACCGGGAAAATGGTGCGAGTCGATTTCTGTCAAGGATTTCATCCAAACGAACGTAACCCCGTACGTCGGCGACGAGAGCTTTCTCGCCGGCGCCACCGAGCGTACCAAGGCGCTCACGGAAAAGCTTTCCGAGCTTCGTGCCGAGGAGCAGAGAAGAGGCGGCGTTCTCGCGATCGACACCGAAACGGTTTCGTCGCTTTGCAACTACGCCGCGGGGTATCTTGACCGCGAGAAGGAGCTGATCGTCGGACTTCAGACCGATGCGCCGCTCAAGCGCGGCGTGCATCCCTTTGGCGGAATCCGTATGGCTCGTGCCGCCTGCAAGGCATACGGCTATACTCTGTCCGCAAAGATCGAAAACGAGTTTCTCTACAGAACGACGCATAACGACGGCGTATTCCGCGTTTACACCGATGAGATGAAGGCGGCGCGCCATGCATCGCTTCTGACGGGGCTTCCCGATGCGTATGGGCGCGGAAGAATCATCGGAGACTACCGCCGCGTTGCGCTCTACGGCGTTGACCGTCTGATTTCCGAAAAGGAAGCAGACAGGGCGCGCGTCGGAGAAGAGCTCTCGGGAGTTGAGACGATCCGACTGCTGGAGGAGCTGTATCAGCAAATTCAGTTTTTAAAGAAGCTGAAGGAGATGGCGGCGCTTTACGGCTGCGATATCAGTCGCCCTGCCACGAACGCGAGAGAGGCGATCCAATGGACCTATTTCGGGTATCTTGCTGCAAATAAGGAGCAGAACGGAGCGGCGATGTCCTTCGGGCGTACCGGAAGTTTCTTTGATATTTTCATCGAGCGCGATATTTCCAGAGGAGTACTCGACGAGAGCGGCGCGCAGGAGCTGATCGACGATCTGGTTCTTAAGCTCCGTATGGCGCGCCACCTGCGTACTCCCGAGTACAATGAGCTGTTTGGCGGAGATCCCATGTGGATCACAGAGGCGATTGGCGGAATGGCAAAGGATGGCAGAACGCTGGTAACCAAGACCAGCTTCCGTTTCCTCAACACTCTATATGCCCTCGGTCCTGCGCCCGAGCCCAATCTGACCGTGCTCTGGAGCCGAGAGCTTCCGCAGCCCTGGAAGCGCCTTTCCGCCAAGGTCTCGGCGGGTACCGGTTCGATCCAATACGAAAACGACGACCTCATGCGTCCGCGTTACGGAGACGACTATGCGATTGCCTGCTGCGTATCCGCTATGCGAGTTGGCGAGCAGATGCAATTCTTCGGTGCGAGAATGAATCTCGCAAAGCTCCTTTTGCTTTCGATGAACGGCGGTCTTGACCATACCTCGGACACCAGGCTCGGTCCGCAAATGCAGCCGATGTCTGGCGAGGTTCTCGATTATGACGCCGTGCGCGAGCGCTTTGCAACCTATCTTACTTGGGCAAGCCGTCTCTACGTGAATACGATGAATTCGATTCACTATATGCACGACAAGTATGCCTACGAGAAGATTCAGATGGCGCTTCACGATACGAAGGTTGAGCGACTGATGGCGTTCGGTGTTGCAGGATTCTCGGTTACGGTGGATTCCTTGTCCGCCCTTCGATACGCAAAAAAAGTCAGCCCGATTCGCCGAGAGGACGGCGTGATTGTCGATTTCAAGGTTGAGGGGGATTTCCCGACCTACGGTAACGACGATGATCGGGTCGATTCGATCGGGCGCGAGCTTCTGCACGACGTGATCACCGAGCTCCGAAAGACTCCTACCTATCGCGACGCAACGCATACGCTGTCTGTTTTGACGATCACATCAAACGTGATGTACGGCAAAAAGACAGGAGCAACCCCCGACGGCCGCGCGGCAGGGGAGCCGTTTGCCCCCGGTGCCAATCCCATGCACAACCGTGAAAGGAACGGCGCTTTGGCCTCGCTTAATTCCGTCGCGAAGCTTTCCTACGATGATGCACGCGACGGCATCTCCAACACCTTCTCCATCGTTCCGGATGCGCTCGGTCACACGGACGATGAGCGTACAGGTAATCTCGTTTCGATCCTTGACGGATATTTCGGGCAGGGGGCGCATCATCTCAACGTCAACGTTATGAACCGCGAAACGCTCATGAAGGCGTATGAGAACCCCGAGCTTTATCCCAATCTGACAATCCGCGTTTCGGGCTATGCCGTTCATTTCTGCAAGCTCTCGCGTGAGCAGCAGAGAGAGGTTATCAGCCGAACCTTCCATACGACGGTATGATCGGTCGGCTTCATTCGCTCCAAAGCCTCGGGACGGTTGACGGCCCCGGCGTGCGTGCCGTGGCCTTCCTGTCAGGCTGTCCTCTTCGCTGTGCGTTCTGCCACAATCCCGATACGTGGGATCCGAACGGGGGAGAGGAAATCGAGGCAAGCGAGCTTGCCGATCGGCTCTGCCGCTTCCGCACGTATTTTGGTCGGGAGGGCGGAGTAACCCTCTCCGGCGGTGAGCCGCTGATGCAGGCGAGGTTTTCGGCAGAGATCTTCCGTCTCCTGAAGGAGAGGGGGATTCATACGGCGCTCGATACGAGCGGTTGTCTTCCGGTTGATGCGGAGATCGCAGGACTTCTTGACGTAACCGATTACGTTCTGCTCGACGTAAAATTTGATTTTTCGGAAGATTATCTTCGCTATACCCGTGCCGACCGAAAGCGCGTGCTTGCTTTTCTTGACGAGCTTGACCGTCGAAGGATTCCGACACGGCTTCGACGCGTCGTGATTCCGACCATGACCGATTCCCCCGAGAGCGTGCTTCGGCTTGCCGAGCTTGCCGCGGAGCATAGGTCGGTTGTCGGCGTTGAGCTTTTACCGTTTCGGAAGCTTTGCCTTCCTAAATACGAGGCAATGGGCAAGCCCTTTCCGCTCGATCATTTGCCCGAAGCGAGCGGCGCACAGGTTCTCCGTCTGCAGCAGCTGCTTGATGCACGCCTCGTCGATCTGAAAAAATCAAACGAAGGATGAGTTTGTTATGGAACAGAAGTATCTTGACGAGGTATGGTCGCTCCTTTCCTTTATTTCGGAAGCCCCGACGCAGTTTCATGCTGTTGATGCAAGCGAGGCGCTTTTGAGGTCAAACAGCTTCGTTGAGCTTTCTCTTGCAGAGCCGTTTTCGCTTCTGCCGGGCGGAAAATATTACGTGACGAAGAACCGCTCAAGCATTCTTGCGTTTCGCGTGCCGACGGAGCCCATTCGGGGCTGTATGATTTCCGCCGCACATACCGATTCTCCCACCTTCCGTCTCAAGCCTGATTTTGAAATGAAATCTGCTGCCTATCTTCGCCTTTCGACCGAGCGATACGGTGGGATGATCCTTTCAAGCTGGCTTGACAGACCGCTTTCGGTGGCAGGTCGGGTGGTCCTTCGCGACCGCGACGGCGGCAGCTTCTCTTCCGCAACCGTTTCGATTGACCGCGACCTTCTGATTATCCCGAACGTGGCGATCCATTTTAACCGTAAGATTAACGAGGGATACGCCTACAGTCCCGCAACCGATATGCTGCCACTTGCCGGCACGGCAAGTGATGCCGGGATGCTTCGCCGTGCGCTTGCGGAGACACTCGGTGTCGATGAGCAACGCATCGTTTCCGCCGATCTCTCGCTTTATGACCGTACGGGCGGCGCAATTCTCGGACTGGATAGCGAATTTTTCGCCTCGCCCCGTATCGACAACCTGGAGTGCAGCTATGCAACCCTTCGGGGATTCCTTTCTTCCGAGCCTGCCGAGGGAATTCTGACGGTGTACGCTTCCTTTGACAACGAAGAGGTCGGAAGCATGACGAAGCAGGGGGCGGACTCACCGATCCTTTTTGATCTGCTTTCGCGGATTGCTCGTTCGCTTGGCTGTGAGCTCTCCGAGCTTTTGCACTCTACCTTCCTTGTTTCCGCCGATAATGCCCACGCGCTTCATCCCAACCACCCCGAGCTCTCCGATGCTTCGCACGCTCCCGTGATGAACGGCGGTGTCGTGATGAAGCATAACGCCTCGCAGAGATATACGACCGATGCGGTATCAGATGCGATTTTCGCAGAGATCTGCCGCCGCGCGGATGTTCCCGTCCAGCGCTTTGCCAATCGCAGCGATATGCCGGGCGGCTCGACCCTCGGATCGGTCGCGAACTCTCATTTGCCCGTCAATACCGTTGATATCGGGCTTGCACAGCTTGCGATGCATTCGGCTTATGAAACGGCGGGGGTACTTGATCTTTCCTATATGATTTCCGCCATGAAGTGCTTTTTCTCCTCGGGAATCCTCGCTTCCGATGACCGAGAATGGAAGCTCGTTTCCTCCGATGTTCAATATTGACAAATAGGGCTTGAAATTGCAGAGAAGTTTTTTGCAGTTTCAGCCCTTGACTTTTAGGGGTAATAGCGGTATAATTGTCGCGTTATGACAGATAGATTCTTTTTGAGGTGAATACGATGCAGATTTTGATTACGCTGTCTATCGCAATGTTTGCGGGACTGATGATGTCCAGACTTGCGAAGCTCTTGAAGCTTCCGGCGGTAACCGCTTATCTCGTTGCTGGAATCCTCGTCGGTCCTTTTTTGCTCGGAGCGATCGACCTGTCGTTTTTGAACGCCAACATCACGCACATCGGCTTTTCTCCCGCCGACTTCGGTCTTGAAGACGGAACGGTAAAGAATGCTGCTTTTGAGCTGATCAGCGAGGTTTCGCTTGGGTTCATCGCGTTTGCGATCGGAAACGAGTTCCGCATCAGTGAGCTGAAAACGATCGGAAGGCAGGCAACCGTGATCGGTATCCTTCAGGCGATTGCCGCAACCGTCGTCGTTGACGGTGCGCTCTTGCTTCTTTCTCTTGCGATGCCCGACATTTTGACTCCCTCGGTTGCGATCGTTCTCGGTGCGATTGCAACGGCGACTGCTCCTGCCGCAACTCTGATGGTTGTCCGTCAATATAAGGCGAAGGGAAAGCTAACGTCGCTTCTTCTGCCCATCGTTGCCCTTGACGATGCGGTCGGACTCGTCATTTTTTCGATTTCCTACGGAGTTGCACGCGCAATCGACACCTCCTCCTTCGGGATCGTTTCGGTTCTGGTCAACCCGATTCTCGAGGTTGTTCTTTCGCTTGCGCTCGGCTTCGTCATGGGACTGCTGTTTACCTACTTTGAGCGCTTCTTCCAATCCGGCTCCAAGCGTATGTCGCTTTCCATCACCTTCGTGCTTCTGACCGTTGCGCTCTCGATGCTTGAGTTTGAGATTGGGGAGCTGCACATCGGATTTTCTTCGTTGCTCGTCTGCATGATGCTAGGAACTGTCTTCTGCAACCTCTGCGACTTCTCGGCTGATATCATGGACCGTGCAGATAAATGGACGGCACCGATCTTCGTGCTTTTCTTCGTGCTCAGCGGAGCAGAGCTGCGTCTCGATATCCTCGCTTCCTGGCAGGTGATCGTAATCGGCGTGCTCTACATCCTTTCGAGATCGGCGGGTAAGTACTTCGGCGCATACGGAAGCGCCAAGCTCGTCGGCTGCTCGCCCGAGATTCAGAAATACCTGGGAATCACGCTCCTGCCACAGGCGGGCGTTGCGCTCGGAATGTCTGCGATCGTTTTCTCCGAGATGGGGGAGCAGGGAATTCTCATTCGAAACATCGTTCTCTTTGCCGTTCTCGTTTACGAGATCGTCGGTCCGGTTCTCACTAAGATGGCTCTCACAAAATCGGGAGATATCAAGGCGAAGACCACCGAGGGCTTCGACCGCGCAAAACATCTTGCCGAGCGAGGCAAAAAGTAAATTTCGAAGGATGGATTTTGGTGCGGTTGCCAAGCGGCAACCGCACCTTTTTTCTTCTTTCCGTCAAAAATTTTGCGGGGCAAAAGATTCGCTCTTGCCATTTTGCGTCATTTCGGCTATAATAGATGCATGACTAAGAAAAAAACGAAGGAGGGAAAACCGATGAAGCTGCGGACTCGGATTGCGGCGGCTTTTTTTGCTGTGCTTTGTCTGCTGCTCGTCGTTGTCCTTGCGTACGGATACCTTCTTTCGTTATCCGAAAAATTCGACCTTGAGGCGGCGGCTCCAAAAATCCAGCTGCCTTTGCCGATCCTTTTGCTTTTTGTATTTGCCTTTCTCGGTTCGCTTGCCTTTGCGGCGTGGATTGCGTTTCGTTCCCTTTCGAAAATCAAGCGCAAGGAATCGAAGAATGCCGAGAAGGACGAGGATTTTTAAAGCTCCCTTACGGAGTATTCTGATATACGGAGAGTAGTATGCAAACCGAAAAGCTATATGAGAAGGATTCCTATTTGAGTGAATTCGATGCCGGAGTTCTTTCGTTGGAAAGAGACGGCGATCGTTCCCACGTCATTCTTGACCGCACGGCGTTTTTCCCCGAAGGGGGCGGTCAGTATGCCGATCGAGGTACCCTTGGGGGCTTTGAGGTTACCGACGTTCGCATAAGAGGCGGAGAGATCGTCCATACGGTCAACGGAGTGCTTTCGGTTGGCGAATCGGTGCACGGGGTGCTTGATTTTCCTCTCCGTTTCCGTCGGATGCAAAACCATACGGGGGAGCATATCGTTTCCGGACTCGTGCACAGACTTTACGGATACGATAACGTCGGCTTTCATCTCGGAGACGATGACGTAACGCTTGATTTTAGCGGCGGGCTGACGCGTGAGCAGCTTGACGGCATCGAGTGGCTCGCCAACCGCGCCGTTTGGGAAAATCAAGAGGTGCGCGTGAGCTACCCGAGCTCGCTTGAGCTTGCCGAGCTGACGTATCGGAGCAAGCTCGAGCTGACCGAAAACGTGCGGATCGTTTCGGTTGGGGACGTTGACACGTGCGCCTGCTGTGCGCCACACGTTGCAAAAACCGGGGAGATCGGGCAGATCAAGCTTCTTGATTTTATGCGCTATAAGGGGGGGATACGCCTTCACATCCTCTGCGGCGCGCTCGCACTTTCCGATTACGGAACCCGATATTTTGAGACGCTTCGGCTTTCTCATCTGCTTTCTGTCAGGCAAAATGAGCTGACCGATGCCGTTACTCAGCTTCTTAACAAAAACGAGCAAATGAAGCAGGAGCTAAAGGCGCTTCGGCGCGAGCGGCTCGTCTTGAGACTCAAGGGGCTGACGAAAGCGGCAGGAAACCGTGTGCTCGTTCTTTCTCCTGAGGAAAAGGACCTGGTGAGGGAAGCCGTCAATCTCTCGGTTTCGCTTTGTGACGGCGTAACGGTTGCGATTGCGGGTGACGATGAAAGCGGCTGGCGCTATGCGATCGGAAGCGAGGGGGTGGATCTCGCTCTCGCTTCGCGTGCAATTAACGCGGCACTTATCGGTCGCGGCGGAGGAAGCAAGATGATGCTTGAGGGGAGATTTTCGGCATCTCTTGCATCAATCGAGTCGTATTTTGAGGCAACGGATTTCAAGGCAATATAAAAGAGGCTGAGTCACTAAGACTTGGGGCATTATCATCGCTTTTGAGAATGAAAACGCCAAAACGCCGAATTCTTAGTGCGAGGTCCCTTTTGGGGCTCGCTTGATTTCGGCATAACCGAACGAAAAACGATAAAAAGGAGAAACCCCGAAGGTTTTCCACCTTAAAAAACAGGATGCGTAAAGAAAAAGACAGGTGCTACGCCTACGCGCAGCACCTGTTTTCTTTGTTTTTCGTTCGGTTATGCCGAAAGGAAGCAGCCCCTTACTTTCTTTTGGTTTCAATCTCGCACTTCAGGCGAGCGATGAAGTCGTCAAGTGTCATGACGCCGAGATCTCCGTCGCGTCTTGAGCGAACCGAAACGGTGCCTTGCTCCTCTTCGTTGAAGCCAACCGTAACCATGTACGGAACCTTCTCAAGCTGTGCCTCGCGCATACGGTAGCCGAGCTTTTCGTTGCGGTTGTCAAGGTCAACGCGGAGTCCCGCATCGCTCAGAGCGCGGTAAACCGTTTCCGCATACTCGTCAAAGAGATTCGAGACGGGAAGGACGGTGACCTGCGTCGGAGAGAGCCAGAGGGGAAGTGCCCCCGCATACTTTTCAAGCAGAAGCGCCAGTGTTCTTTCGTAGCATCCGATCGAGGTGCGGTGGATGATATATGGAGTCTTTTGGGTGTTGTCCGAGTCGGTATATTCCATACCGAATTTTTTTGCAAGAAGGAGATCGATCTGGATGGTAACGATCGTATCCTCTTTGCCGAAAACGTTTTTAATCTGAATATCGAGCTTCGGTCCGTAGAAGGCAGCCTCGTCGATGCCAACCTTATAGTCAATGCCGAGATCGTCGAGAAGCTTGCCCATAATCGACTGTGCCTCGTTCCACTGCTCGGCCGTTCCCTCGTATTTTTCGCGGTTATTCGGATCCCACTGCGAGAAGCGGTAGGAGCAGTCCTGCTCAAGACCGAGAACCTCAAGCATGTACCTTGCAAGCTCCAGGCATCCTCGGAATTCATCGGCAAGCTGCTCGGGACGGAGAATGAGATGTCCCTCGGAGATCGTGAACTGGCGGACGCGGATAAGCCCGTGCATCTCTCCCGAATCCTCGTTGCGGAAAAGAGTAGAGGTCTCACCGAGTCGCATCGGCAGCTCGCGGTAGGAGCGCTTGCGATTCAAAAAGACCTGATATTGGAAGGGACAGGTCATCGGGCGGAGCGCAAAGCATTCCTTTGATTCGTCATCGGCATCGCCGAGAATGAACATACCGTCGCGATAGTGATCCCAGTGCCCCGAAATGCGGTAAAGATCGCGCTTTGCCATAAAGGGAGTCTTTGTGAGCAGATAACCGCGCTTCTCCTCCTCGTCCTCAACGAATCTTTGAAGAAGCTGGATCACGCGCGCGCCCTTCGGAAGAAGAATCGGAAGCCCCTGACCGATGACCTCGGAGGTCGTAAAGAAGCCGAGCTCTCGCCCGATCTTGTTGTGATCGCGGCTACGCGCTTCCTCAACGGCGGCAAGATAGGCGGTCAGAGCATCCTTGGTCGGGAATGCCGTTCCGTAAATACGGCTGAGCATCTTGCGGCTTGCATCGCCTCTCCAGTACGCACCCGTGCAGGAGGTCAGCTTGAATGCCTTAACCGCTCCCGTCGAGAAGAGGTGGGGTCCCGCGCAAAGATCGGTAAACTCTCCCTGACGGTAAAAGGAAATGACAGCATCCTCAGGGAGATCTCGGATCAGCTCAACCTTATAGGGCTCATCCTTTTCCTGCATCAAAGCGATCGCTTCCTCTCGGGGAAGCTCAAAGCGCTCAAGGCGCAGGTTCTCCTTGACGATCTTCTTCATTTCGCCCTCAAGCTGAACGAGCATCTCGGGGGTAAAGGAAACCTCGCTGTCAAAATCGTAATAAAAGCCGCTTTCGATCGCGGGACCGATCGTAAGCTTTACATCGGGATAAAGCCGCTTGACAGCTTGGGCGAGGATATGTGCCGCAGTATGGCGGAACACTCTGGCGCCGTCGGGATCGTCAAAGGTCAGAAGCTCAACCTCGTCCCCGTCAGCGACCGGTGTGGAAAGCGCAACGAGCGCGCCGTTAACCTTCGCGGCAAGGACCTCGCGAGAGATCAGGTTTGTCTCCTTTGCGGCGTCGTATACCGTGGCGCTTTCGTCCACCGAAACCGAGGTGCCGCTTTTGAATTGGATTTTCATCTGTCTGTCTCCTTTCAAAGCTGATGAAACAGCACACCCCGAACAGAGAAGAGGTGCCGTCTCTCTGTTCGGGGTGTGGACAAAAAGTCCGCACGGTTCCACCCGAGCGTTTCACTCATTCATTCGTTTTTTGATCCCTCGGATGGTACCCCAAGCCACGCAAATAAGACGCTTACAGCCACGGCGTTCTCTCTCTGAAAATGCGAGTCGGCTCGGAACGTGTTCCGATCATTGCCATTGTAGCACATTCGGTGCATTTTTGTCAAGCCTCGATGAGAAAAATCTTTCAGGAGAAAAAGTAAATTCAACGTGCGACCGTCAGCATGCCGAGACCCTTTGCCTCTGCGACGCGGATGAGCTGCACCTGCTCCTGTGCCGCCTGTCGCGTGATGCGCTGATACGTGCCGTCGCTCATTCGGCGCAGCTGCGTCTCAACCGCCGCGAAGGAGTTTGATGCGTAAACCGAGAAGTGGTCGGATGCCTCGCGGAGCTTCTCAAGAGCCGCTCTGCGCTCTGCCTTGTCGGTGACGATGCCCTTGACCTTATCGAGTGCGCCCTTCGCTCTATCCTTCACGCCAACCGTGTTCGCAGGCGTGCCAAAGACGATGCGAGAGGATACCGAGTGAGAAATTTTTTCGGAATTTTCGTCGGTGGGGTTGATTTTCGATGAGGAATCGGGTATACTAATATTAGCATCGATGATGGTTTGAACCACCTTGGGCAATTGGAGCCCTCTGGTCGTAAACCACATTGGTGCTTTTTTTGCGCTTGCGTCTTTTTCGCTGTCGTAAACCACAATGTTATTTTTGTTTTTGAGCAGTTTTTGAATTTCACCATTGTCGGGTGGATAAGTGTTTTCTTTTCAGTTTTGGGCTTAGGCTCACCGTGCGTTGCCTTGATCGCGTTCGTGTTCTTGTCCTCGACGAGTCCGACCGAGATAGAGCCGATTTGCTCGAAAAGGCAGGAACGAAAAATATTCGGTTGAAAGATATTGACACTAAAAAAGCATCGTGCTATAATACAATAAAAACGAAATAAAGCGAGGTAGTGACACATGAAAG
>JAZNFP010000015.1:0-17449 GCA_045576095.1 Eubacteriales bacterium
AGAGTGATAAGGAGGGAACGGAACAATGGCAAAGTTTGAAGGTTACGAAAGACGCGAGGCGAAGATCCTCGCCGCACTGAAGGAATTCGGCATCAACTCGATCGACGAGTGCAAGGAGATCTGCGATGCAAAGGGCATCGATCCCTACAAGATCGTCGAGGAGACCCAGCCCATCTGCTTTGAGAATGCAAAGTGGGCATACACCGTTGGCGCAGCGATTGCGATCAAGAAGGGCTGCACCAAGGCAGCCGAAGCTGCCGCTGCAATCGGTATCGGTCTGCAGGCGTTCTGTATTCCCGGCTCGGTCGCTGAGAACCGCAAGGTCGGTCTCGGGCACGGCAACCTCGGTAAGATGCTTCTCTCCGAGGAGACCGATTGCTTCTGCTTCCTCGCAGGTCACGAGTCGTTTGCCGCCGCGGAGGGCGCAATCAAGATCGCTCTCAACGCAAACAAGGTCAGAAATAAGCCCCTTCGCGTGATCCTTAACGGTCTTGGCAAGGATGC
The DNA here is from genome assembly GCA_045576095.1 of Eubacteriales bacterium. Taxonomy (GTDB): domain Bacteria; phylum Bacillota; class Clostridia; order Oscillospirales; family CAG-272; genus UBA1740. The sequence continues at coordinate 505 of JAZNFP010000015.1, forward strand.
TGCGATGATCATCTCGAGAATCAACGGCTTTACCTACGTTGAGACCAAGTTTGATCCCTACACCGAGGAGGTTGCAGTCCTCTCCGAGAAGCCGTATTCAAGCGGTCCTCGCGCAAACGTCAAGTGCTACGGCTCTGACAGCGTTCCCGAGGGCGTTGCTATCATGCGCCTTGAGAACGTCGGTGTTTCGATCACCGGTAACTCCACCAACCCCACCCGCTTCCAGCACCCCGTTGCAGGCACCTACAAGAAGTGGTGCAACGAGAACGGCAAAAACTACTTCTCGGTCGCATCGGGCGGCGGAACGGGAAGAACCCTGCACCCCGACAACATGGCTGCAGGCCCCGCTTCCTACGGCATGACCGATACGATGGGCCGTATGCACGGTGACGCGCAGTTCGCCGGCTCCTCCTCGGTTCCCGCACACGTCGAGATGATGGGTCTCATCGGCGCAGGTAACAACCCCATGGTCGGTATGACCGTAGCGGTCGCTGTAGCTATTGAAGAGGCAAGCAAGTAATTCGCGGAGCGAATTACAATGAGTTGCCCGATTGGGCATGAATTGGCTTTTGCTATGAATCGAGCCTTTGGCTCATGAATTGCACCTTCGGTGCATTACAAGGACAATTCATCTAAATAAAAATCGGATACATCACTTTGGAGAACTTCATTGTGATGTGTCCGTTTTTTTCTTAAAGCAAAGAGAAAAGGGCTCCCAATTGGGAGCCCTTTTCGTAGGGCGTATGGTTGCTTAAAATTACTTCAGATTGAGTATTTTTGCCTTTAAAGCGTTGTATTCGCTTTCGGAAATGAGTTTTTTCTCTGCTACTTCTTTCCATTTTTTGAGCTCGTCATAATTGTTTTTAGCACTCTTCAACGGATGCTCACCAAAAAGCTTTGCCTTCAGATTCTCATATTCACGCGCGTCGATGACGTTCTCGGAAAGCAGCTTGCTGTAATTCAACAGCTGATCGTATACATCGACTTGGCTAACAGTGGCGGAATTGGAGGATTTGCAGTATCCGAAGAATCCGGGGATGTCCATAGCTACACGAATTGCGACGCCGGCAAGCATCATGACTGCGCCGATGTCGGCAACCACGGTGTCACCGGGAACAAACATGATATTTACCAAGCCGTAGATACCGGTGAATCCACAAAAACTGCATCCGAATTTGTTTATCGTTGCGTTGTTTGAAAATACAAATGCAAAGCCAAAGGCTGCAAGGATAGAATATGCGGATATAATTTCAAGAGACAACCCTTCAATCATGATTGAGTCGATGAGAAGTCCGATTGTGAATACGAAAAATCCGATTGCAACAATGATTTTATAAAGTTCTTTTTTCATAATGTCCTTTCCTTTCTAATCACATTTGTGATGCCTTGATTTTTACGCCCTACGAAGGCTTCTGTCGGTTGTCCCGGCTATGAAAACGGACCATTCCTCTGTAAAGATGCCTACTCACAGCAGGAACCAAGCCGCCTATAATTATACACCTTCAATTCCTGTTTGTCAAGCGAATTTGGAGGTATAATTCCTGCATAGAAGCAAAATGAGGAAGAAGGGTTCCTTTTACTTGAAATTGGGGGACGAAAAGATGCTGCTTTACGATATGAGGAAAATTGGGAACAAAATGCTGGAGCTTAGAAAGAGGGTTGGTTTGACGCAAGCCGAACTTGCGGAAAGGGCAGGACTATCGGACAGAACCTTTGCCGATATTGAGCGCGGGAATGTCAATATGCGAATCGAAACGCTGCTTAGAATATGTGATGCGCTTGGCGTAACGCCCGATGCCGTTCTGACCGAGGAGAACACCTCGCTTCAAATCCGGCAGGAGAAGATTGTTGAACAGTTTGGCGCATGCTCCGAAAAGGAGAAGCAAACGGCACTTGAGCTACTTGATACCTATCTCCGCTCTCTTCTGAAATAAAATTTTATGTAAAAAGCCGGCTGTGATAAGTGTCACTTATCACAGCCGGGTTCGTTTTATGTGAGTTTTATGGGCTATATTACCGTGCGAGGTTTTCGACGATGCTGAAGGCGGCGAGGTTTTCGGCAAAGTAATCAGCGCCCTTTGCGCCGTTGACCGAAAGGGTCTTCATGCCGCCTGCACGCCCTGCCTCGATGCCGGCGTCGGCGTCCTCAACGACGAGGCAGTCGGCAGGGGCGATGCCGAGCATCTCGGCTGCCTTGACGAAGACCTCGGGGTCGGGCTTGGAGTTTTTGATGTTGTTGCCGTCGGAAACTGCATCAAAATAGCTGTCAAGTCCGATCTGCTTCAGAATAACGGGGGTGTTTTTGCTCGACGAGCCAATGGCGATCTTGATGCCGTTTTTCTTTAGCGCCTCGAGATTCTCCATCGCGCCCGGAAGGATATCGGCGGGGGTGAGCGCCGTGATCAGCTCCTTGTAATAGTTGTTCTTGCGCTCGGCGAGTGCTGCCTTTTCGGCATCGCTGTAGCTTTTCGTTGCTCTTTCGAGAACGATCTCAAGGCTCTCCATGCGGCTGACTCCGCGAAGGCGGTTGTTGATCTTCTCGTCGAAATAGATGCCCTCCTCGTCCGCCATCTGCTTCCACGCCTTGTAGTGGCAGTTGTCGGTCGAAACGATGACGCCGTCGAGGTCAAAAAGTACTGCTTTGATCATAATTCCTCCTAATTCTGACGTTACGGCTCGCTCAGCCGATAACGATCTCCTCGCCGTAGGACTTGATGGCGATCGGCTCGCCCTTGACGACGCTGTATTTTGCGCCAGACTTGTCAACGAAGACCTCGATCAGTCTGCCCTTAAAGAGGATGCGGAACTTATACGAATTCCACTTCTCGGGAAGAACGGGGGAGAACTCAAGCTCGTCGTCGTTGATCCGCATTCCGCCAAAGCCGAAGAGCATGCTCATCCAGGTGCCCGCCATGTTTGCACAGTGGTATCCCGCGTTGACGTTAGCGTGATAATCGTCAAGGTCAAGGCGCGAGGTCGTCATAAAGTACTTGTACGCGATATCGTAATAGCCGATGCTGTTTGCAACGATTGAGAAGATGCATGCCGAAAGCGACGACTCGTGAACCGAAACGGTTTCGTAGAAGTCAAAGTTGCGCTTCATCTCGTCCTTGTTAAAGTATTTCGAGAGCAGGAACATCGCCAGAACGAAGTCTGCCTGCTTCGATACCTGGTGGCGGTAGACGATAATTGGGTGATGCTTGTCAAGCAGGGGGAACTCGCTGAAGGGCGTGTTCTCGATATCCCATCTCTTCTTCGACATAAAGGAATCGTCCTGCGGATAGATGCCGAGCTTCTCCTCGTAGGGGATGTACATATTGTCGATGGCGCGCTGCCAATCGCCGATCTCCGAGTCAAGGAGATCGATCTTCTTAGCAAGGACACGGTATTTCTCGGGCATATTCGCCTTGAGATACTCGACTGCCTTCACGGCGTACTTCATATTCTCGCGCGCCATCATGTTTGTATAACAGTTGTTATTTACAAGCACTGCGAACTCGTCGGGGCCGGTCACGCCGTTGATGCAGAATTTGCCGCCCTTGTAGTCCACGTACTCACCGAACGAGCACCAGAAGCGAGCCGTTTCGATCAAAATCTCGGCGCCGTAATCAGCAAGGAAGTCGTAATCGGCTGTGGCGGTTACGTACTGGTTCACCGCATAGGCAATATCGGCGTTGATGTGGAACTGGCAGGTGCCCGCAAGGAAGAAGGCACTCGCCTCCTCGCCGTTGATGGTACGCCACGGGAAGCAGCAGCCGCGATTGACCGAAAGGACTCTTGCACGCTTTCTTGCCTCGTCAAGGGTGTTGTATCGGAACATCAGAACGTTCTTTGCGATCTCGGGGTATTCGAAGTTGAAGAAGGGCGTGACGTACATTTCGGTATCCCAGAACACGTGTCCCTCATAGCCCTCACCCGAAAGACCCTTGGCACCGAGGCTCGTCTTGCCGTCGCGGCCGGGCGACTGCAGGAGCGCGAACATATGCCATCTGAGTCCCTGCGAGAGCATATCGTCGCCGTCGATTTCGATGTTGGCGTTTTCCCAGAAGGTATCAAGGTACGCTCTTTGCGACGACAGCAGCGCTGCGAAGCCGTCCTCTGCGAGCTTCGAGAGAATCGACTTGGCACTCTCGAGCAGCGCATCCTCGGCAAAGTCTCTGGTCGTGACGTAGGTGATGTATTTGGTCAGGGTATAGGTGGTTCCCTTCTTGGCAGAGAAGGTGAAGCTCGTCGAAACCGAGAACTCGTCCTGGACGCTCTCACTTGCGGCATCGAAATCGGTTTCGTTCCGCATGGCGGTGACGATTCCGATCTGCGTATTCTTGGATTTTTGCTTGATCGCTGCCGTAGCACCGTCAAGGGAAGCGTCCTCCATCAGCACGACCCTGCCGTAGGGACCGTAATCAATCCGCGAGTTGTTCTCGGCGGTGTTGTTCATGACGTCGCCGTCGATTGCCGAGAGGATCGAGAGCTCGCCGTCAAAGTTGAGGGGCGTCACCGAATAGCGGATCGCCGCTGCGAACTTGTTGGTCAGCGAGACGATTCTCGTGGACTCGATCCGAACGGTTTTTCCCTTCGGAGAAGTCCAGGTAACGCTTCTCGTCAGCACGCCGTTTTTCATATCCAGGGTGCGCTTCGACTCGGTAAGCGTTCCCTCGAAAATGCCGAACTGCTCGCCGTCCACGGTGAGCTTGACGATTTTTGCATTGGCAACGTTGAGCATGGTCTGGGTTTTCTCGGCAAAGCCGTACGCCATTTCGCCGTAACGGATTTTTTCGCTCTCGTAGAATCCGTTAATGAAGCTTCCCTCCATGCCGAAGCCCTTTTCCATTTTATAGGCCTCTTCAAAGGTGCCTCTCATGCCGATATATCCGTTTGACAGAACGAATACCGTTTCATTGCGGTAGTTGTTCTCAAGCTCAAACTTCGGTTCGGTAATCGTCCACGGCTCGCAAGGATAGATCGGTTTTACATTCTTGATATCCTCAATCATGAAATGCTGCCTCCTATTGTTTAAGAAATAAATGACTGACGCTTATATTGTACCATTGAACTTGCTTTTTGTCAATTTATTTTAGCCATTTTGTACGGTATTCGAGCTGCGGATTTTCCTTTACCCGGCGCTTTACTTGCTTTTTTTAGCCTCCATCCCGTGACGGATGGCATAACGCACTCGCCTTGCGAATAAGGTAACTCGGAGGTGAGGGGATGCAGCTCAGCGGACTGTTTACGAAATGCCTGACGCGGCACTATGAGGACACCGCGCACGAGGTCAGCTACGCCACGGAGAACGAGGGGAAAACCGCGTACATCTATTTCGAGGCATCAAGGGGGCTTGAGGACTGGAAGCGGAATCTTTCGTTTCCCGCTAAGGCCTACGGCTCACCGGAGGGGGCATGGTACGCACATTACGGATTTCTCTCGGCGTGGAAGGCGGTTGAGCCAATCGTTTCGGAACGGCTCAAAAGAGACAAACCGAGTGCGATCGTAACGGTGGGCTATTCGCAGGGTGCGGCGATTGCCACGCTCTGTCACGAATACCTTTATTACCACCGCACCGTTCCGCATACCTCTCTGTTTGGATACGGCTTCGCTTCACCTCGCGTGCTTTGGGGTAGGGTGGACGAGGAAAGATGGCGGGGGTTTACCGTAATTCGGAATCTTGACGACCTTGTGACGCATCTGCCGCCAAAGATGCTCGGCTTTCGCCACGTCGGACGGCTGCTGGAGATCGGAGAGCGCGGACGGTACGGGCGCCTTGAGGCACATACCCCCGAGGCGATGCTGAAGGAGCTCATTCGCTATGAGGCGAGCCTGAAGGCCTCTGGAAATAATGGGGCTTGCAATGTCCCTTTGAATGTGTTATAATGGCTGCATAAGACGAGATCGGAACGTTCCGAGGAAAGGACAGTCATGTTTGAGAACCAATATTTCGATGCAACCATCCCCGAGCAGAAGTGTATTGCTCTGATCGCACACGACAATAAAAAGAAGGAGCTGATTGAGTGGTGTGCGAAAAATAAAAAGGTGCTCGAGCATCATTTCCTCTGCGGAACGGGGACGAGCGCAAAGATGGTTGCCGATCATACGGGGCTTCCCGTTCGCGGCTATAATAGCGGTCCGCTCGGGGGAGATCAGCAGATCGGCTCGCGCATCGTTGACGGGAAGATCGACATCGTGATCTTCTTCTCGGATCCTCTGTCGGCACAGCCGCACGATCCCGACGTCAAGGCGTTGCTTCGCATCGCACAGGTTTATGATATCCCGATCGCCAACAATCGCTCGACCGCCGATTTTCTCATCACAAGCCCCTATATGGACAAGGAATATACGCGCAAGCTCCTGAACTTCCGAAAGACGGTTGAGGAGCGCGCAAAAACCATCGCCACCGAGGGTAGCGATGCCTGAAACGACTCCTGAAACGATCAAGAGCGTACTGCAAAATCAGGGCAGTACGCTCTTTTGTTATGAAACGAGGGGGTTATGAGACGGATTCTGGCGATACGCTCGGTGAGCGCGCCGAGGAGCAGGTGAAGTAGAGAATCTGCCGATCTCCGGCAAGCCTCTTAAGAAGCCGAATGGCACAATCGAGCTTTTCGTCATCGAGATTGACGAAGGGATCGTCAAGAATCATGGGAGCCGTTTCCTCGGTAAAGAGCGCGTCGGTCAAGGCGAAGCGCAGGCAGAGAGCAAAGAGGTCGCGATAGCCCGTGCTGTAAAGGATCGGGGAGCGGGTAACGCCTCCCTCCGCGATCGAAAGATCGAACTCTCCGCTCACTGTAAAGGAGCGTGCGCTTTCGGCAAGCGAGGTGCCGGCGCTGTCGGAGAGCTCCCCGACGTATCGTACGAAGCTCGCCTCGACGACGTCGCGGTAGCGGGTAATCAGAGAGGAACGGGCCGATTCGAGTAGCTCGGTCGCACGAAGGATGGCGGCAAGATGCTTTGCCGCCTCGCTGCGCTCGTCGGAGAGGCGACGCAGCATTGCGGCGAGAGCAGGGATGCTCTCAACGGTATCGGCGATTTGCCGCTCGGCGTGCTCAAGCGCGGGGATCTCCGCACGCATACGGTCGATTTCAAGATAAAGGCGGTCTGCCTCCACGCGAAGCGCGGCGGCGTCCTTGGGGTCTCCCGATTCCTCGGGGGGAATCCCATCGGCACCGGGGTGGTCCTTCAGAAACGAGGTGAACTCTGCTTCTGCGCGCAAAACCTCTGCCTCGGCCGAGGACAGAGCGCCGAGCTTCTCGCGAAGGACCGAAAGCCTCGCCGCATCGTCGGGGAGACTTTCGTCCGTGACGATCCCCGAAAGGGGCTCGAGAAGCTCACGCCGCTTTCTTAGGAGCTCCGAAAGGCGCTTTCCGTGCGTTGGCTCGGTTGTCTCGCGCCCCTTTTTCAAAAGTGACGAGACGAGCGAGGACGAAAGCAGAACGGTTGCCGCGAGAGTAAGGATTGCAAGGGGATAGAGGGGGATAAGGGAAAAAACGAGCGAAAGAAGCACGGAAAGAGCAAGAGACGTGCTCTGTGCGCGGTAAGCAAGCCTTCTGCGGCGCTTGCGACGCTCGACGGACGATGCTTGCTCGGCAAGAAGCCGCTCAACCTCGGGGATCTCCGCGACAACCTCGGTAAGCCGTTCTTCACTCGGGATAGGACCGCCAAGCTCGGCGGCAAGGGTGTCGCGCTTGGCTTTTGCGCGGGCAAGGCTCAAGCGAAGCCGCTCGGCCGATTCAAACAGAAGGCGGCGACTTTTATCGGCAAGCGCACGATCGGCGGCTTCGGCGATTTCGCGGCGCTTTTCTTCGGTTTTCTCGATGGCTCGGACGGAGCCCTTCAGCTTTTCCCTTACCTCGGTAAGGTGCTGCTTTTCGAGTTCCGCCTCCTCAAGCAGCCGTCTCTGCTGTGAGATGGCGAGATCCAGCTCCGCGATTTTGCCGCGGTTGCCCGTCATCTGATAGTATTTCCGTCTTTTGTCGAGAAGGCGGAAGGCACGCTCCGAGAGCGTCAGATCCTCCTGCTCCGACAGACGGCTTTGAATTGATCCGTAGCCCGAGCGTTCGGCGAGCGGCCGCTGTGAGAAGTAGGTGCTCCGTTCATAGCCCTCCTCGTCGATTCCGAACAGCTCCCGACCGATCTGCGTCGAATAGTCGTCGCTCGGCAGACCCGTATCGATCGAGAAAAGCTTGAAAACGTCGTCGCTTTCGCGCTTACCGAAAATCCGCTCGATGCGGTAGCTCCGATCCCCCACCGAAAATGAAAGGGATCCCCCGAACAGCTCTCCGTTCCAGGGGGCGTAGCGCTTGCGCTCGTTTTCCAGAAGGTCGGTTGAGCGGCTCGCGGGAAGACCGTACAGCATCGCCTTGATAAAGACGGCGAGCGTGCTCTTTCCCCAGCCGTTTTCGCCCTTGATGACTGAGATGCCGTCCGGGAAGCTATAGCTGAATTTGTGCAGCTTCCCGAAGTTTTCAACGTAACAATGTAAAAATCTCAAAACGGCACCTCCTCTCCCGAAAGGACGGCAAGACCGGCGGTAAGGATCAGGCCCTCCTCCTCCTTTGGCAGGCCGAGACGAAGAACGGTTCGCACGAACTCGCCGCGGAGAGAGAGATCGTTTTCATAGTCGGTTGGATCGACCTTGACGGTGCTTTCGTTTTTGACCTCGACGTGAAAATAGCTTCCCTCAAGTGCCGAGGTCAGCTGCAGCACGTCGGGGAGAATATCTACCGCGTGCGTTCCTACGAGACGGACACGGAGAAGGTCGCTTTCGGGGATGCTTGCAAGAGCGTTGAAAACCGTTGCCTCGACGTCAAGCTGGGATTTTGCCGCCGAAACGTCAACCGCGATATCGTGAAGGGTGCGGCGGGCGATCGGAAGAAAGGATTTTTTGAGCTTCTCTTCGTCTGTGTCAAGAAGCACGACGCCGCGCTCCCCGATTTCGTCGAAGCCCCGTCCCTCGGGACAGCCGGGGTAGCAGTAAAAGCCGCGCTCGTCCAGCCTCTCGATGCGGGGGGAATGGATATGTCCGAGGGCAAGATAGTCAATCGATTTTCCTCTCATCCCGTCAAGGGCGATCTCGTCCTTTTGGTGACGGTGCTCAACGACCTGCCCGTGAAGCATAACGACGTTCAGATTCTCGGGGGAAAGAGGCGGAAGCTCTGCTGCGGGGTCCTCGCAGCCGTAGACGGCGACGCTTCCGTAGCGGTAGACGGTGTATTCGTGTTCTCCGAAAAGGCGGAGATTTGAGGGGAGCTCACCGTCAAGACGGAAATTCCCCGCGTGGTTCCCGTAGAGCATCAGAAAGTCGATGCTCGGGTGTGCCGCAACGGTATCCAGCAGATAGCGGACGGCGGTGCTTGCGGGATGGTCGCTGTCAAAAACGTCTCCCGCAAGCAAAACGGCACTCGCTCTCTTTTGCTCGGCAAGCTCAGCAATTGCTCCGAGAAGAAGCAAAAGCTCTTTTCTGCGAAGTCGCGCCTTATCAAGCGTAAGCTTCGCTTCCATTGCCGAATCCAGATGCAGATCGGCTGTATGAATCAGTTTCATGGCGCTCCTTTCACAGTGGTTAAAATCGGTTAAAGAACGGTTACACGGTCGTTTTTCTCAAGAACCCACCCACACTTGGCGGCATGAGCGACACCCTCGGCGATCGAGGCTTGCATCGAGGGCGCGCATCTTGAGAACCCGAGCAGCTTTGCGACCTCACGGTAAAGATCGTCGATCTGCAGGCTGTACTGCCGCTCCACGATATAGCGGATTGCGCTTGCAAGCTCCTCTGTCGGAATATCGTCCATATCGCGTCTCGATTTCGGATTCTGCTTGTTCGGGATGCGGAAGGGCGTTGGCTTTTCGGGGTCGGTGAGCCAGTAAAAGGTTTTCGTGGCGCTTCTCGTCATCTGCATATCAATGAAGTTCAGCGCCTCGTCAACGGTGCGCTCGGTGCGCGGCGAGCTTCTTGCGATGCTCCAAGCCGCGAGCAAGCGCTTGGTCAGCTGCGTGCGGCTGATCGGCGCCTCGGTTCGCAAAATTTTATCAATCTGCATGACGACTCGCGTCTTGTTGATCGGATCGCAGAAGGCGTCAATTCCCGAGAGTGCGCTCGGAAGGGGATCCAGCAGCGTGGGGGCGTAGATCGGAAGGGCTGCCGCTTCGTCGTCCGACGCCGATTTTGCAATGACCTCAAACACCGTTGGGCCGGGCTCGGGGGTCGGTGCATCGGGAAGAACGGGACGGAGCTTGGCTTCCTCGGCCATTTCCCTGATTCTCTGAATCTCCTTGGCGGGGGAATCCCACCAATCGAGAGCCCAGAGATGGTAGATTCTCCAGCCGAGAGAGGTCAGAATCGAATCCTGAAGGATCAGGCGGTCGTGCGCCGAGCTGCTTCCGTGCTCCTCCTGCCCGTCACAGAGAATGCCGAGCAGATACTCGCCCTCGCGCAGGGGATCTCGGATGGCAATATCAATCTTATAAGAGGAGCATCCGACGTTGACGTCGCATTCGTAGCCGCTCTCGGCGAGCGCTGCCGCAACGCTTTCAGCAATGCCGGTCCGAAGCTCACTGTCACCGGGGCGCGCCGTCAGGGTATCGGTCCCCTTTCCCGCAAACTCAAGGAAGGCACGCAGGCCGAGCACGCCCTCGGAGGTGGTTCGGTTTTCGTCGATCATCTCGGGCTTCAGCGTTGAGAAGACGAGCATCTCGCGTCTTGCACGGGATGCGGCGACGTTCAGACGGCGCCAACCGCCGTCGCGGTTGAGCGGACCGAAGTTCATCGTCACCTGTCCGTCCTTGTCGGGTCCGTAGCAGACCGAGAAAATAATGACGTCTCGCTCGTCTCCCTGCACGTTCTCGAGGTTCTTGACGAAGATCGGCTCGTACATGGCGGAGGCAGCTTCCTCAAGCTTGCGGTCGTGTGCCAGCTCGGATTCGAGGAGGTCCTCGATCAGAAGCTGCTGGACCGAGCTGAAGGTTACGACGCCGATGCTTTGCTTGCAGAGCACGGGATCGCTCAGGCGCCGGCGGATTTCCTTAATGATTGCGGCGGCTTCGGCACGGTTCTGCTTGCTCCGTCCGCGATCGTAAAAGCCCTTGACGCAAATCAGCTTCACGCGGCTGACACGGTCGTTCGGGGAGGGGAAGGTGTAGAGCTTGTTATCGTAATACTGGCGGTTAGAGAAGGCGATCAGCGATTCATGACGGGAGCGGTAATGCCAGAGAAGATGCTCCTCGGGCATCGAAAGGGCAAGGCAGTCGTCAAGAATGCTCTCAAGATCCTCCTTTTCAAGGTGCTCCTCGTCGGTATGCGAGGAGGTAAAGAAGCTCGTCGGGGGGAGCTGCTTCGGGTCTCCGACGACGACCAGCTCCTTTCCGCGCGCGATCGCACCGACCGCCTCACAGGTCGGAAGCTGCGACGCCTCGTCGAAGATCACGAGATCAAACTTCGGAAAGGAGGGATCAATATACTGCGCCACCGAGATCGGGCTCATCAGCATACACGGGCAGAGGCTGCGGAGCAGGTTCGGAATGCTGTCAAAGAGCTTGCGGATCGAAAGCGCACGACCGCCCGAGCGGATGGCTCTTTGCAGGGTTGCAATCTCGGAGGATGCCGAGACGTCGGTCTTGGCGCTCGGGATCTTCGAGGAAAGCAGGGAGGCGAGCTCCTGCTTGGTCAGGTTCTCAAAGGTTCGGCTTGCTTCGCCGTATTCACGGATTTTCTGATCGATCATCGTGCCGCTGAAGGTTGCAAGGCTCCTGTCTCCGTCGATGACCGAGACGGCACAGCTGTAGGCAAGGCTCCTACGGTAGGCGGGGATCAGCTCGTCGGTCGTGATCGTGCCGCTGTCAAGTGCCTGGCAGAGCACGCCAAGCCCCGCGGCATCGGCCTCGGCACGTACGCAAAGGAAGCCGTACCAATCGCGCAAAAGGTCAATCCGCTCAAGGCACTTGTCGGCAAGACTTCTCTGACGGAGCATCCAGCCGGGCTGATCGCGCCAGCTCTCAACGTTCGCGGCACAGAGCAGCGCGAGCTCCGCCTCTGCCTCTCGGAAGGTTGAGAAGGCCGCCGAAACCGCACGGAACAGCTCGGTGCGCTCGGCAAACATTCCCTCGTCGGTTAAGGTGCCGATCTTGACGAGCATGAGTGCACGGTTGTCGGGCGCCATACAGATGTCTCCCGTGAGACGGATGATCTCGTTGGCTTGCGTAAAGACACGCTCAAGCATATGGAAATCACAGCGTCCGCGACCGTAGAGCGGACCGAAAATGAACTCGCACGAGTTGCTGTTTTCGCGGACCATGCGAGAGGCCTCCTGATACTCGATGATCTGCTCGAGAACGCGGGCGGTATCGCGTCGGCGGCAGGGCTTTGCCGTTTTTCCGAAGGTGCTGAGGCGGCGGCAGATCCTGCGTCGGCGCAAAAATCCGGCCAGAGGATTCTTCGACTGCGAAAGCTTCAGGCGCTGGAGATTGGTTGCGGCGTCGAAGTTCAGGATGCCGTCGGTGAAGTTCTCGGTCAGGGTGGCGTGCAGCTCGTCCTTGCGCTGTCCGGCACGGCAGATCTCAATAATCCTGTCGCGATAAAACGGCAGATTCTTGTTCGTGATGAGGCCGTCGGGGAGCATATGAGTATCCGCAAGGATCCGACAGAGCGAGGAGACGGCTTGAATCTGTGCATAGGTATGAAGATTACGGAGCGGAATCAGTCGCGCCAGCGCGACCAGATGCCGCTGCAGGTCGTTGCCGCTTGAAACGACGGCACGCAGAGCGGCCGCAAGCTCGGCCTTGATCGCCTGGGAATATTCGCGCCGGCGATAGATCGAGAAGGGATTGTCGCTTGCCCCTCCCGCTGCGTTTGCGGCGACGCGGAGCCGACCGAGCAGAGACTCGTCTGACTTTCTTGATTCGGGAGTGATCCGATGGACCTGCGCCTCGGTAAAGACCTTCAGCTCGGGCGCGCTTTTATAGCTCTCGTAAAGAACGATCGCGTCGTAGAGCGACATGCCGAATCTCCTGACCTGATGAATCGTTTTCATCGTGGAGTTCAGCTGCTCGCGCAAGCGGCGCACGCGCTCCGCCTCGGCGTTGAATTCATCGGGGCTCTTGATGCGGGCGGACTGCATGGTTCGGTCAAGCTGTGCAAGAACGTCCTGCTTTTTCGCTTTGTTCGAATGAAGCTCAAGGCAGAAGGGCGCGAGACCGATTGCCTCAAGACGTCTTTGAACAACCGAAAGCGCCGCCATTTTCTCGGCGATGAACAGAACCGATTTTCCATGGTAGAGAGCGTTTGCGATCATGTTGGTGATCGTCTGGGATTTTCCCGTACCGGGAGGGCCGTGAAGAACGAAGCTCTTTCCGATTCCCGCGGCGTAGATTGCCGAGAGCTGCGAGGAATCGGCGGAAACGGGGGTTGCGATATCAACGGGGTTGATCTGCTCGTCAAGCTGCTCGGGACGCAAAAAGTCCTCGGGATCGCTCCAGGTCAGATGCCCCGACATCAGCGACGAAACGATCTTGTTTTCCTTGAGCTCGGCAGAGCGACGGCGCAGATCGTTGTACATAATAAAATTCGCAAAGGAGAAGTTGCCGAGGAAGACCGTTTCCTCGACGTCCCAGCGAGAGAGCTGCATCACGGCCTGACGCACCGCCGTGAAAACAAAGCGAAGGTCAAGTCGGCCGTCCTCAAGGGGCAGAGGATCAAGGCCGTCAAGGTTGATCCCGAAAACGCTCTTGAGATGCTCAATCAGCGTGATGTTGAACTGTGGCTCATCCTCGCGTGCCCGCAGGACGTACTCGCGGTTGACCGAGGTGCGAACGAGCTCAACCGGAAGCAGAACGAGCGGCGCGTAGCGAGCCTGCTTTGAAGCGTCACTTTCGTACCAGCGCAAAAAGCCGAAGGCAAGATGCAGGGTATTGGCGCCGCTTTCCTCCAGCCCCGTTTTGGCGGCGCGGAAGAGTCCCGTCATCGTCGAGGCAAGAGCGGTAGCGTCGTGGAAGGTGCGAAGGCGCGAATGCGACAGCTCGGTACGCAGTACGCTCTCCGCGGCAGTTCCGGCACTCTTGACGTCAAAGACGCCGCTTTCGGTCGCCACGGCTCCCTCCAGCTCGTTGGGGCGCGGAAGAACGGCGTACTCGCTTCCCGAGATCATCGCATCACAAAGCTCCTCGGGACGGAGCTGAAGGATCTGGACGGTGCCGCGACGGAATCGGAAATTGAGAAGCGTATTGCGAAGCGAAAGATCGAGAAGCTTTCTCTCCCAGAGCTGCTCCTTGGTCATTTCGGCTTGCGCGGAGCTCGACCTTGATTTTTTGGAAACGCTGACGTCGCTTGGTGCGCTTCCCTTTGCCGAGGAAGGAACGTAATCGAAGATCACGTTTCCCTTGGCATCGACGCGCCGTTGCTTCATCGGCTCAATGCCGCTGGCGCGTGCGCGGCGAACGTCAAGCGCAAAGCAAAACTGCGACGGATCGGAAAGCCTTGTGAGCGCCGAGGAGGTAGCGTCCTCAAAGGTCATTGATTCGCTTGTGAGTCCCGCAACGTCGGCAACGCAAAGCTCCGAGACCCCCTCGGCGGTTCTTTTTGTGAGCTGAGAGGCGTCGTCCTGGATGCTCTCGGCAAAATAATTGTCAATCAGCCAGATGCCAACCATACAGTGCCGCTTTTCAAAGATCAGAATCGGGTGAAGCCCGATCGCTTCCGCCGCGGCGGCAAGGAGCAGGGAAAGCTCAAAGCAGTTCGCTTTTTTCTGCGTCTTAAGCTGCTCGAGCTGCCCGACGGGCTGATCGGCTTCGGACAGCGCCCCCGAAAGCTCGGTCTCGGTGAAGCGCTCGCATTGCAGCGCGGTAAAGACGGCGGCAAACTGCCGTCGCACCTCGTTCGGATCCTTGGCGGCATAGCCGTCAAGGACGGCGGACTTCGACCAATGCCGCATGACCGAAAGGGCGGCCTTCGTCAGCTCCGCAACGTAGGGATGCGCGGGGGTGACAAGAGCAGCGGTCGTTTCGGGGAAAATCTCGGTACCGCTCCATCGATCATACGCAAGCAGAAGAACCGTTTTTTCCTCGCTCGCCAGCTCCTCGTCTCCCATCGTCAGCGTCAGCTTGATTTTTGCCTCGGTATTCTCCGACAGACCGAGCAGCATATTCGAGACAAGATTCAGCTCGATCTGCGAAATCTCGTAGGTGGATCTCGGTGCGATGCAGTCGATGCGAAAGACGGCGGGCATGAAAAAGGCAGGGGAGGCCGAGACCGCTACCTTCAGAGAGGTGAGCGACCGTGCCGTTTTATTCTGAACGCGGATCTCTCGGAGAACGCGGATGCCGCTTTGCATCAGGGCAAAGTTCATCACGGGCGAGGTCTGTCCGCTGATGCCTGCCATGCTTTGTGGGGTCATGTTATCCAAATTCGGTTCCTCCAGTCTTTCGGGGGCGACGCGCGCACACGGGTGATTATTATATATATTATAATTTCATTTGGCTCTCATGTCAAGAAAGTAGAGCGAAAAATCGAAGTTTTTTATAATTGTACTCCCGGCGACCTTCAAATTTGTAAAAGGGCTTGATTTTTTGTCGGAAATGGTGTAGAATATCCGTCGTAGAGATTTTTCAAAGATTATGAAACGTGAGGAGAAAAACATGCTGGTATCCGCAAAGGAAATGCTGACCAAGGCAAAGGCGGGAAGGTACGCCGTCGGTCAGTTCAACATCAACAATCTCGAATGGACCAAGGCGATCCTTCTGACTGCCGAGGAGCTGAAGTCTCCCGTCATTCTCGGTGTCTCCGAGGGCGCGGGAAAGTATATGTGCGGCTTCAAGACGGTTGCTTCGATGGTTTCGTCGATGATTGAGGAGCTGAAGATTACCGTTCCGGTTGCGCTTCATCTTGACCACGGAAGCTATGAGGGATGCATGAAGTGTGTCGAGGCGGGCTTCTCGTCGATCATGTTCGACGGCTCGCACTATCCGATTGAGGAGAACGTGCAGAAAACGACCGAGCTGGTGCGTCTCTGCGCCGAGAAGGGGCTTTCCCTTGAGGCAGAGGTCGGCTCGATCGGCGGCGAGGAGGACGGCGTCGTCGGTATGGGCGAGTGTGCCGATCCCGACGAGTGCAAGATGATCGCCGATCTCGGCGTGACGATGCTGGCGGCAGGAATCGGAAACATTCACGGTAAGTACCCCGCAAACTGGCAGGGGCTTTCCTTCGATACGCTTGCCAAGGTGCAGGAGAAGACCGGTGAGATGCCTCTGGTTCTTCACGGCGGAACCGGTATCCCTGCCGATATGATCCGTCGCGCCATTTCGCTCGGCGTTGCCAAGATCAACGTCAATACCGAGTGTCAGCTGGCATTCGCCGCCGCCACCAGAGCCTACGTTGAGGCAGGGAAGGACCTTGAGGGGAAGGGCTTTGATCCCCGTAAGCTTCTCGCTCCCGGCGTTGAGGCGATCAAGGCAACCGTGCGTGAGAAGATGGAGCTCTTCGGCTCGATCGGTAAGGCTTGATTTTGAAATCAAAAGCGGCGTCAACAAGCGTTGGCGCCGCTTTTTATTTGCTTTTTGTCAGTAGTTTTGCAATCAACGTCCGATGCACCTGCATGGCGCCGACGGGGCAGAATTCCTGACAGCAGAAGCACCGAATACAGCTCGTGCGATCAATCACGGGCTTTTTCTTTTTCATGACGATCGCCTTGGCAGGGCAGATTTCGGCGCATTTTCGGCAACCGATGCAGCCGCGGCGGACGGTGGGGCGCGAGGTCAGCACGCGCCTTGCAACCCGGGAGAACGCGCGCCCGAGAAGCGAGCGGTTCCCCGAAAAGGAGAGACTGTGACGAACCGCAACGTGCCGAAAATCGGTTGGTTTCGGAAGGGGGGTATCCGAAAGAATCTCAACGTCATCGGCGCTTTTCGGTGAAAGCCCGCGACGAGCAGCCGCCGCAAGCGTCGGAACGTCGCTTGCGGAAAGCCCGAT
>JAZNFP010000016.1:0-11783 GCA_045576095.1 Eubacteriales bacterium
TAATCACGCTTTGATAGCGGCTTCATATTAAATTAGTCTTTTTAATTTTGTTTCTTTCCCCAAGATCTGCCAAATAGTTCTTCGCCATTGGGAGCAAGTCTTAATTTAGCATATTGAGTTAGCATTGCTGCTGTTTTATCACTATAAGATTCTTGTTTATCTAATGCAATCACGACTTGTTTACCACAAGAAATATATTGATTTATGATAGAAGCCATTTATATCACCTTCCTCTTATTACTGCGAAAGAACAGCCAAATACTCATCAAGCTGTTCGTCCACATATTCCGCAATCAAGTCGATCATCGCACCTGCGTCACCATCACGATAGAAGGCATCAAAAGCATCGTAGTAACGCTTGCGGTCTGTAAACTTCACATTGATAGGCGGGAATCCATTTCGTATCAATTCAAGATTGAGAATCAGTCGTCCCGTTCTTCCGTTTCCGTCGATGAAAGGATGAATGCCCTCAAATTCAAGATGGAAACGTGCAATACGCTCAACCGTCGTCATTCCCATTTTGCGTTCTTCATTGGTAGCAAGCAGTTCGCTCATTTTAGGCTCAATCAAATACGGCTGAACCGGCTCGGTGTATGCTCCCATAATACGAACGGGGATACGTCGATACTGTCCCTTATCCTCGGGGCGGTTCATCAAAACAAGCGCGTGGATGTTCTTGATAACATATTCCGAAAGCTCAACCTCGTTCTTTGCTATTTCTTGCACATAGAGGAAAGCATCGCGATGTCCTACCGCTTCAAGATGATCTTTAAGCGGCTTTTGATCGATAGTCATTCCTTCAAGAGCCAATGCGGTTTCTTTCAACGTAAGAGTGTTGCCCTCAATAGCATTAGAGTTGTAAGTGAAGTCCACCATAAACTCCTGCGCAAGTCTTTCTACCTCACCGGGCGTCAAAGGACGCTTTGTAGAAAGAAGATCACGCTTCTTTTTGATATCAAGCAAAAATCCCGTTCTGCCTTTTCTTCCATCCATAGGCTTGACGGCGGTAGCGGGGATCATATAAAGATTCCCTTTGCGAATCACACCGTCAATCTTGCCCTCCGCGCACAAAACACGCACACGTCGAGGCGAGATCCCCCATTTTTCAGCGGCTTTTGATACCTTAATATATTCCATCAGAGCATCCTCCTGAGCTAAATACAATATTACAGGATATATCATATCACATTTTAGGAACAATATCAATAGTGTTTCAAAAGAATTTGCAAATTATCGTTCCTGTTTTGAGATTAAAAAGGAATAATTAAGCGGCGAGGACAAGCCCCGCCGCCGTGTGTTATTCGGTTAGTGTTTCGATGGCTATCTGCATACCAAGCTTGAAAGCGTATTCAAAGATGGCGGCTTCCGCCAAGCCCTACCGTCATTGCGATATCAAAGCGTCTGTTATCGGCTTGGAACAGCAGCGCATAAATCCGCCGAGCAATGCAAAGCCGGCGCTGCAGATGCATTTCAGAGCAAAGACGAAGCCGTTGCTTTGATAAAAGCAGTTCAGAACAAGGACCGAAATGATAATGGTGGAATTGACCGTCAGCATCCACTTTTGTCCGTGTTTCATTTGCTCACCTCAAAAACACATGCAGCAGCTTTTCATAAAGCCGGCTTCCGTGCGGTCGGTAGCGCATTGGCAGATCGAGCCAGGTCTTTTTGTCGACGATGGATTTATCGTGCGAGAAGGCGGCGAAGCCTGCCTTGCCGTGGTAGGCACCCATGCCGCTCTCCCCGATGCCGCCAAAGCCCATCTCGCTGGTGGCAAGATGGATCACGACGTCGTTGATGCAGCCGCCGCCGTAGGAAAGCTCGGCGGTTACGCGCTTGACGTGCCCTCGGTTGCTTGTAAAAAGGTAGAGCGCAAGAGGCTTCTCCTTGGTCTTCAGCTCGTCAACGACGGCGTCAAAGTCGTCGTAGGCGATGATCGGCAGGATAGGACCGAAGATCTCCTCGCCCATCACGGCGTCGCCATCGGTGACGCCGTCCATCACCGTAGGGGCGATCCGAAAGCTCTCGGAATCGACCTCTCCCCCGATGACGACCTTTTCCGCGTCGATCAGAGAACAAAGTCGGGTAAAATGCTTTTCGTTGACGATTTTTCCGTAATCTCCGTTTTCAAGGGGGCGGTCTCCATATTGCCGCTTGATCTCGGCCGCGGTTGCCTTGACGAACGCATCCTTGACCGACCTCTCGCAAAGGACGTAGTCGGGAGCAACGCAGGTCTGACCGCAGTTGAGATACTTGCCCCACACGATTCGCCTTGCGGCGAGCGGGATATTGGCGCTCGCATCGACGATGCAGGGGCTCTTTCCGCCGAGCTCGAGAACGGCGGGCGTCAGATGCTCCGCCGCGCGGCGAAGCACCTCCTTGCCAACCGCCTGACTGCCCGTGAAAAAGATAAGGTCGAATTTTTGGTCGAGCAGAGCTTGGTTTTCGGCTCTGCCGCCCGTGACGGTGGCAACGTATTCGGGGGCAAAGCATTCCCGAATGATCCTATCCACGATTCCCAAGGTTGCGGGGGAATAGGCGCTCGGCTTCACGAGCGCGGTATTGCCTGCGGCGATGGCATCCGCCAACGGCTCAAGCGTCAGCAGAAAGGGATAGTTCCAGGGGCTCATAATGAGCACGTTTCCGTAAGGAACGGGCTGACGGTAGCTATGCGAGGGGAACTGCGCGAGGGGGGTTCTGACTCTTTTTCGCCTCGCAAGCCGCTTTACGTGCTTGATCATATAGGAAATTTCGGTCAAAACCAGACCGCTTTCACACATAAAGCCCTCGTAATGGCTTTTCCCGAGATCGGACGCAAGCGCCTCGTTGATCTCGCTTTGATAGCGCCTCACCGCTTCGTAGAGCCGTTTCAGCTGCCGAACGCGGAACTTGACGGAGAGCGTTTCGCCGCTTCGGTAATACGCCCTCTGACGATCAAGCAGGGCTATGATTTCTTCTTGTGTCACAGAATCCTCCTTTACGCCTTTTCAAAGCCTACGAGCACGCCGCCCTTTTCGGCGTAGAAACTGCACAGGCCCGCGAGGCGGTAGATTTCAATTTGTGCGGTCGGGTGTCCGGCAAGAAGCCTTTCCCTCAGCCGCTCGGCGAAGGGGGCGTTCATACAATGCCCGATTTTCACTCTGCCCGAGCGAAAGCCCTCGGCTTCCAGATCGGCAACCAGGGTGTCGAGCGAGCGCCGCTCGCCACAGCACTTATGCATCGGCTCAAGCGTTCCCTTTTCGCTTGCCTTTCCGATGATGCCAATTCCGGCGATGCCGACGAGCTTTGCCACAAGGGGCGAAACTCTGCCGTTGTTAGCGAAGTTTTTTAGCGATTTGAGCATAAAAACGAGTCCTGTTTTTTTCATATACGCCGTGACGGCCTCCGAGATCTCCTCAAAGGACATCCCCTGTCCGATGCACGCCTTGATTTTCTCGGCCGTCAAGGCAACCTCGGGGCCTGCCGACAGCGTATCAAACACGCAAACGCGCCTGCCCGTATTTTCGGATTCGTAAAGCGCCTTTGCGGCACACGCCGAATTGTAGCTTCCCGAAAGTCCGCCGGTGATGGTCACGCAAAAGATCTCGTCGGCGTCGCCAAACGCCTCGAGCCAATCGCTCGTGTTGGGGCAGGACGACCTTGATTTCCCCTTATAACGGTACAGATACTCGACCATGCCGCAAACGTCAAGCGACCCGTCGTCAACGAATTCCCGCTCGGCGGTGCAGATCTTCATCGGTGCCGAGGCAAACGCGACTTCCCCGAGGGTAAACAGATCGCAGGACGAGTCAGCGACAATCTTTATTTTTCTCATAGAGTCCTCCTATCACATCGTAAAAGCGTGCAAGCTCGCCCCTCGTCATCAGGCGCGAGACGGGATACTTTAGTAGAACATGCCTCGCCTCTTGTTTTCGGTCAATCGAGCTGCTCGGTTGCCTCTTCGAGGCGGTCGCTGATGACCGTCAGATAGCTGTAAAAGGCATCTCGTTGCTCGTCGGTGAGCCCAACGCCGACCCCATCAAGCACCGCGTTTACCTTCCCGACGATCTCCCTTGCGGCATCCCTTCCCTTTTCGGTCAGACGCCAAGGACTCTTGTACCGCTTCCCCGTCTTGCATTCACAGACGATCAATTCGCCCGCCTCAAGAAACTCAAGCGCACGGGAAATCGTTGCCTTATCCTCCTCGCACCTCTCGCACAGCTCGGCAGCCGTCAGAGCATCCGCCGAATACAGATAGTATAAGCAGGATACGTGCGTGCTGCGAAGCCCGTATTCCGCCATTTCCCGGTTCTTAAGCTTCCGTACGTTGCGGCTGATCTTATTGATCAGAACGGTAAATGTTTCAAAGCGCTCTTTCATTTCGACTTCCTCCGACTTGTTGAGATTTCAACAAAGCCTGTTCAGTATACCACGCGCTTGTTGAAATGTCAACAGGATTTTCGATTTTTCCGCTGCAGAATGAAAAAATGCGGTCTCAAGCGCGTTTTGCGCTTGAGACCGACCTTTTTCTACAAATTGAGCAGCAGCAAAAATGCCAATCCGTAATAGCTGACGACGGCAACAAGGTCGCTCGCCGTTGTAATCAGAGGACCCGAGGCAACGGCAGGATCGATTCCAACGCGCCCGAGCGCAATCGGAATCGCGGCACCGGTCAGCCCCGAGACCGCCATGGCAAAGCACATCGCAAGACCGACACAGGCGGCGGCGGACAGAACGAACGTCGCCCCATAGGACGCAAAGGCGGTCAGATAGAGGCTGACGATCAAAAAGGAGATCATACCGAGCACCGTTCCGCTGAGCAAAGCGACCCGAAGCTCCTTTAGAATCGTCAGGCACTGCATCTTGAAGCTGCCCTGCTCCTTATCTGCAAGCGCTCTGACCGTCACCGCAAGCGACTGCGTTCCGACGTTTCCCGCCATGCCGAGAATCAGCGACTGGAAGGAAACGATCATCGGCAAAGCGTCCACCACGCGCTCAAACATCCCTACGACCGCCGAAACGGCAAGCCCCATAAACAGAAGCGTGATCAGCCACGGCACGCGCTTTCTCATGCTGCCAAAGAGCGATTCGTTTCGCTCCTGCTCCCCCGTCATGGCGGCGAGCTTTGCATAATCGTCGCCCCTCTCCTCGTCCAGCAGCTCGGTCAGATCGCTCGCCGTGATCACCCCGAGCAGCTCGCCTCGCTCGGAAGAGAGCACGGGGATCATCTCCTCGGAATACTCGCACAGCCGTTCGATCCTCTCGGAGATTCGATCGGTATCGTAAACGAAGGGGAATGCGGTAACGATAATCGACTCAAGCTCGACGTCGTGTCTGGCAACGATCAGGTCCTTGAGATCAATCGCTCCGTAAAACGAGCCGTCGACATCCAAAACGAAGATCGTATGGATGTTGTCCTTTTCGGCAGCCTCGCGCACCAGCGTTCGCATCGCCTCCTTGATCGTTTGCGATCGGGTGACGGTGATAAAATTCCGGCTCATGCGGCTTCCGAACTCGTCGTCCTCGTAGGAAGCGAGCAGAGCAAGCTCCTCCTTGATTTCGTCGTCGTCGATCCGATGCAGGATTTCGTTTCGCGTCTGCTCGTCGAGGTCCTCAAGCGCTTTCTGCGCCTCGTCGGCATCCATCTGCTCGATAATCTCTGCCGCCTCGGTTGCATTGATCTCGGAAAGGTAGTCCCCTGCATCGTCAAGGTATGCAATGATCTCCGACATCGTCTCGCTTCCGAGAATGCGACCGAGCCGCTCCTGCTCCTCTCCCGAAAGCTCCTCGAAAAGATCGGCAACGTCGCACGCGTGATACTCGCCGAGCTGATCTCGGATTTCGTCGTCGCCCGCATTTCCTCGAACAATCGAAAGGATCTGCTCGCGATAATTTTGCTCCTGAGGGAAAATTTTTTCTCTTTCCTCCACGCTCGCACCTCCCTCTATGTCTCTACAGATAGTATAGCATTTTTGAACGAACAATGCAACAGCTAAGCCAAAAAAAAGCAGGACAAACGAACGCGACAAATCATATGCTGTTAACGGCACCGATACCGATCGGTGCAGAAAAGCAAGGAGACGAAATATGCCAACCTTCTATAACCAGGCCTCCCTGTCCTACGGCGGACAGGTCACCAACTCGAACACGACCGAAGCAGAGCTTCTTTCGGGGCTGACGCTGACAAAAACGGCGATCACCGCAACCTACGGCGCGGGTGACAGCGTCGTTTACGCCGTCACGCTGGCCAACGAGGGGGGCTCCGCCCAGACTGCATTGACCGTTACCGACGATCTCGGCGCGTACACGCTGCCCGACGGTACCACGACGGTCGTTCCGCTCACCTACGTGGACGGATCGCTCCGTTACTATCTGAACGGCGTCCTGCAAGCGGCTCCTACCGTCACAACGGACGACGGTCTGACCGTCACGGGAATCGACCTTCCCGCAGGCGCCATCGCCACCCTGCTCTACGAGACGACGGCGAACGCCTTTGCACCGCTCGCGGCAGGCTCAACGATCACCAACACGGCAAGCACCGTCGGCGGCGCGGGCGTCGGTACGCTGACGGCAGAGGCAACCGTCACGGCAAGCGAGGCGCCCCAGCTGACCATCGCCAAGGCGGTCTGCCCCACGGTGCTGACCGATAACGGAGAGCTGACCTATACGCTCATCGTGCAGAACCTCGGCAACAGCCCGATCAACGCAACCGACGGTCTGACCGTCAGCGACACCTTCTCTCCGATTCTGAGCGATATCACCGTCACGCTTGACGGCGCGCCCCTTGCGGAGGGAACGGGCTACACCTACGACGAGACGACCGGCGTCTTTACGACGCTTGACGGCAGCGTTGCCGTTCCTGCGGCGACCTACACCCAGGACCCCGAGACCGGCGCGATCGTCACCACTCCCGGCGTTGCCGTTCTGACAATTACCGGAACCGTGTAACGCATCCGAAAGGAACCGCCTCAAATGCAAGTTGCATTTGAGGCGGTCTCTCTTTGCAAGGGGCGCATCAGACCTCGAACGCCCACTCTCCCTCGCGGAAGATCTCCACCTCGCTCCCGTCAGCAAGAACGCCCTTGATCGAAAGATCCTTCGTGCCGATCATGAAATCCTCGTGGATGATCGAATCGTTGATGCCCATCGCGTGTGCCTGCTCCTCGGTATACTGCTCGTAGTCGCGCAGCGCATTGGTAAAGCCGAAGCCGAGTGCCAGATGGCAGGCGGCGTTCTCGTCAAAGAGGGTGTTATAGAAGAGCAGCTCGGTCTCGCGGATCGGCGAAGTATAAGGAACGAGCGCACACTCGCCCAGCCTTGCAGCCCCCTCGTCCATCTTGACAAGCTCGCGAAGCAGCTCCTCGTTGGTTTCGGCGCCGAGATCAACGACACGACCGCCCTCAAAGCGGAGCCAGAAGTTGTCGATGAGCTGTCCCGCGTAGGAAAGCGGCTTTGAGGAATAAACGATGCCGTCGGCGTCACCCGATCTCGGAGAGGTAAAGATCTCCTCGGAGGGGATGTTGGGGTTGAAGTAGATTTTGCTTCCCATCGTATACTCGCCCCCGCCCATAAACAGCGCATCGGGGAGAAGTCCGACACGCAGGTCGGTTCCGTTTGACGCCTTGTACTTCAGCTCCTTGATGCCAAGGGCGTTGAGGTAATCACACCGCTTTTGCAATGCCTCGTTGTGCGCCTTCCATGCCGCAACGGGGTCGTCGTCAACACGCGAGGTCTTGAGAATTGCCTCCCACAGCATCTCGACCGCAGTGCTCGTCCGAACACCGGGGAACACCTTTTTTGCCCATGCCTTTCCGGGAACGGCGGCGATGCACCACTGGTATTTATTCTCCATTTTGCGGCGAATGGGCTTAATGATCTTTGATCGGGATGCCATCGCCTTGGCATACTTCTTCTGATTGACACCCTTCAGTCCGTCGGGGTCCTCGGAAACGAGATAGATCGTGCAGGGCAAGGTCTCTGCCCGATGCTCCCATCTGTCGATCTGCCACTGATCAAGAGAGCCGAGAACCTCGGTCGAGCAATGACGGATATGGAGCTTTGCAAGCGGCTGATACGCCCAATCGACGGTTACCTTCTTTGCCCCCGCGCGGTAGCACTCCTCGACGACGTATCCGACGAATTCCGGCTGATCGAGCTCTGCCGAAATGATAACCTCCTGCCCGCGCTTGACGTTCACACCGCATTTGGCAATCAGCTTCGCGTATTTTTTGAGTCTGGTTTTGTTCATGATCCTTCCTCCTACCGTTCGTTTTTAATAGCCGCCCCTGCGTCCGAGGGATGAGCGGCAGTCTTTCCTTCATTATACTTGAATTTCGGGAAAGTTTCAAGTCCTTTGCCCGACAAAGAGATATTTTATGCCGAAACTCTTAAAAAAATATTGTCACAGCGCTGTTTTTATGATATAATTCTCAACGTAAAATCTTGTACACGGAAGGACATGTGGGACATGAGCATCAGAATCGGTATTTACGGATACGGAAATCTCGGACGGGGCGTGGAGAGCGCGATCCGTCAGAGCCCCGATCTTTCCCTTGCCGCCGTCTTTACGCGGCGCGATCCGAGGAACCTCGGGATCCGCACCGAGGGGGTTCCCGTGCTTCCTGCGGACGAGGCTGTTGACTACAAGGACAAAATCGACGTCATGATTCTTTGCGGCGGAAGCGCAACCGACCTGCCCGTGCAGACTCCGAGCCTCGCCGAGCATTTCTGCGTCATCGACAGCTTCGATACGCATGCAAGGATCCCCGAGCATTTCGACCGGGTCGACTCCGCCGCCAAGGCAGGCGGTAAGCTTGCCGTCATTTCGGTTGGCTGGGACCCCGGAATGTTCTCGCTGGCAAGGCTCTATGCGTCTGCCATTCTGCCGTGCGGAAAAGACTATACCTTCTGGGGCAAGGGCGTCAGTCAAGGACATTCGGATGCGATTCGCCGCATCGACGGCGTTCTTGATGCCAAGCAATACACCGTTCCCGTCGAGGAAGCGATTTCCGCCGTACGAAGCGGACAGCTTCCCGAGCTCTCGACCCGAGAAAAGCACACGCGCGAATGCTACGTGGTGACAAAGGAAGGGGCGGATCTCGCTCGCATTGAGCGCGAGATCAAGACGATGCCGAACTATTTTGCCGATTACGATACCACCGTGCACTTCCTCTCCGCCGAGGAGCTGGCGCGTGAGCACGGCGGCATTCCTCACGGCGGATGCGTTCTTCGCTCGGGAAAAACCGGCTTCGACCTGGAAAACGACCAGCTGATCGAGTATCGGCTCACGCTTGACTCGAATCCCGAGTTTACCGCCTCGGTCCTCGTTGCAACGGCACGCGCCGCGCACCGCATGGCAAAGGCCGGCGAGAGCGGATGCCGCACGCTCCTTGATATCCCTCCCGCTTACCTCAGCCCCCTGTCAGACAAGGAGCTTCGGAAAGCCCTTCTTTAACAAAACAGGGGCTCTTCCTTTCGGCATAACCGAACGAAAAACAAAGAAAACAGGTGCTGCACGTAAGGCGTAGCACCTGTCTTTTTCTTTACGTATCCTGTTTTTTAAGGTGGAAAACCTTCGGGTTTTCTCCTTTTTATTCCTTTTTATCGTTTTTCGTTCGGTTATGCCGAAATCAAGCGAGCCCCTTTCGCGTTTTTCAGGCAACGAGCTGCAAGACGATCTGAACGCCAAGAAGAAGAACGGCAAGAGCGCTCGAGAAAAGCAACGCCCATCTTCCCTTGTTCAGCTCAACGAGCGAGTCGTGCACCGATTCCTTGCGGACCGAGAGCCAATGGGAGAAGTCGGTTCGGGGAAGGCGGCACATCCGAACGATCAGATGTAAAAGGGCGGCGGCGGCAAAGCCGACGTCGAAATAGGTCGCAGGCTTCGGGAATGCGATCATCGCGCCCGCAAGCAAAAGCCACAGGAAGGAAACGAGCGTAGCGGCGCGCGAGAGGCGGCTTGCGATGCGCGACGCCTTCCTTGCCCACGTCTCGTCGCGTCTCGAGCTCGGTGTCTCGCAAACGCAGGTTCCGTTATGCATATTGACGCGCGAGGAATACACGCGCCCCTCATAGGTAAACTTGACGAGAAGGATCGGCACGAAGCAAACCGTTCCGCTCCACGCCTTGATGCTTCGTCTTTCGCCGCGAGCGGGCATATCGTTTGCGAAGGTCACGGCACGGTTTGCCGCTTCCTTCTCGGAGATCCCCTTCCCGTTCGCCGAAAGAAGAGGAAAATCCAGATCGCGCGGAAGGTTCAGCGCAAAAAACCGCGAGCTCTGTCCGCCGACGAAGAAATCGGGACGAAGCTCGGCGTATCTCTCTTCGTAATAGTTCCCGTTCTTCGAAACCTCGCGCGAATGACCGTCCTTGGTGTAGCGCGCGGTAACCGAGAAATTGTAAACCGGAAGATAGCGGTGATCAAAAACGAAATCCTCGGCGGCTGCAGAGGTCAGCGCAAGGATGAAGTCGCGATCAACGTCCTTGACACGCATCGCCTCGCGGCGCAGAAACTGCAGGCATTGATCCTCGGCATAGTTGATACCGGCGCGGCACAGATCCTCGCACCAGAAGAAGGTTGCGTCTAAAGTATTGAACATGGAACGTCCCTCATTCAATCAAAAAATGGAAAGTGTATATATAATAGTATACTTTTTGTTTTGGGTTTTGTCAAGGAATTCGGGAGATTTTATCGTCATTGCATACGAAATCGCCGATTCCCCGACAAAAAGCGAGGCATTTTTCGGCTCGGTCATCAGACGTTATCGGGAAGCGAGCTCTGAAGCCGATCCAAATGGCGGCTCTCTCCGACCGAAACGAGGCGGAGCTCGCCGCCCTCGTAGGAAAGCTCGGTCACCGAAGCGTTGCTCACCCACGGAACCGAGAACATCTCGGAAAGCGATTTCCCTCGCAGAGCGCATTCGGTTGCGCGGATCGGCGTGGCATGCGTACCGATGGCGACCGTTTTCCCGGGGTTTTCCTTCGAAATGTGCAAAAGCGCCGCCATGACACGGCTTTGAAGGTCGGATACCTTCTCGCCTCCCGTGCAGGCGGCGTTCCCGACGTCGCGCGTCCAGATCTCGAAGTCCCGAGCAAAGCGAAGACGGATTTCGTCAAAGGGCAACCCCTCCCACTCGCCCGCAAAAATCTCGCGGAGCTCCTCATCGGCAACGACGGGAAGCGAGAAGCGTCGCGCAACGGCAAGCACCGTATCGTAAGCGCGGCAAAGATCGCTTGCATAAACCCGATCGACCGTATAGGTACGGGCGATATAATCGGCGGTACACTCTGCCTGAAGCCGCCCCTTTTGAGTCAGAGGAAAATCGCTGTGCCCCGCAAAGCGGCCCATTCGGTTCGCCTCGCTCTCGCCGTGACGGATGAGAAGCAGTCTCGTGTTCTGCATAAATGCTCTCCCTTCGATGGATTTCAAGCTCCGCAAAAAGCAAAGAGGGGGCGTCGGGCTGTAAGGGGGCTCCGCTCCTCACCGAAATCCGATGCGTCGATTATCAAACGAGGCTGTCTCAAACGCGAAATTCGCATTTGAGACAGCCTCGTCTCTTTGGCAAATGCAGATTAAAAACCGAATAGGGAATGAAACGAAAAGCTCTGTGCAAGCCCGAACTGCAAGGAGCAGTTCAAGCCCTCGGTCAATTAGTATCGCTCAGCTGCACGTGTTACCACGCTTCCACACGCGACCTATCAAGCAGGTAGTCTACCTGCGACCTTACTTGCTTTAAGCAATGGGATATCTCATCTTGAGGTGTGCTTCACGCTTAGATGCTTTCAGCGTTTATCACATCCGCACGCGG
>JAZNFP010000017.1:0-14256 GCA_045576095.1 Eubacteriales bacterium
CAATACACAAGCCCGGGATCCGAGTAGTAGATTGCAAGGATCTTAGCATCGTCGGGGATGTTGACCGGGTTGGTGTCTCTGCCGGCGCCCGAGGTCTCATGACGGTTGGTCTGCTCGCCCGCATAGGAGACGGGCTCACCCTTGGTGGGCATCTCGGTCAGGAACCAGAAAGCGGTCCAGCCGCCGTCAACCGTTCCGTGTGTCAGAACGATCTGATCAAAAACGGTATCCTCGATATTGACGAAGGCGATCTTAGCTCCATCCTCGTCGGTGTAGAGCTGCTCGGGGTTTCTGCTGGTAGGAGGAATGGCACCCTCGACCACCGTCAGTTGCTCCATATCGAAGGAGTACTCTTCGAGCGTGTTGTCGAGAAGGTTCTGGTCAAGCGTCGGAGCTTCGGGAGCGTCCTCTGCCGTCGCCGTGAACACGAGGACCGAGGTCATTACGGTGATGATCGCGAGCAGCGCCGCCAAAAGCCCGAACAGTGTCGATTTTTTGGTTTTCATAGTCGTTTTCCTTTCATAAAAAATAAAATTTGCTCAAATTTTTCCATAACAAAAATTGCCATGGAAGAATTTTCTCACGCATACAAGTATACCACGCGGGTTGAAATTTGTCAATCTGACGAAATATACAAAAAGAAAACAAAAAACTGTGCAAGTTGCACAAATTCCGCGTGGAGAGACGACTTTTCGTTCCGCTCGGGAGCCGAGGATGCTCCAAAAAAATACGGCGGAGCGAAAAGGAAGCCGACAAGCGAGGGGTGCCCCCTCTCCTTGCCGGCTTTTTATCCTCTTGATTATACGAATCGAATCGCTCTGCCGATGCTTACGCCCAACCCATCGTGGTGGGCTTCGGTTGACGGATGATCGAGTCCTTCAAGAACTCGACGGCATGAGCCAGTCCCTCCTCGGGCGTCATCAGGCTGTCCTCGTGCTCGATGCTCATGACCTTATCGTATCCGACGAGGCGCAGGTTCGAGACGATGTCGCGCCAATAGTCGAGACCGTTACCGTATCCGACCGAGCGGAAGACCCAACTGCGGTGGATCTCGTCGCCGTAATGCTTGGTGTCAAGCACGCCGAACTTCGCCACGTTGTACTTGTCGATCTTGGTATCCTTGGCGTGGAAGTGGTAGATCGCGCCCTCAAGCGCGCGAATGGCGGCAACCGGGTCAACGCCCTGCCAGATGAGGTGCGAGGGATCGAAGTTGGCGCCGATGACGTCGCCGACCGCCTCACGGAGCTTCAGGAGCGTCTCGGGATTGTAGACGCAGAAGCCGGGATGCATCTCAAAGGCGATCTTGGTGACGCCGTGCTCCTTGGCGAACGCGGCGGCCTTCTTCCAGTAGGGGATCAGAACCTGATTCCACTGATAGTCAAGCACGGCAAGGAAATCGTCGGGCCAGGGGCAGGTTACCCAGTTCGGAGTTTTGTCCTCGGGCGAGCCGCCGGGGCAGCCCGAGAAGGTCACGACGGTATCCACGCCGAGCTTCTCGGCGAGCAGGATTGCATCGGTAAAATCGTCGTGGAACTGCTTTGCGATTACGGGGTTCGGGTGAACGGCGTTTCCGTGCACCGAAAGGCAGGCAAGCTCAATGCCGTGTCGCTCGAAGGCGAGACGGAAATCGGCAAGCGCCTTTTCGTCGGCAAGAAGGGTCTTGGGGTTGCAATGCGCCTTTCCGGGATAGCCGCCGCAGCCGATCTCAGCAGCCTCAACGCCGAGCGACTCGAGCTTGGTCAAAACCTCCTCAAGCGAAAGGTCGGCAAACAGATTGGTCAGAACGCCAAGTTTCATGGTGAGTCTCCTTCATCATTTTCTTTACTGTCATCATTATACATGGTTTCCCTTTGATTTTCAAGACACTTTGCAAAAAAACGTTCCCTTTCGGGATAAATTTCTCCTGCGCCCGCACAATAAGGGGGAAAAGGAGGTGAGGATATGGCAAAGCATCGGTGGCTTTTCGCCGCGCTCGCGGGGGCTGTCCTCTATCCGCTGATCGAAATTCTCTGGCGGGGGAAAACGCATCTCTCCATGTCGCTTGCGGGGGCGGCTTGCGCCGCTCTCATCTGGATTCTCTCGGACCGTCTTCGCGCGGGGGCGCTTGCTCTGCGGATTCTTTGCAGTGCCGCTTTGATCACGCTCGTCGAGCTCGTCTTCGGCGTCGTTTGCAATCTTTGGCTCGGGCTCGGCGTCTGGGACTACTCGGCGATGCCGATGAACCTGCTCGGACAGATCTGCCTGCCGTATTTTTTGATGTGGCTCCTGCTTGCAACCCCCGTTTGTCTACTATTTACGCAAATCTCCGACTCTTTCCGCTCTTGACACCGTCCTTCGTTTGTGGTAGAATTGATCCAAAAACAACACAGTGAGGGAAGCGGAATGGAAAGCGGAAGAGCAGACGGGCTGATTGTGTCGGCGCCCGAGTCGCTGTGCGAGCGGCGCCTGGACGGAGAGATTCTCTTTCATGGAAAGGTGCTTGATCTCGCCCTTGACACCGTGATGCTCCCCGACGGCCGCCGCGCCGCGCGAGAGGTGGTGCTTCACCATGGGGCGGTTGCAATCCTGCCGCTCTTTCCGAGCGGCGAGGTGCTGATTGAGGAGCAGTATCGCTATCCTCACGACAGGATCCTTCTCGAGATTCCCGCGGGAAAGCTTGACTTTCCTGACGAGGATCCCCTTGCCGCCGCCCACCGCGAGCTTGCCGAGGAGACAGGCTATCGCGCCGAGCGGATGATCTGCCTCGGACAGTACATTCCCTCGCCCGCCATTTTAGGCGAGCGGATCTGGCTCTACCTTGCGACGGGGCTGACCGAGGGGGAGACCTCGCTTGACGAGGACGAGTTCCTCACGGTTCGCAGAATGCCGCTTTCAACGCTGCTCGACGCCGTGCTTCGCGGGGAGATTCCCGACGGAAAAACCCAGATCGCGGTGCTCCGCGCGCACCTGATGCTCGAGAGAAACCTGATTGATTTGCTCTGATTTGAGGAGGACCGACTATGCTTTCCGCTATGATCTTCTGGGCGGCGATCGCTTTGATCGTTTCGGGCGCCTTTTTTGGACTTTTGCGCGGCGCCTCGCGCGCCTTTCTGCGCTTTTTTACGGTTCTCGTTGCCTTCATCGGCTCGGCGTTGCTTTGCAACGCCCTGACGGGAGACCCCGAGCGTCTGCTTGAAACGAAGGCTGCCGAGAGACTGATTCAAAGGATTCCGCTTCTTCGGGAGCTGACCGAGTCGATACCCGAGCTTATGCCGCTTGCCCTGTCGCTTCCGAGTGCGATGCTCGCGCCACTCGTCTTTTTCGTGCTGTTCGTTGTGTTCGGATTCGTTTTGCTCCTCGTTTACGGAATTGCCGCCGCCTTTATCTTTCCGAAAAACGGCGGCCGAAGCGTTTTCGCCCCCCTCTCCCACGTGCTTGGGATGGGGCTCGGCGCCCTGCAGGGTGCGGTCGCAACGCTCGCGCTTCTCATTCCGATCATCGGACTGTCGGGCGTTACGGCGGAGATGATCGATACCGTTTCGGCAGAGGGGAGCGAATACCGCGTGGAGGCGATCGAGGCGCTTGCCCCCTATCGGGACGAGCTTGTCGAGGTCAAGGACAGTCAGGTTTACCGTTACGCCGAGCGCTTTGGCGGCAAGGCGATCTGCGAGGCGCTGATGCGGTATACGGTTGAGGACGGGGACGGGGAGATCGCGGTCGATCTTCGGCAGGAGACTCTCGTTTTCGCAAGGCTCTACGCTCATAGCTTCCCCTTGCAGAGCACCGCGCCCCGAGATTTCGGGGCGAAACAGGCAGCGGCTCTGCGTTGCCTGTCCGACGATCTCCGTGACTCCGAGCTGCTCTCACGCCTTGCGGCAGGTCTGCTTTCAGGCGCCTCGGATAGGTGGAAGCAGGACGACTCCTTCCTTGGCATCAAGCCTTTTTCGGCAGAGGGGGCGCTTTCATCGCTCCCCTCGGCGCTCTACGACGCGCTTGACGGCACGACTCCCGAGACACTGCAGGAGGACCTTCTGACGCTCGCCGAGCTCTTTGAGATTCTGGAACGGTACGGCATTTTCGAGGTGCTCTCCGACGGAGAAGAATTGCTCGCGCGTGCAACCGCCCCCGAGGCACTGTCCGAGATCACCCGCTGTCTTGGCGAAAATCCCCGAACCGCCGCCGTCGCAAGCGAGCTTACCGCCATTGCTCTTTGCACCTTTCGGGATGCCTACCTGTCCGCGCCGTCCGAGGAGGATCCCGATTACGGCGCGTACCGCGAGATGCTCGGCGCCGTTGCCGAGGCTTTGAGCGGCGTTTCCCCCGATGCGACGCTCTCTGAGCAGACGGATACGCTCGTCCCCGCCCTCCGAGAGGCACTGCTTGACTTCGGAATTTCGGACGGTCTGCTTTCGGCACCGCTTCTCGATGCGGCAGCCAAGGTCATCCTCGGTGAGCTTGCGGAATGCTCGGGTGACGTTACCGCCGACGACGTTGCGCGCGTCCTCTCTGAAATCGGCGCCTGACAGAGCCGCTTCCGATTTTTCGAAAATTCCATAGCAACGGCACCCGTCGGCGCAAAAAGCCGACGGGTGCCCCTCTTTTCCTTTGGGGCGCTTGTCTCTCCTCACTCGGCACTCATCATCATCATCATCTTCATCTACATCATCATCTACATCATCATCATACGTGCAAATGCATGCAAATGCATCCCACGGAGCTTCTTTTTTTGAAAATCTCCGAAAAGGCTCTCCGCTCGTGCGCCGACAGGGTGGGGTTTTTCGCTTTTCGGAGAGCTTTCGCGGGGAAGTGGAATCGTCCCTTGCGGCAGATTCGGCGGCGCACTTGACAGGCGGTGGGAATGCGTGTATAATAAAAAACGGTTAAGTCCGAATATCGAAAAGGCGAGGAAAATTATGGCAGCGAAAAAGCAGGTCACAGCGAAAGCGGTGCCCGCCAAGGAGAAATATACGGCGTCGGCAATTACGGTGCTTGAGGGGCTTGATCCCGTCCGTAAGCGCCCCGGTATGTATATCGGAGACACCGACGTGCGCGGACTGCATCACATGGTGTGGGAAATCGTCGATAACGCGATCGACGAGGCGGCAAACGGATACGCCGACCGAATCGAGGTTACGGTGCTCTCTGACGGAAGCATCAGGGTTGCCGACAACGGGCGCGGTATGCCGGTCGATATCCATCCGGGGCAGGGGGTTTCTGGCATTGAGCTGATTTTTTCCCGACTGCACGCCGGGGGAAAGTTCGATAACAAGAGCTACTCCTATTCGGGCGGACTGCACGGCGTCGGCGCCTCGGTCGTCAACGCGCTCTCGCGCTGGCTGACGGCGGAATCCCTGCGCGGCGGAAAGCGCTATCGGATTGAGTTTGAAAGCCGCGACGACGGAGAGGGAAACGTCACCTCGGGAACGCTTCGCCGCCGCCTTCGCGTCGTATCGCACGAGGAGGGGCACGGCTCGGTCGTGCATTTTATGCCCGACGACCGCGTGTTCCATACCGTGGAGTTTGATTACCAGACCATCTCGCAGAAGCTCCGCGAACTTGCCTTCCTCAACGCCGGGCTGACGATCGTCTTTACCGACGAGCGCCGCGAGGGCGAGGACAGACGAAGCGAGTTCTGCTACAAAAACGGACTCGGAGATTTCATCAAATACTATCACCGCGGCAAGACGGTGATGTACGACGAGCCGATCCTCCTCTCGGGCGAGTGCGACGGCATCCGTCTGCAGGCAGTGCTTCAGCACACCGACGGCTATAACGATACCATTCTCTCCTACGTCAACAACATTCGGACCACCGAGGGCGGTACGCACGAGACCGGCTTCAAGACGGCGCTGACCAAGGTGATGAACGCGGCGGCAAGAGAGCTCGGAATCCTCAAGGAAAAGGACGAGAATTACGTCGGCGAGGATCTGCGCGAGGGCTTGACGGCGATTTTGCTCGTCAAGATGAAGGACGCACAGTTTGAGGGGCAGACGAAAACCAAGCTCGGCAATATCAGTGCCAAGACGGCGGTCGAGACGGTCGTCGGCGAGCAGCTCGGACGCTTTTCGCAAAACCGAAGCAACATCTCGGTCGTTCGGAGCATGCTTGAAAAGGCAAAGGCAGCCAAGAGCGTGCGCGACGCCACCAAAAAGGCGAACGATCTCGCCCGTAAGAAAAACAGTCTCGAGGTTTCGGCGCTGGTCGGAAAGTTCTCGCCGAGCATCGGCAGAGACGTGACGAGAAACGAGATGTTCATCGTTGAGGGCGACTCGGCAGGCGGAAGCGCAAAGCAGGGAAGGGACCGCAACTTCCAGGCGATTCTCCCCCTGCGCGGAAAGCCCGTCAACAGCGAAAAAAGGCGCCTTGAGCTTCTGCTCTCCAATGAGGAGATCCGCTCGATCATCACGGCGCTGGGAACCGGCATCGGTCGGGATTTTACCATTGAGAATCTCCGCTACGATAAGGTCATCATCCTCTCGGATGCCGACCAGGACGGCGCGCATATCCGCGCCCTGCTTCTGACCTTCTTCTACCGCTATATGCGCGAGCTGATCACCGAGGGGCACGTTTATATCGGCGTGTCGCCCCTCTATCGGATCGAGCGCAAGTCGGACGGCAAGGTGTTTTTCGCCTACGACGACGCCGAGTGCGAGCGCATTACGGCGGAGCTCGGCGAGAACCGAGCCTATACGATCTCGCGCTACAAGGGCCTTGGCGAGATGAATCCCTCTCTGCTCTGGGAAACGACGATGAGCCCCGCGAGCCGAACCCTCATCCGCGTCGGAATCGAGGATGCGGTTGAGGCGGAGAATATGGTCACGATCCTGATGGGAGACGACGCCGCGCGACGTCAGAGCTATATCTTTGAGCACGCCGATTTCAACCGCAAGGACGATTTCGAGAGAAAGGCAGGTGTATAATCCTTGAAAAAGCAAACGAAGGAGATCGTTGACAACACCGTCGTTCTCGAGCGAACCATGGAGCGCGTGATGCACGACTCGATGATGCCCTATTCCGAGCACGTTATCCTTGAGCGCGCCGTTCCGCGCGTGGAGGACGGACTCAAGCCCGTACAGCGCCGCGTCCTGTTCGTTATGCACGAGGCGGGGCTTTCTCCCGATAAGCCCTTTCGCAAGTCGGCAAACGTCGTCGGCGAGACGATGGCGAAGTACCATCCGCACGGCGACGCCTCGATCTACGAGACGATGGTGCGTATGGCGCAGGACTTCAATATGCGCGTGCCGCTCGTCGAGGGAAGCGGAAACTTCGGCTCGATGGACGGCGACCCCGCCGCCGCCTTCCGATACACCGAGGCGCGCCTCGCCGCTCCCTCGCTGTTTCTGATGCGCGATCTCGAAAAGGAGACGGTTCCCTCGTCGCTCAACTTCGACGATACGCGGCGCGAGCCCGATATTCTCCCCGCGCTCTTTCCCAACCTGCTCATCAACGGCTCGGCGGGAATTGCCGTCGGTCTTGCAACGAGCATTCCGCCGCACAATCCGGGCGAGGTCATCGACGGGGTGATTGCCTATCTCGAAAACCCGAAGCTGACCGATGCGGAGCTCGCGGAGTATATCAAGGGTCCCGATTTCCCGACCGGCGGCGTCATCACCAACGCCGAGCTGCTCCCCGAGATCTACCGCACGGGAGAGGGAAAGCTTCACGTTCGCGCCCGCGCCTCGGTTGAGACCCTTCCCGACGGAAAAGAGGGGATCGTCATCACTGAGTTCCCCTATCAGACCAACAAGGCGGAGCTGCTTGCAAAGATCCTTGAGCACGCACAGTCAAGGCGGGAGATCATCGCACAGATCTCGGACATCCGAGACGAGTCCGACCGCAGCGGCGTGCGCGCCGTCATCGAGGTGAAAAAGGGGTGCGACGCCGAGAAGCTGCTCGCCTATCTTTACCGTTATACCGATCTGCAAAGAACCTTCGGCGTGAATATGATTGCGATTGCCGAGGGGCGCCCGATGCAGCTTTCTCTGCTCGACGCCGTGCGGTACTACGTCAGCAGCCGAAAGCTCGTCGAGCGTCGGCGCGTGACCTACGACCTTCGCGTGGCGCGTGAGCGCGAGGAGATCCTTGTCGGACTCTCGGTTGCCGCACGCGATATCGACCGCGTGATCTCGATCATCCGCTCGTCGAAAACCCCTGCCGTCGCGCGTGAGCGCCTGTGCGAGACCTTCTCGCTCTCGGCAAGACAGGCAAACGCCATCCTGGAGATGCGTCTGAGGCGGATCACGGGGCTTGAGATCGAGAGCATCGAAACCGAGCTTGCCGAGCTTCAGAAAACGATCGGCGTGCTGCAGGGACTGCTTGCCGATAAGAAAAAAATGAACGGCGCGATCCGCCGCTCGCTTCTTGAGATCAAGCGCGCAATCGACTCCCCCCGCCGCACCGAGCTCGTTTCCAACGGCGAGGAAAGGGCGGTTTCGCTCGACGCCTTCAAGAGCGCCTCGGACGCCGTCGTGTACGTTGACGAGGTCGGAAATCTTCATCGCGTGAGCGAAAAGATCTTCGAGAATATGCAAAAGGGCGAGGGGCGGATTTCTCCCGAGCGCGCCGCCTCGCTCCGTACCGACCGTACACTGCTTCTCTTTGGCAACCGCGGCGGTGTATACGCCCTGACCTGCGAGGACGTCCCCGAGTGCCGAAGCGCCAAGGATAAGGGCGTCATTCCCGAGCGGCTCGTTCAGAAATTCACCGACGACTTCGTGATCTTCCTCGCGCCCTTCGATCTCGCACACGAAACGCGCCTGCTTTTCGTAACCGAAAAGGGAATGGTCAAATGCTCCGACTTTGCCGAGTACCGCATCAACCGACGGAAATTCGAGTCGATGCTCCTGCGCGAGGGCGATCGGATCGTCTACGCGGCACCTCGGCACGGCGAGAGTCCGATCGAGCTCACGCTCTCGGACGGAAAGCGGAAGCTCCGCCGCGATCCCGTCTCGGTAACGGGGCGCCGAACCTACGGCGTGCGCGCCGTTAAGCTCGAGGATGGAAAAACCGTTGACTCGGCTCTGCAAACCAAATAAAATCTTGACAGACACCGATTCCTTTGCTATAATTTCATATGGAATATTAAGACCGTCCGCAGATCTCGGCGGACGAGAGAAAGGATCTTCAAAGTATGAACGTCTACAGTAAGCTCTCCCTTGCCAAGCTTCTTTCGGAGAACCCCTATCCCGGGCGCGGTATCGTCGTCGGAAAAAGCGAGGACGGCCGCTACGCCGTGACTGCCTATTTCATCATGGGCAGAAGCGAGAACAGCCGCAACCGCGTGTTCGTCAAGGAGGGCGAGGACGTGACGATCTATCCCTACGACGCATCCAAGGTTGAGGATCCGAGCCTCATTATCTATTCGCCGGTCCGCAAGCTCGGCGAGCGGCTCATCGTCACCAACGGCGATCAGACCGATACCGTTTACGACGGCGTGAAGGCGGGGAAGAGCTTTTCGGAGTCGCTTTCGGTACGCGAGTTTGAGCCCGATGCGCCGAACTTTACCCCTCGCATCAGCGCCATGCTCTCCTTCGACGGCTCCTATCGCTACGAGTTGAGCATTCTCAAAAGCGCCGACGAGACGGGCAGCGCCTGCAACCGCTTCACCTATGCCTACGCGCCGATCTCGGGCGTGGGGCATTTCCTGCACACCTACATGACCGACGGCAATCCTCTCCCGACCTTCTCGGGGGAGCCCGAGCGCGTTGCGCTCGGCTCGGATATCGACGCCGTGACGAACGAGATCTGGAGCAATCTCGACTCAGAGAACAAGATCTCGCTTTACGTGCGCTTCGTCTCGCTTGAGGACGGAACGGTCACCGACCGCCTCATCAACAAGAACGTGAAATAAAAACGGGCAAGCCCGCGAAAGGAAGCATAACATGAACGAATTTTCTCTCAAATACGGCTGTAATCCCAACCAGAAGCCCGCACGCATCTATCTTGAGGGCGGACGCGAGCTTCCCGTGACGATCCTTTGCGGCCGCCCGGGGTACATCAATTTTCTCGACGCGCTCAACAGCTGGCAGCTCGTCAAGGAGCTGAAGGCGGCGCTCGGTATGCCTGCCGCTACCTCGTTTAAGCACGTTTCGCCCACCTCGGCGGCGGTCGGAACGAAGCTCCCCGAGAAGCTTAAGCGCGCGTGCTTTGTGGACGATATCCCCGGTCTTGACGATTCGCCCCTCGCCTGCGCCTATGCGCGTGCGCGCGGCACCGACCGTATGTCGTCCTTCGGGGACTGGATCGCGCTCTCCGACGAGTGCGACGCCGTGACCGCCTCGCTCATTAAGCGCGAGGTCTCCGACGGCGTGATCGCCCCCGGGTACACCCCCGAGGCACTTGAGATTCTTCGCTCGAAGAGGGGCGGAAACTATAACATCGTGCAGATTGATCCCGATTATATTCCCGATCCGATCGAGCGCAAGCAGGTTTACGGGATCACCTTCGAGCAGGGCAGAAACGAGTACCGAATCGACCGCGAGATCCTGACCAATCTCGTGACCGAGAACAAGGAGCTGCCCGAGTCGGCAATCCGCGATCTGATCATCGCGCTCATCACGCTTAAGTACACGCAGTCGAACTCGGTCTGCTACGCCGTTGACGGTCAGGCGATCGGTGTCGGCGCGGGACAGCAGTCGAGAATTCACTGCACTCGCCTTGCGGGCAACAAGGCGGATATCTGGCATCTCCGCCAGCACGACAAGGTTCTGAGTCTCCCCTTCCTTCCCACCCTTGGCCGCCCCGACCGCGATAACGTGATCGACGTTTACATCTCGGAGCAGTCGGAGGACGTGCTCGACGAGGGGATTTGGCAGAAATACTTTACGAAGCGTCCCGAACCCCTTACCGCAGCGGAGAAAAAAGCATACCTTGCTTCGATTACGGGGGTTTCGGTCGGAAGCGACGCTTTCTTCCCGTTCGACGATAACATCGAGCGCGCGCGCCGCAGCGGCGTTTCCTATATCGCCGAGCCGGGCGGCTCGATCCGTGACGACGTCGTGATCGACTGCTGCAACAAGTACGGCATCGCCATGGCGTTTACCGGAATGCGGCTTTTCCATCATTGATGCAGTACGAGGGCGGCTTTTTCGGATGCCGCCCTCTCGCTTTTTGTGAGGCAATCCATTGAATCGTATTTACAGTTTTTTCGGATATTTCGTTAAAAAATGTAAGCCACCCCTTGAAACGCTCGGACGTTTTCTGAAATGGACGCTGCTGGCGACGGCGGTCGGGGGCGTGACGGGACTGCTCGGTACGGCGTTTCACTATGCGCTCGAGCTTGTCGGCGAGCTTCGCACGTGCCATCCCGCTTTGATTGTCGGGCTGCCGCTGGCGGGGCTTGCGATCGTTGCCCTTTACCATCTGTTGGGAATGAAGAACGATCGCGGCATGACGACGGTCATGCGCTCGGTTCGCCGAGGGGAGAGCGTGCCGCTCGTCACCGTGCCGCTGATCTTCGTCTCGACGGTGCTGACGCATCTGTTCGGCGGCTCTGCGGGGCGCGAGGGGGCAGCGCTGCAGCTCGGTGCGGGAGTTGGCTCAAAGCTCGGCAGGCTCCTCGGCTTTTCCCCATCCGACCTTCGCATCATGCTTCTTTGCGGTATGTCGGGAACCTTCTCGGCGCTCTTCGGAACGCCGCTTACGGCGGTGTTCTTTTCGATTGAGTTCGTCAGTGTCGGGGTGATCTACTATTCGGGAATCTACTCCTGTATCGTTTCCTCGGTAGTTGCGCTTTCGGTTTCCCGTCTGCTCCTTGTCGAGCACGCCGTCTACCGCCTGCCCGAGCTCGGCTCGCTGACCGTTCCCGAGCTGCTCGGAGTGCTCGTGCTGGGCGTTCTTCTCGCCGTGCTCGGAATTCTGTTCTGCGTGGCACTGCACGGAGGGGAGCAGCTTTCGCGGATTCTTTTGCCCTTTCGCTACGTGAGGATCTTTTTGCTCGGGGCGCTCGTCGTTTTCCTCTCCTTTCGGCTCGGCACGACCGCCTATAACGGGGCGTCGGTGCCGCTTCTCGAGACGGCACTTGAGGGAGACGCGATGCCGTACGATTTTGCCCTGAAGCTCCTGTTTACCGTTCTGACCATCTCGGCGGGCTATCGCGGCGGCGAGATCGTTCCGACCTTCTGCATCGGCGCGACCTTCGGCGTGCTCGTTGCCCCCTGGCTTGGGCTTTCCCCCGCCTTTGCGGCGGCGCTTGGACTCGTGGGGCTCTTTTCGGCGGTGACCAACGCCCCGATCGCCTCGATTTTGCTCGCTCTTGAGCTTTTTGGCGGCGAGCGAATGATTTGCTTTGCGCTCGTGGCGATTATCGGCTTCCTGTTTTCGGGCAACTACAGCCTTTATCGGGGGCAGACCTTCGTTTTCTCGAAAAAACTCGGCGATTTTGACGGGGGCGAGGCAGGAGAGCTGTTCGATCCCAACACCGAATCTGAAGAAAGGGGGAAGCAAGCATGAAAAAGCACCTTTTTGCCGCACTGCTTTTGCTTTCGCTGCTTCTGATGCCGCTCGTGCCGGTAACGGCGATTGAGCCGAGCTCGGATGCCGAATCCTATTCCGATCCCGGGACGGGGCTCTGGGAGCTCGAGTACGGCGAGGTCTATACCAAAATTAAGGATGCGCTGCTCCGAGGTGAGACGCAGATTTCTCTTTCGAGCTATCGGATTACTCCCGAGGAGCTTTCGACGATCTTTCAGACCCTGTACTATACCGAGGCGGAGCTGTTCGTTATGGCGCCGTCGTACTCCTACAGCATGCTGATGGACGGCCGCCACGTTTCAAAGCTGATGCCAACCTATCGTTACGATGTCGATGAAATTGAGGGGGTTCTTGCTGATTTTCATGATAGAATCGACAAAATCCTTTCCGAAATGCCAAAGGGACTGTCCCCTCTCGGTCGCCTGATCTTCCTTTACGACTATCTCGCCACGCACTTCGTTTACGAGGCAACCGACGCCAACTACGATGCTTACGGAATGCTCGTCGAGGGCAACGGCGTCTGCCAGGCGTATTCGCTTCTGCTCCGCTATCTGCTCCGCGCCGTCGGCATTCCCGCCGAGTGCGTCACCAGCAGCTCTCTCGTGCACGAGTGGAATATCGTCAAGCTCGGAGACGCATGGTACCACGTTGACGTCACCTGGGACGACACCGACGATCGGGGAATGCTCGGGCAGGTCAATCATAACTATTTCCTGCTCTCGGACGCCGCCTTTATGGCAGGGAAGCATTATGCAAGCGACTGGGTTTCCCCGGTTTCCGCCGACGACCTTCGCTACGACGGCGCTTTCCAATCGGTCAGCTCGCGCTTTGTCTTTGATGCGGACGGTCAAATTTACGTTGTCAAGGACACCTATCTTTGCGCCTTTGACGAGACGGACGGCTTCATGCCGCTGAAAAGGATTTCGGCAACGCGCCCCGTCGGGAACGGACAGATCTGGAGCGGCCTGTTCTCGGGGCTGGCGCTTCTTTCGGGAAGGCTGCTTTACAACACCGAGTCCGAGGTCCGTCTTTACGATCCGAGCACGGGAGAGGACTCGCTGCTGCTTGATTTCGGCGACGTTACGGGCGTGCGGAACTATCTGTACGGCTTCTTGCTCGACGGAGCGAGCGGCACGGTTACCGTTTCCTTTAAGACGGGGGCGGGCGTCGGGGACGTCGCGTATACGGTTGTTACGAGGCGCGTTGCCTTTACCGTCGTATGGATGATTCTCGGCGCGGAGTACGAGGAGATTTATTTCCTTGGCGAGACGCCTCTTTGCAAGGAGGAAACCGAGGTGACCGACGATCGCTACCGCTTCACCTTCCTTGGCTGGGACCGTCCGATTGCTGCCGTGACCGAGGATGCCGTTTACACCGCGGAGTATTCGGTGAGCGAGCTGTTTACCGAGTCGGCAGCCGAGCTTCTGCTGTGTCTTGCGACCGCCTCGGACGAGGGGGAAAGCCTTTATGCACGGTATACCGCTTTGACGCGCGCCCTTGCGATCAAGGACGGGGTGAATCCCGCCTACGAGGGCGTGCAGGACGCCGTTGCGGGGCTTGAGGCGCTGATTTCGGCGTACAACGCCGATGCCGAGGCGTTCTCGTCGGTTTTCGCGGCGTGGGTTCCTCTGCCGTAAGCCTCTGCGCGGCTCTCGGGGCTGCTTCCTTTCGGCATAACCGAACGAAAAACAAAGAAAACAGGTGCTGCGCGTAAGGCGCAACACCTGTTTTTTCCTTTACGCATCCTGTTTTTTTAAGGCGGAAAACCTTCGGGCTTTCTCCTTTTTTTCGTTTTTCGTTCCGTTA
>JAZNFP010000018.1:0-41660 GCA_045576095.1 Eubacteriales bacterium
GGGGGGGAAGAAAAAAAAAAATAAAAGGAGCCCCCCCCGAAGGGGAATGGCCTTTGGGGCTCTCCTTTTTTATTTGCCCTCTCTTTGCTTCTGAAGCGATAGAGTCAGGCGCCTTGCGTGGCGGCTCGTGAACCAAAAAATAGCAAGCCAGGTGAGAGCAAAGCCAAGGAAAAAGCAAAGAGAGAAAACGGCAAAGGGAAGCGTTGCAAAATCGATCCAGCCGTTGACGAGATAGACGACGGCGTAATCGAGATAAAGAACGGCGGCGTGGATGAGAATGGCGATGGGAATCGGAATACTCTCGATTCGGTAAACGACCGTCAAGGCGCCTGCGACGAAGGCAAGGAGCGTGATCGTGAGGATCTCGGTGGCAATCCGATCGACCGCGACGGTCGTAACGACACCGCTGTGATATAAAACGAGGTAGACGACGGCAAGCACGATCGGTCCGAACGGCGCGGCGAAAAGGCCGTGCCCGACAAAGTAGCGTAGGTGTTTCATTTTTTCAGCCTCCTTTTGATCTCGGCGTAGCAGCGCCGCGAAATATATTCCCGATATCCGCACGAAAGGTGCGCGTCGATGCCGCCGTGAAAGGTGGCGGCAAAGCGAACGATGCACAGCTCGTTGACGATCGACGACTTGTTGATACGGATGAAATAGGACGGAAGCCGCCCCTCAAGCTCGGAGAGACTGCCCGAGGCACGGTAGCGCCGTCCGTCTCGCGCAACGGCGCAGAGCTTCCGATCAACGACGGTGAGAAGCTCGATCTCGGGGTATGTGAAAAAGAGTTTATCCTCGCCGTCCCAAAGTGCAATCCGATCCTCGCCCGCATCCGAGCGCACGAGATCCTCGATGGCGCCCGTGAGCGCCGAGGGACGGCGCGCCGTAACGAGCACCGTTTCCTCTGCCGCGGGGTCTAAAATCAACTGAAATTTCATCGTGATCTCCCTTACTGTTTTCTCATTTGCCGCACGAAAAAGAGCACGGCAAGCGCCGAAATCACGGCGGCATAGCCCAAAATCGGCACCAGATGCCAAAGCCCGTCTCCGAGCGTTCCCGCGACCGCCGCACGCACGAGCTGAGCAGCGTGCGAGAAGGGCAAAAGCCGC
Organism: Eubacteriales bacterium; assembly: GCA_045576095.1. Taxonomy (GTDB): domain Bacteria; phylum Bacillota; class Clostridia; order Oscillospirales; family CAG-272; genus UBA1740. The sequence goes on from JAZNFP010000018.1 coordinate 1,110, forward strand.
GCGAACGCTGAAAACCCCCCGCCGATAAGCGCAAGATCGAACCACACGCCCGAAAGCCAAGCCGAAAGATTGGTGAGCAGAGCACCGCAAACACCGCCGACCTGCTTCACCGAGAGAATGCTTCCAAGCAAGAGTCCGAGCGCAATCCAAAGCCAGGAAACGGGAAAGAGACAAAGGAGCGCCAAGGGAAGCTTCCACGACAGGGGAAGTCCGAGGGGGATGGCACAAAGAAAGCAGACGGTGCCTTGTAAAAGTGCAATCGGGAGAAGCGGAAGCGTATAGCCGAGGATGAAATCGACGGCTCGCATGGGCGTGGCGTAGAGCCGTATCAGAAGCGCGCTCTCGCGATCCCTTGCAACGAGGGTTGCGGCGAACAGGGCGAGAAACGAGAGCGAGAAAACGGCAACGCCGGGGGCAAGGCTTGAAATTTCATAAAGAGCAATCGGAGCGCCCCTTGCGATCGCAGAGAGGAGCAGGAGAAGCAGGAGAGGAAAGCCAAGCCCGAAAAAGAGGTTCAGGGGATCTCGCAGAATCTCGCGCGCACAGCGCCTTGCATAGGTGATCACTCTCATACTCTTTTCCCCCTGACAATTCTCAAAAACGCCCCCTCAAGGCTCTCGGTCTCTGTTTTCTCCATCAGCTCTCGCGGCGTGCCGACCGAAAGAAGCCGTCCCCTGTCAAGAATCCCGACGCGGTCGGAAAGTGCCTCCGCCTCCTCCATATAGTGGGTAGTGAGAAGCACCGTGCAGACACCGTGAAGCGAGGCGATCACGTCCCAAAGCTCCCGCCGCGCAAGCACGTCAAGTCCAAGCGTCGGCTCGTCCAAAAACAGCACCGAGGGATCCCCGACGAGTGCCATCGCGATGGACACGCGCCGCTGCCAACCGCCCGAGAGCTTCCCTGCCCGTCGGTCAAGCACCGCGCCGAGCGAAAGCTTGTCGGCGAGCGCATCAACCCTTCCCCGCCGCTCACTCCTTGAAAGCCCGAAGATCCCCGCGAGCATCGAAAGATTCTCGCGCACCGAAAGCGACGGCGCGAGCGCCGTTTCCTGGGGCGATACGCCGATCAGGCGCTTGACAGCCGTCGCCTGCTCCCGAACGCTTTTGCCAAGCACGAGGGCATCCCCCTCGCTCGGCTCGGCAAGGCAGGTCAGAAGCTTGACGAGAGTCGTTTTCCCGGCGCCGTTGAGTCCGAGCAGGGTATACAGCTCTCCGCGCCGCACCGAAAGCGTAACCGAGTCGAGCGCTGTCACGCTGCCGTAGCGCTTGGAAAGCTCCCGCGTTAAAATCGCATCCATTGAGTCACCCCTTTCATTTCATCACTTACAGTATACCACACCGCGCAGGGAAAATCAGCCCCCCTTGCGCCATCGGTCGATTTTGGAGTGCGAACGGCAAAAAAAGAACCGCACGGTGCTGTAGTGTGCCGATGCGGTTCCTTCAACGATTTAACTTCTCATTTATTCAGTTTCGAAATTTCTGCCGCGACGATCTGCGGCGGATAGCTCAGCATGACCTGGCCGCTGTAGCGGATTTGAACGGCGTCGCCAACCGAAAATGCGGTGCGATCGGTCGGCTTGCCGTGCTCGTCCAGATAGACGGTCTCGGGGGGCGTATGCACGGTATGGGTGCCGAAGGCGTAGGGGCTTTCGATGACCTCAACAGTGATGCGCTCGTCAAGTGCCGTGATGCGTGCGATCATCGACACGCGCCCGTCGAGCCTTGGCGGCAGTGCCCTGCTCTGCTTGGGCGATGCCGACAGCAGAAACGGCAGGGCAAGCGCCACGAGTGCGAGGCGAAACAGCTTTTTGGATAGATTTCGTTTCATATCGGTAGGATACCCCCTGTTTTGCCCCTTGATTCATCAACCTCTGCAAAAAATCAAGCGCGACTTACCTTGCCGTAGCAGGCGTTGCAGAGCAGCTGCCCGTCGAGCTCGTAGGCATCGGTAAAGCACAGGCGCCGTCCGCATCTGTCACAGGTGGTGAAGCGATCGCGGCAGGTGGCACAAACCGTCTCGCCCCGCTCCTCTCTCGGATCGGGGAAGAAATGCGCGTAGCATTCCTCGCATTCGGGAAGATCGTCGTAGCAGTTCTCGCAAAGCACCCGATCGTCCACGATATAGCGGTCCGACTCCTCAAGCGGAATCGGCTCCCGACAGATGTCACACGGAACGTACCGATCAAGACAGGACGAGCAGAGCCGCACGCGGCGCGGATCGTCCGGATGGGCAAAAACAGCCTCGCCGCAATCCTCGCACTCGTCAAGCCGCTCGTAGCAGCCGAAGCAAACGGTATGCCCCTCTGCCGACTCCATTGCCTCAATTTCATCGATGGCGCCGCAGAGCTCGCAGACGGCGTGGCTCGTTTTACATTCGGAGCAAAGGAGCGAAAGCGCGTTCTCATCGACGAGATAGACCTTGCTCCCGCAACGGTCGCATTCGTCGAGCGCATCGTAGCAGTTCTCGCAAAGAACGACGCCGTCCGCGCGGTAAAGCTCGTCGGGAAGCAGCATCTCGCCGCATCGCTCGCACGCCGAGGTATTGACGCGGCAGGCGGGGCAAAGCACGCTCCCTACCTCGGACTCGGAGATCACGCGCTCGCCGCAGGAGCGGCAGAGCGGCAGACGTGCATAGCAGCTCTCGCAAAAAACGCGATCCCCGGCGGCACGGGCAGCCGACGGCAGCGTCAGCCGTCGGCAACGTGAGCAAACGAGGTGCCCGCGCAGACGATCCGAGGCGGCGGCTCCCCTCTCGGGGGCGCTTCGCTCGGCAGAAGCGAAAAACCGCATCGCCGACCGACTCTTCTCGGCTTGCTTTCGGGGGGCAACGCCGAGTCCCGGGATCGGCGTTGCCTCGGCACGCGCCGCAAGATGGCGGCACTCAAGGCAAGCGGGGTCGGGACGGAGTCCTCGGCGCAGACGAAGCTCACAAAGCTTGCAGTACATGGTGTACTCTCCCTTCGGATGATATCAGAGGCTCGGCTCGGCTCCTCTTTTTTCGCGTGCCGCACGGGCGCGGTCGCCTTCAATGAAATAGGTTGCCTCGGTATCGGCAATCGAGAGCGCGAGCGCGAGCGGAAACGCCTCAAAGCTGGCTCCGACGTTTCTCGGATCGTCCTCGTTTGAAAATCCCATATGATAACGGATGGCAAACGCCTCCTCACGGGAAAGCTTCAGGTATCCCGAGAGGATATAGACCGACTTCTCGCCGTGTCCGTAGGGCAGCTCATCCCTGAATTCGTAGCTCGGAACTCTCTGCCAGACACCGTGCTCGTCCTTGACGTTGCGGCTGCCGACCTTATAGACGTTCACCTTGCAGAGATCGTGGAGCAAAGAGACGATGGCGATCGTCTCCTCGCTGTAGGAGAGTCCGAACCCTCCCTTCACGCGGTCGCTCATCAGATACGAGCGGAGGCAGTCGTAGACGTTCAGGCTATGCTCAAGCAGTCCCCCCTCGCACGCAAGGTGGAAGCGGGTGCTGGCGGGGGCGGTAAAGAAATCGCTCGCGGGCGAGGTGAGAAACTCAAGGAGTCTGTCGGCTCCCTCGCGGCGGATATGGGTGTTGAAAATCTCTAAAAATCGTTCGCGCGGCGTCATATGAATTCCTTTCTGTCAGCGGTAGCTCGGGGTAACGGCTCTGGTTTCGGTTCTCATGGTTGCGTAGGCTCTTTCCACAAGCCCCTCGAAATCGACTCTCGCCGCTTGCTCCTCGAGCTGCTCGGCGGTGGGTCTGGTTTTGGGATGACGGGGTGTAAAGACGGTGCAGCAATCCTCGTAGGGCAGAATCGAGGTGTCAAAGGTGCCGTAGGTACGCGCCATCGTCACGATCTCCTCCTTATCGAGTCCGATACAGGGGCGGAAGACCGGAATCGAAACGACGGCGTCGGTCACAGCCAGGGCATCGATGGTTTGCGAGGCAACCTGCCCGAGGCTCTCGCCCGTAATCAGCGCCGAGCAGCCGAACGCTCTTGCGGTTCTCTCGGCGAGCCTCATCATAAAGCGGCGGAGCATCAGGGTAAAGAACTCCTCGTCAACGACCCTCCGAAGCTCCTGCTGAATTTCGGTCAGCGAGATGATATGCACGTGAATACGGGAGCAGAACTCGCACATCTCGTCGGCGAGGGTCAGAACCTTGTCGAGCGCTCTTTCGCTCGTATAGGGGAAGGAATCGAAATGCAAGGCCTCGATCTCCATGCCGCGGCGCGCCATCATGCAGCCGGCAACCGGAGAGTCGATTCCGCCGGAAAGCAGAAGCAGTCCCCTGCCCGAGCTTCCGCGCGGCAGTCCCCCGGCGCCCTTCTCCTGCGCGGCGTGTACGTAGGCGTGGGTATCGCGCACCTCGACGCGGATCATGGCGTCGGGATGATGCAGATCAACCCTGATGCCCCGAATCTCCGAGAGAAGCACGCCGCCGACTCTCGCGGCGATCTCGGGCGAGCCCAGAGGAAAGGACTTGTCCGAGCGCTTGGCGTCGACCCGAAAGGTTCTTGCCCCCGCCATACGGCTCGGAAGATACTGCCTTGCCACCCGAAGGATGCTCTCCATCGTCTTTTCGGCAACGGCGGCTCTCGTGACCCCGACGAAGCCAAAGATATGCTTTAGGGTTGTATACGCTCCCTCCATATCGCAAAAATCCTCCTTCGGCTCGACGAACACGGTGCTTTGCGCGCGCCTGACCGAAAAGGGGCCGAAGGGATAGAGCCGCCGCTTGACCTCACGGGTAAGCAGCGCCTCGAAGGTGGCGCGGTTCGCGCCCTTTAGGATGATCTCGCCGTATTTGCAAAGGAAGGTTTCCCGAATCATACTGACACCTCGTATTCTTTCTTCCTACATTGTATCACATTTTTTGCCCCTTGGCAAGGCGAATCGGAAAATCCTCTTGACTTTCTTTTCGGAAAGTGCTATAATGTGGCAAGCAGAGTCATGATGGGAAGAGTATGCCCATATCCCCGATTCAGAGAACGGACGGTCGGTGCAAGTCCGCGAGGGGGATGGGCGGAAGGTCACCCCGGAGCTTGCCGTTTTCCGCGTTAAGGAAGAAAGAGGCACGGCGCCAGCCGTGTGAATCAGGTGGTACCGCGCAGATTTGCGCCCTGTGATTTTTCACGGGGCTTTTATTTTTTCCCGTGAATCAACGAAGGAAGGTAGCAGTATGCCGAAAAAAGAACTCCCCAAAACCTACGCCCCCGCCGAGTTTGAGGATCGCCTTTACGCGATGTGGTGCGAGCGCGGATACTTTACGCCGAAGTACGATCCCACCCGCCCATCCTACTCGATGGTCATTCCGCCCCCGAACGTCACGGGGCAGCTGCATATGGGTCACGCGCTCGACGAGACCCTGCAGGACGTGCTCGTCCGTACCCACCGTATGCAGGGCTATAACACCCTTTGGGTGCCCGGCACCGATCACGCCGGTATTGCCACGCAGATCAAGGTCGAGGAGAACCTGCGCCGCGAAAAGGGGCTCACCCGTCACGACATCGGGCGAAAGGCCTTCCTTGAGATGGTCTGGGACTGGAAGCGGCAGTACGGCTCGCGCATCATCTCCCAGCTCAAGAAGCTCGGCGTTTCCTGCGACTGGACGCGCGAGCGCTTTACGATGGACGACAACCTCTCCGCCGCCGTCAAGCGCGTGTTCGTCACGCTCTACAACAAGGGGCTGATCTACCGCGGACTTCGCATCACTAACTGGTGCCCTCACTGTAATACCGCGCTTTCCGACGCCGAGGTCGAGCACCGCGACGAGGAAGGGCATTTCTGGCATATCCGCTACCCGATCAAGGGCGAGGCGGGGCGCTACGTTACCGTTGCCACCACCCGTCCCGAAACGTTGCTCGGGGATACCGCCGTTGCCGTTGCACCGGGGGATGAGCGCTATGCCGATCTCGTCGGCAAGACCTTGATTTTGCCGCTCGTCGGCCGTGAGATCCCCGTGATCGCGGACGAGGCGGTTCTGCCCGAGTTCGGAACCGGCTGCGTGAAGATCACCCCCGCGCACGACCCGAACGACTTTGAGACGGGGCTTCGCCATTCGCTTGAGGTCATTCACGTCATCGACGGAACCGGAAAAATCTCTGCCGAGGGCAAGTACCTCGGTATGGATCGCTTCGAGGCGCGCCGTGCGATTGTCGAGGATCTCGATGCCGCGGGTCTGCTCGTTAAGATCGAGCCGACGACCCACGCCGTTGCCCATTGCTACCGTTGCACGAGCATCATCGAGCCGCTTGCCTCAAAGCAATGGTTCGTTGCGATGAAGGAGCTTGCCGCGCCTGCCATCCGTGCGGTGCGCGAGGGCGAGATCCGCTACGTACCCGATCGCTTCTCAAAGATCTACCTCAACTGGATGGAGAACATCAAGGACTGGTGCATCTCGCGTCAGCTTTGGTGGGGGCACCGAATTCCCGCCTATTACTGTGCGGACTGCGACGAGGTCACGGTTTCCGAAACCGAGGTCAAGGTCTGCCCAAAGTGCGGCTCGGAGCACGTCCGTCAGGAGGAGGACGTGCTCGACACCTGGTTCTCCTCGGCGCTCTGGCCCTTCTCGACCCTCGGCTGGCCGAGCGACACCGAGGATCTGAAGAGGTACTACCCGACCTCAACCCTGGTGACCGGCTACGATATCATCACCTTCTGGGTCTCGAAGATGATCTTTATGGGTCTTGAGTTCATGGACGAAAAGCCCTTTACCGACGTCTTCATTCACGGACTCGTGCGCGACGCAGAGGGACGGAAGATGTCGAAATCGCTTGGAAACGGCATCGATCCCCTTGAGATCATCTCAAGCTACGGGGCCGACGCTCTGCGCTTCGCTCTTGCGACCGGAAACGCCCCCGGAAACGATATGCGCTTCTCGGTTGAGAAGGTCGAGGCAGCGCGCAACTTTGCCAACAAGCTCTGGAATGCCTCGCGCTTCGTCATGATGAATCTGACCGGAGACGAGGAGCTCTCACTCCCCTCGGACGACGAGCTTGCAACCGAGGATAAGTGGATTCTCTCGCGCCTGAACAGGCTCGTTGCCTCGGTCACCGAAAACCTTGAAAAGTACGAGGTGGGCGTTGCGCTCTCCGAGCTTTACGACTTTACCTGGGACGTGCTTTGCGACTGGTATATCGAGCTTGTCAAGCCGCGCCTGTTTGATCCCGAAAGCAAGAGCGCAGCCGTCTGCCGCCGCGTAATCGTGCGCGTTCTGACCGATACTCTGAAGCTTTTGCACCCCTATATGCCCTTCATCACCGAGGAGATTTTCCTCTCTCTGCCGCACGAGGGCGAGAGCATTATGGTCTCGGCCTACCCAACGGCGTGCGACGCGATGAGCTTCCCGACCGAGGAGGCGGAGATGGATCGCGTGATCGCCGTGATCCGCGGTATCCGCAACCGACGCGCGGAGCGGAACGTCCCCCCCTCGCGCCGTACCAAGCTCTTTATCGTGACGAAGCATCAAGAGACCTTCCGCCACGCGCAGGCGTACCTTGCAAAGCTCGCCTCGGCATCCGAGATTGAGCTCGTCGATACCTACTCGGCGGAGGGCGCCGTCAGCATCGTCACCGATTCCGCCACCGTCTATATTCCGCTCTCGGACCTCGTGGATCTTGAGAAGGAAAAGGCACGGCTCTCCGCCGAGCTTTCCAAGATTGAGGGAGAGATCAAGCGCACCGAGGGCAAGCTCGCAAACGAGGGCTTCACCTCGAAGGCGCCTGCCGCCGTCGTTGAGGCAGAGCGTGCCAAGCTCGAGAAATACCGCGCGACCGAGGCGGCGTTGCGCGAGACGCTTGCGGGACTTCAGTAAGATGGAAATTCGGGAGCTAATCGAAAAAACGCGGTCGTACCGCCGTTTTGATAATACCGCCCCCCTATCGCGTGAGACGCTGCTTGAACTTCTTGATACGGCACGTCTCACCCCCTCGGGGGCGAATCTCCAGAGCATACGGTTTTTGCCCGTCACCGAGCGTGCCGAGGTGGATTTTGTGACCGAGCACGCGAGGTGGGCGGCATATCTTACCGATTGGCAGGGTCCGAGCAAGGACGAAGCGCCGACGGCATGGGTGCTCTTGCTCTCGCCGTCCGAGGCGCCCTGCCCCGAGATCGACCTCGGCATCACCGCCCAGACGATTTTGATTTCCGCTTCCGCGCTTGGCTACGGCGGATGTATGTTCCTTTCGATCGACCGTTCTGCCATCGCCGAGCGATTCGGGATTGACGGCAGTATGCGAATTGATCTTGCCGTCGCGCTCGGGGTACCCTCGGAGACGGTGCTCGTCAAAGAGATTGCACAGGGCGACGATCTCCGCTATTACCGCGACGGGCTTGACCGTCATATCGTTCCCAAGCTCTCTCTTGCCGATCGGCTGTACGAGAGGAAACAGTAAAAGCGAGCCGCATCTGAACCGAGGTTACAGATGCGGCTCGTTTCTCCGCCTGCAAGCCCCTTTCCCCCAAAAACCGAAAAATATTCCGAACTCTCTGTAAATTTTCTTGGTTTTTGTTGCAATCGAGGTGAAAATCACATATAATATAGTGTAGGTTTTTTTGCTTCGGAGGAACGATGGATCGGCTTCTCGATATTGCCAAACAGCGCGGCGCCGCCGTACTCGGACTCGGTATCTCGGGACGTTCGGCGGCAGAGCATCTGCTTTCCCACGGTGTCCGCCCCCTATATCTCCTTGAGGAAAGGAGGAGTGAGGCAGCGCAGCGGCTCGTCCGGGGCGGCGCCGTGCTCGTCGAGGATCTCGCCGGGCTCTCCTTCGGGCTCCTCGTCCGCTCGCCCGGGATTCCCGAGCGGCATCCCGCCGTTCGCCTTGCACGGGCAGGGGGCGCTGTCGTCACAAACGAGATCGGACTCTGGTTTTCGGCGGCGACGATCCCCTCGATCGGCGTTACCGGGAGCGACGGAAAGACGACGACGGTCTCCCTCGCCCACCGAATGCTGACCGAGGGCGGAAGGAGAGCGCTTCTCGGCGGAAATATCGGCGTGTCGCTTCTGCCGACGCTCGGGCAAACCGACGCCGAGCTTGCGCTTCTTGAGCTCTCAAGCTTTCAGCTGCTCGACGCCTTCCCGCTTAGCCGTCCGAGCGGCATCCCGAGCCGCGCCGCCATTTTGAATCTTACGGAAAACCATCTCGATTTTCACGGCACGGCTGATGCCTATTTTGCGGCAAAGCAAACCGTCCTCTCGGACGGCACGCTCCCGATTCTCCCCCTCTCTCTTGCCCGTCTTGCTAAGGGGTTTTCGGGGATTGTGCATCTTTTTTCGCTCTGCGAAGCCGAAACGCCCTACCCTGCGAGGCTCTATTTCCCGCGTGCGGGCGAGCTTCTTTGCCGCGAGGCGTCGGGGGAGACGAGACGGCTCGCTTCGCTCTCGGGCTTTCGGCTTCAGGGCGAGCATAATCTTAAAAATCTTCTCGCCGCCGCCGCGCTCTGTGACGGCCTCGTCTCGGGCGAGGCGATGGAAAACGCCGTCCGCGGCTTCACCGCGGTGCCGCATCGCATGACGGCGATCGGCTTCTGTCACGGTGCGCTCTGCATTGACAGCTCGATCGACTCAACTCCGAGTCGAACGGCGACCACCCTTCGGGCGGCGGAAGGCGATTCCATCGTTCTGCTCCTTGGCGGAGCCTCTAAAAATCTTTCTCTTGCGCCCCTGCTTGAGGCTCTCGACTCTCGCGTACACGCAATCTTCACCTTCGGGCGCGAGGGGAAGCGCCTTTACGAAGCCATCTCAAAAAGTCCCTATCGCGGAGCGCTGACGCGGTGCGAGCGCTTTGACGAGGCGGTTCTTTCGGCTGCCGCGACGCTTCGGGAGGGCGATCTGCTCCTCTTGTCCCCTGCCTGCACGAGCTACGACGAATTTCAAAACTATACCGAGCGGAGCAGACGCTTTCGCCATCTGCTCGGACTCGACGGAAAAGGAAAAGAAAAGACATGACCGACATCAAAAAAAGCGATCTGCCGAATCTGGTGCGTGAGGCAGAGGAAAAGCTTGCTCCTCTTTTTACCGAGATCGGCGAGCGCTCGGCGGCTCTGACCGAGCGAGTGCTCTCTGCCTTTCGCAAGCATCGCGTTTCCGAGACGATGCTTGGCTCGACCAACGGCTACGGCTATGACGACGCGGGGCGTGACACGCTCGATCGCATCTACGCCGACGTTTTCGGCGCCGAGGCGGCGATCGTTCGGCACAGCATTGCAAGCGGAACGCACGCCTTGACGATCGGGCTGTTCGCCCTGCTCCGTCCGGGAGACGTCATGCTCTCGATCACCGGCAAGCCCTACGATACGCTCGACGAGGTCATCGGCATCTCGGGCGAGGCGGGGCGCGGATCGCTCTCCGACTTTGGCGTGAGCTACGAGCAGGTGTCGCTTCTTCCCGACGGCAGCCCCGATCGGGACGGCATCGAGGCGGCGATTGAGCGCATCGGCAGCCGTCTGAAGGTCGTCTTTCTGCAGCGCTCAAAGGGCTATATGGACCGCCCCACCCTCTCGGTTAACGAGATCGGAGAGCTTGCCGCGCTCGTGCACGAACGCTCGTCGGCATTCGTCGTCGTTGATAACTGCTACGGCGAATTTACCGAGTTAAGGGAGCCGACGGCGGTCGGGGCAGATCTGATGATCGGCTCTCTTATAAAAAATCCCGGCGGTGGCATGGCCGAGTCGGGCGGCTACCTTGCGGGGACAAGCCGTGCCGTCGAGCTGGTTGGCTACCGACTGACCGCCCCCGGCGTCGGCACCGAGATCGGCGCCTCGCTCGGGCAGAACCGCTCGCTCTACAAGGGCTTTTTCTACGCACCGCATACCGTTGCCGAGGCGCTGAAAACGGCGCATCTCGCCGCCTACCTCTTCGAGAAAATCGGGCTTTCCTGCGAGCCGAGCTGGCAGACCCGCCGTTCGGACATCATACAGACGGTACGCTGCGGCTCGCCCGAGCTTCTCATCTCGCTCGTTCGCGGCATTCAGGCAGGCTCACCCGTTGACGCCTTCGTTACCTGCGAGCCCTGGGCAATGCCGGGCTACGGCGACCCCGTGATTATGGCGGCCGGTACCTTCGTACAGGGCGCGTCGCTCGAGCTTTCCGCCGACGGACCGATCCGCGCCCCCTACAACGCCTATTTTCAGGGGGGACTGACCTATGAGAGCGGAAAATACGGCGTTCTCACGGCGGTTCGTGCCGTACTGGACGCGATGACAAAATAAGAAAGGAGCTACTATGAAAAGGTTGATCTCTCTTGCACTCTCCCTTGCGATTTTGCTGCTTGCTCTTTCATCCTGCGGCACAGGGGACACGCCCCCCGGCATGAAGCTGCTCTCGGATAAGGAGCAGGACGGAATGCTCCTTTACGTGCCCGAGCAATACACCACCTTCCGCGACGGCACGACCGGTGTTATGCTGGCGACTCTGTCGCGTCTTGACCCCACCTCGATCTCGGGCTACGTCGTGTATCCGACCGAGGCGAGCATTTCGGAGTACGTATCGGCGCATCTCGATCTTACCGAGCTTGGGGAGAACGCTGTCCTTGAGGCGGATTACCCCGTTTTGCAGGAGATCGACGGCCGCGAGGCACCGACCTACGTATACAGCTTTCGCCGTGGGGAAACCGATTACCGCGCGATGCAGGTCTACGTGCCGCGCAATGCCGAGGACCTCACTGCGGGCGTAGCGGTGCTCACCTATACCGCACGCATGACCGAGAGCGTGACGGGGCTGGTTGCCTACACCGATCATCTCGAGGATTTTCGGAAAACGCTTCAGGTCTTTTCCTTTGCCGATCGGGTCGACGCCCCCGTCCCCGAATCCCCCACGCCGATCGACGGCATGCTCCTGGCGTCCGACCCGCACATCACGAACTATCGCCTGTTTGTGCCCGAGAGTTACAAGCTCGATCTCATGATCGGCATCACCTCGGCGTACGATCCCACCGACAGAACGAGCGTTACCGCCTTTTACTGCTACCCCGACAGCGTTACCTCGGTTGACGAGTACGTCATGGAGCGGCTGACCAAATACGAGGCGCTTTTCGACACCTGCACCAAGCTCATTCCCGACGATGCCGCTTTCAAGGACGAGAATGATCCGAGCCTTGGAAAAAACGATTACGTGATGCAAAGGGTTGACGGCTGCACCGCCTTCCGCTACGAGTTTACCGCGACCCTTGACGGTGTCTGTTACCGCTTTGCCGAGGTTCTGATCCTTCGCAACAAGGGGCTGACGAAGTCCGGACTCTATACCGTAACGATGACGGCAAACGGCGGAAGCGAGAGCGAGGCGGCAGAGCGGCTCGAGGCGCATCGCGGTGAGCTGGCTGCCATTCTGGACGCCTTCCGTTTTGACTGATATGAACGAAATCTATCTTGATAACAGCGCCACGACCCGTCCCTCGGAGACGGCGCTCGAAACCTATCTCCGCGTAGCGCGCGAGGACTTCGGAAACCCCTCGTCGCTGCACGCCGTCGGTCGGAGCGCCGAGCGGTATCTGACCGATGCGCGGAAAACGCTTCTTTCGACGCTCGGCGACCGCGACGGCGCGGTGATCTTTACCGCGAGCGGCACCGAGTCGAACAATCTTGCCATTCTCGGCCGTGCCGAGGCAAAGGAGCGCTTCCGCGGAAAAAGGATTCTGACGACGGCGGGTGAGCACGCCTCAGTGGGCGTACCGCTCGAGATGCTTCGGCGGCGCGGCTTTGAAATCGTTGAGATCCCGACCCGAAACGGAGCGCTCGACCTTGAGACTCTTGCGAAAGCGGCGGATAAGAGCGTGATTTTGGCAACCATGATGCTCGTCAACAACGAAACCGGTGCGCTCTACGATCTTGCCGCCGTCTCCCGCATTCTCAGGGCAAGCTGTCCCGATGCGATTCTTCACGCCGATGCAACGCAGGCATATCTGAAGATGCCGATCTCCCCCCGCGCGCTCGGGCTCTCGATGCTGACGGTAAGCTCTCATAAAATTGAGGGGCCGAAGGGTGTCGGAGCTCTTTGGATCGACCGCGAAATGATCAAAAATAAAGGGGTTTCCCCCATCGTCCTCGGCGGAGGACAGGAGCTTGGACTTCGCTCGGGCACCGAAAACGTCCCCGGCATCGCCGCCTTTGCGGCGGCGGCAAGAGAGGGGCACAGAGAGCTTGCACAGCGTGCGCGGCGGCTCGCCGAGCTCTCGCACGCCCTGCTTGACCGCCTTACGGGCGATCCGCGCCTCACGGAGCTGAAGCTCAACCGTGCCGAGCGCTCGGCACCGCATATTTTCTCAATCACCCTGCCGGGCATCAAAAGCGAGACGATGCTCCACGCCCTCTCGGCACGCGGCATTTACGTATCGAGCGGCTCTGCCTGCTCGTCGCACGGACGGCACTCCACCCCCGCGCTCGCCGCCTTCGGACTCTCGGAGCGCGAGGCGGACTCGACCGTTCGCGTCAGTCTTTCCCATCGCACGACGGATGCCGAGCTCGGAGCGCTTTGCGACGCCCTCGGCGAGCTTCTCACAACGCTCGTTCGAATGAAATAACGAAAAAAACGCCTCTGCACGAAAACCCCCGTGCAGAGGCGCCCCACCGATCTACCGTCGGCTACCGAAACGGTCGCATAGCCGACCAAAGCAGTCTCCCGTTTGAAAGACCCGTGCGGTGGACTCGGTATCGTTGACAAGCGTCGGCAAAAGAGCCGCACGCCAAAGCTCCCCCCTCGCCAAAGGCGAAGAAACGGACCGACACCGACAGCAAAGTCGCGTCGGCGTTCGAGCTGTCAACCACCCGTTTTCCTTCGTGCTCTGCTGTGTTTAGTATGATACGGTCGCGCCAACTTATACGTCGACCGATCATTTTTATGTCGTTTTTTTCAATATTTTTTTTGGAGGAAGTATGCCAAGACTCTATCCCGCAACCATCCTGCTCCCCGATTTTGACAAGGTTGATGCACGGCGCTACGCCACGATTGCCTGCGATCAGTACACGAGCGAGCCCGCCTATTGGCAGGCGCTGGAGAGTGCGGTCGGGGATGCCCCCTCGACTCTTCGCATGATCCTGCCGGAGATCTATCTCTCCGAGCGGAGTGAGCGACTCCCGGCAGTCCTTTCGGCAATGGAGAGATACCGTCGTGAGCTTCTTGTACCGCATCCCGATTCGATGATCTATCTCCGCCGCGAGAGCGGCGCGGGCGGACCCGTGCGCGAGGGACTCGTCTCGGCAATGGATCTGCTGGACTACGAGTACGAAAAGGGAACGAAGAGCCCGATCCGCCCGACCGAGGGAACCGTTACCGAGCGGATTCCGCCGCGTCTCGACATTCGCCGCGACGCCTGCCTTGAGCTTCCGCACGTGATGCTTCTCGTTGAGCACGGAGAGGAGATCTTCGCCCCCCTGCGCGCCCTCGTCGGAGCGGCAAAGCCGCTATACGACACCGAGCTTCTGCTCGGCGGCGGCCGCGTAACGGGATATCTCGTGCCGAGCGAGCTCCGCGCCCGACTGACCGAGGCACTCGATGCCGAGGAGCAGAGAGCCTCGGCGGCGTGCCCCGAGGCACCGCTCCTTTACGCCGTGGGAGACGGAAACCACTCGCTCGCCACCGCCAAGGCGCATTTCACGGCTCTCAGGGAGCAGCTCGGAGATACGGCGCTCTCTCACCCTGCGCGCTATGCGCTCGTTGAGCTCTGCGCGCTTGACTCGCCCGCACTCGCCTTCCATCCGATCTATCGCGCGCTCTTTAACGCCGATCCGTCCGCCCTTCTTTCGGCTCTTGAAAAGGAGGCGGGGGATGGCTTTGAGATGACCGTCATTCTCCCATCGGGCGAGGAAACCCCCGTCAAAATCTCAAAGAAACGCCACCGTCTCGCGGTTGGCGCGCTCGACAGCTTCCTTGCCGACTTTATTCGGGCAGAGGGAAAGGGCGAGATTGATTACATTCACGGAAAGGACTCGCTTCGCTCGATCGCCAAGGAAAATCACGCCGTCGGCTTCCTTTTCGACGGCATGGAGAAGCAGGAGCTCTTCCCGGAAGTCTCGGCACACGGAGCGCTCCCGCGCAAGACCTTTTCAATGGGCGAGGCGTATGAAAAGCGTTACTATATCGAGGCGCGGGAGATCGTCTGATGGGAAAAGAAAACCGCACCTACAAGAATGCTCGGCGCAGGGCAGCCGAGGAGCAGCTCGATGCCAAGGCACGCGATCGCCGCAAGCGGCTGAGAACGCTCCTTTTCATCCTTGCCATTACGGTTGCCGTCGCACTTCTCTATTACGGCAGCTGCCGCCTTTATCCCTACGCCTTCCTGTTTTTCTACGGAGCTGCGATTCTCCTTGGCTTCGCCTACGTGCTTGCGAACTACGGCTTCACGAGGAACGGCGTTACTCTCGATATGCTCGTGCCGACGATGTCGCTCGAGGAGCGCAAGCAATATCTCGCGCAGCGCGATCGGCGAAGGGAGTCAACCGCCTGGATGCTCATGCTCCTCATTCCACTCCTGCTCGTCATCGGACTGGATATTCTCTACCTCTTCTGGGGCGAGTATTTTATCAACTTCTTTAGGAGTCTGTAATGCTTTCCATCACCCTTGTCACCCTCGGCAACCTGAAGGAGGATTACCTTCGCGCGGGTGTTGCCGAGTATCTGCGCCGCCTTTCGGCATACGCACAGGTCAGCGAAGTACACCTGCCGGAGGAGCGGATTGCAAACGAATCCGACGCCGCCGCCGTTTCCCGTGCGCTTGAGCGCGAGGGCGACGCCATCCTCTCGCGCATCCCGCGCGGCGCTGTAACCGTTTCCCTGTGCGTTGAGGGAAAGGAGCTTACATCCGAGGAGCTTGCCGCCTATATGGCGTGCGCAGGAATGTCAAGCGGAAAGCTCGTCTTTATCATCGGAAGCTCGCACGGGCTCTCCCCTCGCGTCAAGGCGGCGTCTGATCTTCGGCTTTCGGTCTCACGCATGACCTTTCCGCATCAGCTCATGCGCCTGATCCTCTGCGAGGCGCTCTACCGCGCCGCAACCATCAACGCCGGACGTCGCTATCACAAATAAAGGAGACTCCATGGAAGCTGCAAGGATTCTGACCGTCAAAGACGTCTCGGGTGAATACGCCACGCTCGTCGACGAAGCCGGCGAGGAGCTTTTCATCGCCATGGCGCTTTTGCCCCCGTCGGTTGACGTCGGCTCGCGCCTTTCCCTTGACGGACTCGAGTTTATTCTCACAGACTAAAATATCATCCGTTATATAACAAAGCGCTCCGACTCAAAAAAGAGTCGGAGCGCTTGCTTTTCGCCGGGAGATGCCGAATGCGGACAGCGCGCACTCCGTAACGGCTATACATACCGCAGGAGCGCTTCGGGTTTCGAGCAGAAATCGGCGGCTGACGAGCGAGAGGCGTACTAGAGTCTAAGCAGACCCAAAACGACAAGCCTCACGGCGAGCCGTCCCCGCCTCTTTGTGCGCCACTCGGCTTGACAAGTCGCAACGTGTCTGCGCCTCGCGCCACCCAAATCCATCGACAACGGCTTCGCCGCGAGGTGCGAAGCCGTTTAGAGAGAGCAAACAGCAGGTGGATACAAGGCGAAAATTTGCGGTAATATATGCGGATTTTTCAATTTTTTTGCCGAAGCAGACGCCGCTGCTTGACTCTGAAAGCCTTATCGTTTTGAGTCTGCTTAGACTCCCGCCGATCGAGGAAACGGCGATAGAGCGAAAAGCAACGAAAATGGAGAAAACCGCAGGTTTTCAACCTTAAAAATTTGATATACAAAGAAAAAGGAAGGTGTAGGGACAAACCCCAACACCTTCCCTTGCTTTTCGCTCGGAGATACGAAAGACGGATGCTCCGTCCTCTTAGTGGATGATGCACTTCTCGGTATCCTTATCAAAGATATGGACACGAGAGGTATCCAGCGCAACCTGAATGTTGTCGCCTGCGCGAGCCTTGCTGCGCGAGGATACGCGTGCGATGATGCTCTTTCCGTTGGTTGCATCCTCCTGGCCGTCAAAGCCGAGGTAGAGATAAATCTCGGCACCCATCAGCTCGGTAACCTCAACGGCGGCGTCGATCACGCTGTCTGCCATGTTCTGCAGATACATCGGCTCATCGTGGATGCACTCGGGACGGATACCTGCAACGACCTGCTGGCCGATGTACTCCTTGAGTGCGGGGTTGTTCGCCTTATCTGCGGGAAGCTTGACAGAGTTCTTGCCCCAGGTCAGGTACAGATCATCGCCCTTCTTCTCAAGCGTACAGGTGATGAAGTTCATCTGGGGAGTTCCGATAAAGCCTGCAACGAAGATGTTAACAGGGAGATCGTAAAGGTTCTGAGGAGTATCCACCTGCTGGATCAGACCGTCCTTCATAACGACGATTCTGGTTGCCATCGTCATAGCCTCGGTCTGGTCATGCGTGACGTACACAAAGGTGGTTCCGACCTTCTGGTGGATCTTAGTCAGCTCGGTTCTCATGCTCGCACGAAGCTTTGCATCGAGGTTGGAAAGCGGCTCGTCGAGAAGGAAGACCGCGGGGTTACGGACGATTGCACGGCCGAGCGCGACACGCTGCTTTTGACCGCCCGAAAGAGCCTTCGGACGTCTCTCAAGCAGATGCTCGATGTCAAGGATTCTTGCAGCCTCCTCAACGCGGCGCTTGATCTCCTCCTTCGGCACCTTGCGGAGCTTCAGACCGAACGCCATGTTCTCAAACACGGTCATATGCGGATACAGAGCGTAGTTCTGGAACACCATCGCAATATCGCGATCCTTCGGTGCAATGTCGTTTACGAGACGGTCGCCGATGTAGAGCTCACCCTCGGAGATCTCCTCAAGACCTGCGATCATACGAAGCGTCGTTGACTTACCGCATCCGGAAGGTCCGACGAGAACGAGAAACTCCTTGTCCTTGATCTCAAGGCAGAAGTCCGAGACGGCAACGACGCCGCCGAGGTATCTCTTAAAAATGTGCTTTAAGGAAAGGCTTGCCATTTGAATATCCTCCATCTAAAAATCAAAATTCAAGCATGTTTATTATAACAAAAACAGGGGATTTTGCCAAGTGGTGAATGCGACAAACTTTCCCTTTCGTTTTTGTGCAGGGTGCTAAAAATCACAGAAAACTATTGAACGAACCGAAAACGCAGCTCCAAGACTGTTTTAATTCATTAAAATCAAGACTTGGATGCAAGACCGCGTCTGGTGAGTCCGATTCTCGGGCGCTTGGGATTGGTCAGATCCACGCTTTTAATCTTTACCTCGACGACGTCTCCGACCGACACTGCCTCGCTCGGGTGGCGGACGAAGCGATCGGCGATCTCCGAAACGTGAAGCAAGCCGTCCTGATGCACGCCGATGTCCACGAAGGCGCCGAAGTCAACGACGTTGCGAACCGTTCCGGTCACGACCATGCCCTCGGTGAGATCCTTGACGTCAAGCACGTCGCTGCGAAGGACGGGAGCGGGTGCCTCGTCGCGGATGTCACGCCCCGGCTTTTCAAGCTCGGCAACGATGTCGAGCAGGGTCGGCTCGCCGCATCCGAGCTCCGAGGCGAGCTTGGCGCCCCCGAAGCGCTTGACCTTTTCGGAAAGCTCCGCCAGCTTGCCCTCGCGGACGTCGTCGTCGGTATAACCGAAGCGAGCGAGAAGCGCCCGCGCAACCGAGTAGGATTCGGGGTGCACGCCGGTGTTATCCAGGATCTCGTCACCGTCCACGACGCGAAGGAAGCCCGCACACTGCTCGTACGCCTTGGCTCCGATCTTCGAGACCTTTTTCACCTCGGAGCGCCTTAAAAATTCGCCGTTCTCCTCGCGGTAGGCAACGATGTTCTTGGCGGCGGCGAGGCTGATGCCCGAGATATAGGAAAGAAGCGAATACGAGGCGGTATTGAGATCAACGCCGACGCTGTTGACGCAATCCTCGACGACGCCGCCGAGCGCATCGGAGAGACGGTTCTGCTTCATGTCGTGCTGATACTGCCCGACGCCGATTGCCTTGGGCTCGATCTTGACGAGCTCTGCCATCGGATCCTGCAGGCGTCTTGCGATCGAAACGGCGCTTCTGACGTTGACGTCAAAGTCGGGAAACTCCTCGGCGCCCGCCTTGGATGCCGAATAGACCGAGGCACCCGCCTCGCTGACGATGACGTACTTGACGGGGCGGCTTGCATTCGGGAGCACCTCGCTTGCGATGAACTGCTCGCTCTCACGCGAGGCGGTTCCGTTTCCGATGGCAATCACGTCAACGCCCCATTTGCGGATGAGTCCGAGCACGACCTCGCGGCTCTTGTCGATCTGACGGCGCGGCTCGGTCGGGTAGATAACGGTCGTGGTAAGCACCTTTCCGGTTCGGTCAACGACGGCAAGCTTACAGCCGTGGGCGTAACCGGGATCGTAGCCAAGCACCGTTTTTCCCTTGAGCGGCGCCGCCATGATCAGATTCCGAAGATTCTCGGCAAAGACCTTGATAGCGCCCTCCGAGGCATCGTCGAAGAGCTCGGCACGGATCTCACGCTCAATCGAGGGGAAGATCAGACGGTCGTAGCTGTCCGAGATCGCCTCGGTAAGGAATCCGAGGACGGGAGTTTTGCGATTGGTGATGACAAAGGAGCCGAGGCGCGCCTTGGCAAGCTCTCCGTCAAGCACGATCGACACGCGCAAAAACTCCTCCTTCTCGCCGCGGTTAATAGCAAGCACGCGGTGCGGACGCAGGCGCGAGAGGCGTTCGGAAAAATCGTAGTAGTTCGCGTAAACCGAGTGCTCGTCCTTTGCCGCCTTGGTCTCAATCGAGCCCTCGGCATAGGTCAGCTCTCGGAGCATCTTGCGGTACTCGGCGGTCGTCGAGATATCCTCGGCGATGATGTCGGACGCTCCCGAAAGCGCCGCCTCGGGCGAATCAACGCCCTTCTCCTCGCACACGTAGGGAGCGGCAAGCGTCCGAAGATCCCCCTCGTAGGCATCCCTCTGCTCCATGATGAGAGCGGCAAGCCCCTCAAGCCCCCTCTCGCGCGCCACGCTCGCACGGGTCTTACGCTTCGGACGGAAGGGGAGATAGATATCCTCCAGCTCCACGAGCGTCTTTGCGCGCGCGAGTGCCGAGACGATCTCGGGTGTGAGCTTTCCCTGACCGTCGATCAGCGAGGAGATCTCCTCACGGCGCTTTTCGAGATTGCGGAGATAGGTCAGACGGTCGTCAAGCTCACGAAGCTTGAGATCGTCCAGGCTTCCCGTCACCTCCTTACGGTAACGGGCGATAAAGGGGATGGTATTCCCCTCGTCGATCAGCTCGACGGTTTTGGCAACCTGCTCCTCGGAGAGTCCGAGCTCGGATGCAAGCGTTTCAATCACGTTCATTGGTCTTCCCTTTCGGTTCGGTCGCGCCGTGCGGCGGACAGGAGCTTTTCGGTTTCGGTTCCGTCAAGCTCGCGCCACGCGCCGCGCGGCAGGGCAAAATCGAGCGGCAGTCCCGCAAAGGAGATTCGCTCGAGCGTTAAAATTTCGTTTCCGAGGGCGCGGAACATGCGCTTCACCTCGTGGTACTTCCCCTCGGTCAGGGTAACGGTTCCGGAAAGGCGGTCTCGGTCCGGGGAAAGATAGGCGGGACGGCAGACGTCTCCCCCGTCGATGGCAATTCCCGAGCGAAGGCGAGCCTCATCCGCATCGGTCAGCTCCTTTGAGCAGGTAAAGCGGTAGACCTTCTCGACTCCGCGCTTCGGGGAGAGCAGGCGGTGCGCCGTTTCTCCGTCGTCGGTCATGATGAGCAGCCCCGTGGTATCGCGGTCGAGCCGTCCGACCGGGAAAAGACCGCGGCGACGATGCTCGGGCGAAAGCAGCTCAAGGACGTACGGCAGGCTCCTGTCGTCGGTGGCGCTGACGTAGCCCCGGGGCTTATTGAGCATGATATAGAGATGGCGCTTGAAGGAAAGGGGTTGTCCCCTAAAGGTAACGGCGGCACGGGTCTCGTCGATCTTTGCCGCGGGATCCCGAACGGGAGCGCCGTCAACCGACACCTCGCCGCGTCGGACGGCGAGCGCCGCCTCCTTGCGGGAGACGGCGCCCGTGGACGTAAGCAGTCTGTCAAGTCGAAGCACCGCTTACTCCTTGATCTCTTCCATGACGTACGCCTCGAGGATATCACCTTCCTTGATATCGTTGAAGCGCTCAAGCCCAACGCCGCACTCGTAGCCCTGGGCAACCTCGCGGACGTCGTCCTTGAAGCGGCGGAGCGAGCCGATCTTATCCTCGGCAATCACGATACCGTCGCGGACGATACGAATGCTTGCATTACGGGTGATCTTACCGTCCTGAACGTACGAGCCTGCGATCGTACCGACGTTCGGCACGCGGATGGTCGCTCTGACCTCTGCGTGTCCGAGCAGAGCCTCGCGGAACTTCGGCGCGAGCATTCCCTTCATCGCGGCGGTAATCTCCTCGATGCAATCGTAAATGATACGGTAGGTGCGGATATCCACGCCCTGTCGCTCGGCGCTGTCAATCGCCGCCTTATCGGGACGGACATTGAAGCCGACGATGATGGCGTTCGATGCGGCGGCAAGCATAACGTCGTTCTCGGTGATTCCGCCGACGGCGGCGTGGATCACGCTGACGCGCACCTCCTCGGTCGAGAGCTTGAGAAGCGACGCCTTGACCGCCTCGGCGCTTCCGTCGACGTCGGCCTTGACGATGATGTCAAGCTTCTTCGTACCCTCTCCGATCTGTGCAAAGAGGTCGTCGAGGTTAGCGCGGGAATTGGCCTTGAACTCCTCCTGCTTTGCTCTGTCGCGGCGCTGCTCGGCAAGGCTTCTCGCCATTTTCTCGTCCTCGACCGCGGCGAGCTCGTCGCCCGCAACCGGAACCTCCGAAAGACCGATGATCTCAACCGGAACCGAGGGGCCCGCCTCCTTGATGGTGCGGCCCTTATCGTCGATCATGGCGCGAACGCGGCCGACCGCCGTGCCCGCGATGACGATATCGCCGTGATGCAGCGTTCCGTTCTGCACGAGAACGGTCGCAACCGGACCTCTTCCGCGGTCGAGTCTCGACTCGATGACAAGACCCTTGGCGCGGCGGTTCGGATTGGCGCGGAGCTCCTTCATTTCGGCAACGAGCAGAACGCTCTCAAGCAGATCCTCGATGCCGCTTCCCGTCAGAGCCGAGACCGGCACGCAGATGACGTCGCCGCCCCACTCCTCGGGAACGAGCTCGTATTTGGTCAGCTCCTGCTTGACCTGATCGGGGTTTGCCTGCGGCTTATCCATCTTGTTGATGGCAACCACGATGTCGATGCCCGCCGCCTTGGCATGGTTGATCGCCTCGATGGTCTGGGGCATGATGCCGTCGTCTGCGGCGACGACGAGAATGGCAATATCGGTCGCCTGCGCGCCTCTTGCACGCATCGCGGTAAACGCCTCGTGGCCGGGGGTATCGAGGAAGGTCAGATCGTTGTCGCCGATCCTGACTCGATACGCACCGATGTGCTGAGTGATGCCTCCCGCCTCGCCCTTGGTCACGCTGGTGTGACGGATGGCGTCCAGCAGAGAGGTCTTACCGTGGTCAACGTGTCCCATGACGCAGACGACGGGCGAACGGCGGATCAGATCCGCCTCGGCATCGGCGGAATCGTCAAAGAGACGCTCCTCGATCGTCACAACGACCTCGCGCGTCACCTTCGCTCCGAGCTCCTCGGCAACAAGGTAGGCGGTATCGTAGTCGATGGTCTGATTGACGCTTGCCATCACGCCGAGCATCATCAGATGCTTGACGACCTCTGCCGCGGTCTTTTTCAGACGGGTTGCAAGCTCCCCGACCGTAATCTCGTCGGGAACGGTAATGGAAAGGGGCTTCTTTCGAGCGAGCTCCTCCTGCATCTTACGCATCTTCTCGTGCGCCATGCGCTCCTTCTCCTTGGCACTCTTGCCCTGGAGACGGGTATCCTGCTTTTTGATCTTCTGCTTGCCGGCGCGGTTGTCGGAGTGCCCCGAGTAGGTTCCCTCAATGCGCTCGTCGTATTTCGAAAGATCGACCGAGGTGGTACGGGTATCGACGATACGGGTCTTGGGTGCGGCAGCGGCAATCACCTCGCCGGCGCCGTCTCCCGCACCGCCCGTCAGAACGATTCTCTTGCTGTTCTGCTTGCCCTCGCGTCCCTCGTCCTTTTTGGGCTGAGGCTTCTGCGCCCCCGACTGAAGCTTCGACGTCTCAAAGCCGCTGAAGCGATCAACGGGAGCCTTCTTCTGAAGGGGCTTAACCTCTTTTCTCGTCTGCTGCACTGCCGCGCTCTGTGCGCGCTCTGCCTTGGCGGCGGCCTTGGCGGCGGCGGGAGTCTCGGCGGCTCTTGCCTTGGCGCGCTGTGCTTCCTCGGCGGCGCGGCGCTCGGCCTCTGCCCTGCGCTCGGCATCGCGGCGGCTTCTCATCTCGCGGCGAAGCTCCTCCTCACGCGCAGACTGCTTCGACTGCTGCTCACGGAACTCGCGCATACGGCGCTCGATATCGTCGCGGTTGACGCCAAGGGGCTTTTGCGGTCCCTGGCCCGGGCGGCGCTGGGGCTGTGCGGAGCCCCTTGCGTCTCTGGTGCCGATTCCGCCCTGCACGGGACGGCGAGGGGGCTCACCCGCACGGACGGGTGCCGCCGCGCGAGCCCTCTCCTCCGGTCTCGGGCGGACGGGCTTTCCCTCTGCCCCGGGGACGGGGTTCGGTGCGGGCTTTGCCTCGGCGGGCTTCGGCGCGGGCTTTGCCTCGGCGGGCTTGGGCGCGGGCTTGGGCTCGGGCTTTGCCTCGGCGGGCTTCGGCGCGGGCTTCGGCGCATCCGAGATCAGCTTTGCCGCGCCGCTCACGTAATCCTTAATATTCTCGAGCTGATTTGCAAGCGTCATCGTCTGCAAAAAGATGTCAAGCTCAAGCTCGTCGAGAGCCGCGCCTGCCTTCTTCTCGCTTCCGTAGGGCTTCATCCAGTCGATCACGTCCTTGGTTTTCAGATCAAAGCTCTTCGCAATTTCGGTAATTTTCTTTGCCATATTTCACACCCCCGACTCTCCCCCGGGAGAGCCGTCCTCCTCGTCGGAGGATTCCCTTCTCTTACAAGAATTCCGCAGCTCGACGGCAAAGCCGCCGTCCAGAATCGCCACTGCCGCGAGAAATCCGGATCTCCCGAGGCGCTCGGCAAGCATCTGTCCCCCTACGTTGGGGATCAGGTACGGAATTTTGTAAAATATGCTTTTGCCGATCAGTTTGCTCATGGTGTTTTCCGATACGTCCGAGGCGATCAGGACGAGAACGGGCTTTCTCTTCTCCCGCATCTGCTTGCAGATCATCTCGGTGCCGAGCACCGTCTTTCCAGCTCGCCTGCAAAGCCCCAGCATACCGTAAAACCGTTCGGTCACCTCGACCGTTCCTCTTTCAGCGCTCTCCGCTCTCAAGAAGCTCGGTCTCCAGCTCGTCGCAGAGCGATTCCGGAATCGCCACCGACAAATTCTGCTCGATTCGCTTCGCCCGACGGGCCAAACGGAAGCAACGCACGTCTCTGCAAAGATATGCGCCGCGCCCCGAGACCTTTCCGACGAAATCGAGCTTCACCGTCCCATCCGGCGTCCGAACGATCCGAATGAGACTGCTCTTGGGGAAATGCTCGCCGCAGCCGATGCACCGACGCTCGGGCACCCTCCGCTTTTGCATCCCCGTATTTTCCTTATGCACCTGCATAGAGATCACGCCTTGATGTCGATCTTCAGACCCGTAAGCTTTGCCGCGAGCTTGGCGTTCTGACCTTCCTTACCGATGGCAAGCGAAAGCTGGTCGGGCGACACGCGAACCTTACAGGTGCGCTCCCCCTCAAGCTCGGTTGCAAGCACCTCGGCGGGGGCAAGAGCCGCCGCGACGAAGCGCTCGGGATCCTCGTGGTATTCAATCAGGTCGATCTTCTCGCCGCCAAGCTGCTCGACGATCGAGTTGATACGCATACCGCGCGCACCGATGCAGGCACCGATGGCATCGACGTTCGGGTCTCTCGAGTAAACGGCGATCTTCGAGCGACTTCCCGCATCGCGCGAGACGCCCTTAATGATGACGGTTCCCTCGGCGATCTCGGGAATCTCCAGCTCAAAGAGACGCTTGACGAAGCCGGGATGCACGCGAGAGAGCAGAACGACGGGGCCGCGGGACTCGCCCGAGCGCACCTCGGTAACGAGCACCTTGACGTGATCCCCGACCTCGAAATGATCTCCCGGCAGCTGCTCGGAGCGAAGCAGCGTGGCTCTTCCCTCTCCCGTTTCGAGCACGAGCGTACCGTTATCGGGATCCACCTTATCGACCAGCGCCGTGATGATCTCGTCCTTCTTCTCCTCGTAGGCTCGAACCATGTTGCTTCTCTCGGCCTCGCGAATCGCCTGAATGATGACCTGCTTTGCAGCCTGCGCCGAAAGGCGGCGGAAGCTCTTGGTATCGAGCTTGAACTCGACGACCGAGCCGAGCTTGTTTCTGCGGCTCATCGCCTTGGCATCCTCAAGCGAGATCTCCTCATCGGGATTCTCAACCTCCTCGACGACCGTCTTCTGCTGCAGAACCTTCATATCCTTCTTGTTCGGGTCAAGGACGATACGCACGTTGGTCGAGCCGCCGATCTCGCGCTTGAACGCGCTGACGAGCGCCGCCTCCACCTTCTCGAGCATATACTCCTTCGGAATGCCCTTCTCGCGCTCAAGCAGATCGAGCGCATCGAAAAATTCCTTGTTCATCTCATTTCCCTTTCTTTCTCTATCATCAAAAGCATCAGTCAACAAAGACCGTGCTGATTTTAGCAATCTCCTCACGGGCGAAGAGGTGCGTCCGCCCGTCCTCGTCGGATACGGCAATCCTGCCGTCCCCGTCGGGCATCAGCAGCTCGCCCGAAAAGGCCTTCACGCCGTCGCGCGGGGCAAAGAGTCTGACCTCAACCCTCTCACCGACCGACGCCAGAAGATGCGCCTCGGTTTTCAGCTCGCGCTCAAGCCCGGGCGAGGAAACCTCAAGGTAGTAAAACGACTCGATCGGATCCGCCTCATCAAGCAGCGGATCAATTTTGCGGTGCACGCGCTCACAATCCTCAATCGTGACTCCGTCGGGCTTATCAATCGTAATCCGAAGGTGAAAATCGGCACCCTCCTTGACGTACTCGACGTCCCAAAGCGTACAGCCGCTCTGCACGACCGTTTCTGAGATCAGCTCCGCCACCGTTGCGGCAATATTCTTTTTCAATGCACAGGCTCCTTTAACTCTAACATAAAAGTAAGAGTGGGAATGACCCACTCTTACATCCTATCTTCATAATCCACAAGTATTATAGCACGGCTTTTTCAAAATTGCAAGTGCTTTCCAAATATTTTTTAATATTTGTTTAATTTTTTTCGAGATAGTCGTCAATAAAGTAATTGATGACGTCGCGGCGAGTCACGATGCCGATGAAGCAGCCTCGGTCGTCAACCACCGGAACGAAGGCGTTTTTCTTGACACGCTCGAGCAGAATCCGAATCGGCGTATCGTTGGAAACGGCGGGGTTCGAGGTTCGGTCAACGAGTCCCGCAAGCGGCGTTTTCTCAAGATCCCTGAGGTCGTAATCCCCCTTTTCAAACAGCTCCCAGAGGAAATTTCCATCGGCAACGCTCCCGACGTACGCACCTTGCCGATCAATGACGGGAACTGCGTGATGGCGGTGAAAATGCATCTTCTCCAGCGCCTGCCGTACCGTAAAATCCTCGAACAGATACCCGACGCGGCTCTTCGGCGTCAGAAAGCGAAGAATATTCAAATCTCCTCACCCCCGAGTGCAACGAGCGCCGTACCGATCACGGTACCGAACTGGGCAAGCTCGGGCAGAATGAAGTTGACGCGGAACATATCCGAAAGGACTCGGAAGATCTCGGTGCAATAGGGGATCGTCGTCAGGTTGCCGGTCACGACGATGTCGCTGATGCCGCAGCTCTTTCCCGCAAAGTATGCAACCATGCCGACCGTCTCAAAAACCATATTGAGAACGCCGAGCGCAATATCGCCGCGCGTGCAGATGTCGCTGACCTTCCCGAAGTTCGAGGCGGTCATCTCGCCCGGCATTCCGTCAAGCGAGGACTTTTTCGCCAGATCCCCGATGCGAAGGTCGATGCGCGAGAGGTCTCCCTCCTCGGCAAGCGCCGCGATATGCTCGACGCTGTCCATCTTGAGCAGAAGCCGCGAGAGCCCGACGACGGTACCGCCGCCAACGCCGGTTCCGCCGAGATATTCCACCCGTCCGCCGCGCTTTGCGTGCACGACGGCGGTTCCGGTTCCGAGGCTGACGACGATTGCCTCATCAAGTCCCGAAAGATACAGGCCGCCGCGCCCGATGCTCTCAAACTCCTTTACCGACTCGCAGGGCAGATCGTATATCGGCTTGGTAAGATGCGTCGAGCCGATGCCGGTCGTCATCACGCGCGAGACGTCGGACAGGGACAGATCGTTTTCGGTCGTAAACTTTCCGAAGGCACCGTATAGCGACGTAATCGGGTCTGCCGCACGAACGAACAGAGGACGGATCAGCTCGCTCCCCTCGCCCCTCCTGCGGAAGCCGACGATTTTGGTAGTGCTTCCTCCAACGTCAATTCCGATCACAACGCTCATCGTTTTCTCACTTTCCCGAGGGGATTCCCCCTCATTCCGATTTTTTCTTAACTCTGATGATTATAGCACACCGCGGCAAAAAAAGCAAGCCGCGGATAAGCGAAAACGGACGAAGTGCATCGTCCGTTTTCCGCGAAAGGCTTTTTACTTGACGAGATGGCGCTTGATCTTTTTCGAGGTCGTTTTCGGAAACTCCTCGGCGCGAAGCTCAATCTCCTTGATCTGCTTGAAGGAGGGCAGGCGCTTATTCATCGCACGGACGGCGAGACGGATCTGCTCAAGCTTCTCCTCGTCGGTCGCCTCGGGGGCGAATTTGTCGGCAGCGGCAAAGACGATGGCAGTCAGAGTGATCGAGTCGTCCTCGGCGCGGCGGCCAACCACCACGCTCTCGGCAATGAGATCAATATCCGAAAGATACTCCTCGATCTCCTCGGGAAATACGTTCTTTCCGTTCTCGAGAACGATCACCGACTTCATACGGCCGGTGATATAGACGTATCCGTCGGCATCCATATACCCGACGTCACCGGTGCGGTACCAGCCGTCCTCGGTAAAGGAGGCTGCGTTTGCCTCGGGGTTGTTCTCGTAGCCAAGCATGACGTTGTCGCCGTGCACTTGAATCTCGCCCTCGGCAAAGCCGAGATCGTTTACCGTCTCGCCGTCGATGCGAACGCTGCAGCAAGGAACGGCGGGGCCGACCGAGCCGCATTTTCTCTTATAGTAGGGCGTGACCGAAACGAGCGGCGAGCATTCGGTGATGCCGTAGCCCTCGTAGATCGAAATTCCGAAGTCCTCGAATGCATAAATCAGCTCGGGCTTGAGCGGTGCGCCGCCGCAGATGATCTTCTCAAGCCGTCCGCCGAACGCCTCGCGCACGTCGGCAAAGAGCTTGGCGCGAAGATCGACTCCGACCTTGAGCATCAGACGCGAGGCGGCAATCCCCGCATTGAAGGCACGGGTTTTGCCCTTTCTCTCGACCTCCGAGAGAATCTTCTTATACATCGTCTGAACGAAAAGCGGCACGAGCACGAGTCCTGTCGGAGAGAAGCGCGCCATATTCCGCAGCACGTGGCGAAGCGAATCGTTGATGCAGATCTTCATACCGTAGAGCAGCTCGGCAAGCATGCAGGCAAGCCCATAGGTATGATGCATCGGAAGCACCGACAGAACGACGTCGTCGGAACAGAAATCCACCGTCTCGGCAGCTGCGTTGACGACCGAGAAAATATTTTTCTGCGAGAGCATGACGCACTTGCTCGTTCCGGTCGTACCCGAGGTGAAGAGATACTCGGCAAGCACGTCACGAGAGACAGACGGCGGATAGACAAAGCTCCGGTCGGCAGCACCGAGCGCCTCAAGCTCCGACCAGAAAAGCGCCTTGGAGCAGGCACTCTCCTTTGCCATCGTAATATAGAAGCCGAGGCTCGCATGCCCCTCAAGGATGCCCGAGAGGGCTCTGTCAAGCCCCCCCGAAACGACGATCGCATCGGCGGAAACCGAAGCAAGAAAGCCTGCGATCTCGCTCGGTGCCAGCTCCTTATCCATCGGGATGATGATGCCGCCGACGGCGAGCACTGCAAGGTAGGTCGCCACCCATTCGGGGGTCGTTTCTCCGATCAGGGCAACGCGCTTGCCGGCAAGCCCGTTTTTGGTCAGCGCGCAGGCGAAGCTCCGAACCTTATCGGCAAACTCGGTATAGGTCAGGGTTGCCGTCTCGGTCGGGGAAACGAAATATTCGTACGCCACGCGATCGCCGTGCGACCGAACGACGTCAAGGAAATCCAGCGCGTTGTGCGCGGGTGTAAAGATGCGCTCGCTCTTTGCCTTGCTCGGAATCTTTTTGCTCGGAACGACCGATCTTCTCGAAAGATTGAGTACCTTTAAAATATTCATGTCAAGAGTCCTCTTTCACAGTATTTCTTTCGCCCGCATCGACCAGAGCCGCAATGCGCGCGTCAAGGCGCTTTAGCACCGAATAGAAGATTGCCATATCCCGCGCACTGATGTCGGCGCCGAGGGCGGCAACCGCCTCCTCAATGCGTCGGTTCATCCGCTCAACCGTTTTATCTCCGCACTCGGTCAGCTGCAGCCTCGTGCGGTAGGGGCGCTCGGTCGTCGGATCGGCATAGGAAACGAGCGAAAGCGAAAGAAGCTCGGACACTACGCGCGAAACGAACGCGCGGTTAACGCCGCAGGCACGGGAAAGTCCCGCCGCCGTCATGCCCTCCCCGCTTTTGCTCAGCTGGTGGAGAACCATCACATGAATGCCGCGCAGGCCAAGCTCTGCCGCCTGCCCGTCCTTATACTTCCGAATGTTTTTGCCGATCTGCTCGATCGAGAGCGAAAAGGTTTCGAATGCGCTTTGCATGGCTTCCTCCGTTTTTTCGTTACCGTCGGTAACAAGTTGATTATACCACGTCCATGTTGCTTTGTCAACAACCATGCGAAAAAACTTTGCGGAAATATCCTCCTATCACGCGCATATAATTCGTAAAAAACGAAACGGAGGTTCCGCTGTATGCCGACGGCAAAGGCAATCCTTTTCTCCTCGCTTCCCTGCCTGGTAACCGTCGCAGGGCTCTATTTTCTCATCCGCTTGCGCGGATTTTTCCTTTTGCATCCGCTTCGCTCGGCGCACTATCTCCTTCAGGGAGAGGGACTTCGGCGCTCGCTCTCGGCGCTTGCCCTCGCCCTTTCGGGAACGCTCGGCGTCGGGAGCATCAGCGGCGTTGCCCTCGCGCTCGCCGTCGGGGGTCCGGGGGCGATCCTCTGGATGTGGATCAGCGCGCTCCTCGCAATGGCGGTGCATTACGCCGAGGTGACGCTGGCGCTCGACGGCGGAGTACGGCAGGGGCGGCTGCACGCAGCCCTGCTGCTGCTTCTCGCACCAACCCTCGGGGGAGCGATGCAAAGTGCGGCGGCGGCAGAGACCGTCTCGCTCGTTCTCGGCACGCCGCGCCTTGCCGTGGGGGCTCTGCTTGCACTCGGCGTCGGTGCGGTTGCCCTGCTCGGCGCGACCGGGCTCGTTCGGGCAACCGAGCGTCTGCTCCCCCTGCTTTCGCTGCTTTATCTCGTTTTAACGCTCGGCGTGATTGTGAAAAACGCCGATGCCCTGCCGCGCGCCGTCGCTCTGATCGTCACCGAGGGGCTCTCCCCCTCGGCTGCATCGGGCGGCATTCTCGGATGCGTCTGGGTGGGGTTTTCGCGCGGACTGCTCTCCAACGAGGCGGGATGCGGAAGTGCCGTATACGCACACGCAGAGGCAAGCGGCGCCGACCCCTGCCGTCAAGGGCTCTTCGGGGCAATCGAGGTCGCGATCGACACCCTCGGCTTCTGCACCCTCTCGGCGCTCGCCCTGCTCGTCTCGGGCTTTGAAACGACGGGAGACCTCTCGCCGCTGCTTTGGGGCTGCGAGACGGTGTTCGGCCGCGCCGCGCCGATCCTGCTTGCGCTTGCTCTGCTCGCCTTTGCCTACGCTGCGGCGCTTGCCCTTCTGCATCACGGAAAAGCGGCGCTCGGGGTGCTGGGGCTTGGGGAAAGCCCGCTCTACACCCTCGCGTTTCTCGCCCTGATCCTGCTCGGCGCCTCGGTTCCGATCTCGGGCGTGGCGACGGGGGTTGATCTGCTCCTCTTCGCCATGACGCTGCTCACCGTCCCGCGTATCATGAAGGCGGCGGACAGAGTCGCTTCTCTGTCCGCCGCCGCGGGGCTTATTCGGTTCGGTCGCAAACGCGGATCCTCGACTGCAGGGTCGCACCCGAGGCATACAGCCGATCGAGCCGCTCCAGCGCCTCCCGCTCGGTCATCAGCTCGGTCAGGAAAGCAATCTCACCCTCGACGGTCGGCACCGGCTCGGTTTTGCCGAAAATAACGTCTACGGCGTTTGCCTCAACGCCCGAAAGGGCAATATAGTGACGGCAGGCAAAGGAACCGAAATCGCTCGGCTCGGAGTCGTCGGCAGGCTTCCAGACGGGATTTTTGAGCGCCGAGGTCCCGACGTCGGAGGCGGCGGCGATCAGATCGGCCGCAACGGCGCTCGCAGTTGCCCTCGCACCGGCACCGCGCCCGTAAAAGAGCAGGTCGCCGACGTAATTTCCGTGCACGAGAACGCCGTTATAAACATCGTCAATCCGCGCAAGGGGACAGGAGTCGAAAACGAGGAAGGGCGCAACGAGGATAAAGAACTCCCCCTCGGTCCGCACGGCACGGCCGAGGAGCTTGATGCGTGCCCCGATCGACTCGGCGGCGCGCACGTCGGAGAGGCGGATTCCGCGGATTCCCTCGGTATGGATCCGCTCGGTCGAAATCAGCCGTCCGTAAGCCGTTGCTGCCAGAATGGCGATCTTTCTCGCCGCATCGTGCCCCTCGACGTCCGCCGTAGGGTTCGCCTCGGCATAGCCCTTCGCCTGCGCCTCGGCAAGCGCGTCCTCAAAATCAACGCCTCCGGCGATCATGCGCGTGAGAATATAGTTGGTGGTTCCGTTCAGGATTCCGCTGATCTCGGTGATCTCGTTGCCCGAAAGATCGTAGCGAAGAGGCGAGAGGATCGGGATACCGCCGCCCGTCGACGCCTCGTAGAGATAGACGCATCCCGCCTCGCTCGCCACCGAAAGAAGCTCGACACCGTACTCAGAAACGAGCTGCTTATTCGAGGAAACGACGCTCTTGCCCGCCTCGAGCAAGCGGCGCGTGAACTCGTACGCCGGGTGAAGACCGCCGATCGTTTCGGCAACGACGGCAACCTCGGGATCCGAGGCGATGACCGAAATATCGTGCACGATGCGGTCAGCATAGGGACTGTCGGGCAGATCGCGGATGTCAAGGATGTATTTGATCCGGATATCGACGCCGGTACGCGAAAGGATGAGATCGTGGTTCTCGGTCAGAAGATCGGCGGTTCCGCCGCCGACGACTCCGAGCCCCATGATAGCGACTTGAACGACCATAGGCTTCTCCAAAAAAAATGAGTTTTGAGACAGTATACCACATCACGGCGAAAAATGCAAGAGTTTTCTTCCTAAAACGCCCCTCTCTCCGCGGCAAACGGGCGGCCTGCCGTTGCAGGTCGCCCGTTTGTGCTTTAGCCCTCGTAGGAAACGTCCCCCGAAAGCGAGCTCTCAATGCTCTCCTCGGCGATATAGTCGAGGGGGTCGACCGAGACGTCCGAGGCATAGACCTCAAAATGCAGGTGCGGCTCGTCGGCACATTCAACGAGCGCCGTCTCCCCGACGTAGCCGAGCGTCTCGCCGCGCACGACCGAGACGCCGACCGTAATCCCCTCGGCAAGCTCGGGGGCGAGATTCCGATAGACGGTCTTGAGTCCGCCGGTGTGCTCCAGCGTTACCGATACGCCGAGCAGAGGATCGGTTTCGATCGCCGAAACGGTACCGTCCGCCGCCGCGCCGACCTCGGCGCCGATCGACGAGAGGATATCGATTCCGCCGTGCACGCGATACTCGTCAAGCGTTGGCGAGTAGACCGGGAGCGAGAGGTCGTGGCCGCGCGAGACCGCGCCGACAAGGGGTGCCGAGAGCTCGGGCGCCTTCGGCTCGGCATCGGCATCGGCAGAGGGGGGCGTCGTGATGCCGGGGGTCGTATCGGACGGCACCTCGGACGTTGCCTTTTTTCCCGTGACCGAGGCGGCTATCCCCACGATCAGAACGCCGAGACAGAGCACCGACGCAATCACGATCCAAAGGATACGGTTCGCCTCGGCTCGTTTGGCTTTGGGCTGTGTGTTTTCCATCATGATGTGTTCCTTTCCTTATTCCGCCTGTCGCGGTATTGCTATTTTTGACAGCAGATGTGAATTTATACAGACAACCCTAAAAAAATCCTTTCCCCGCACTCTTGCAATCGGAGGCGGTGTATGGTACAATAATATGAATGAAAAAATACCGACGGAGGGATCACGATGTATCAAACGCTCAAAGAGCTCGCGGCACCGCATTTTCCAAGCGACGCCGACACCGAGCTTCGCCGCCAGATCAGCTATCAAAGGAGTGTTGCTCTGCTTTCGGGCAACCTCGTCTCGAACGTCCGCTCCGAGTCGTCGGGCATCTCGGCGCGTGTCTCGCTGGCAGGCGTCTCGGGCTTTGCCTCGACCTCGGATATGAGCGAGGATGCGGCGCGTCGCGTGCTTGCCGCCGCCAAGGAAAACGCGCGCTTTATGCAGTCGAGCGTCGGTCGCGCCCTTCCCCTGCCGCCCCGCACGGCACGCGGCGGATTTTCTCTGTCCGAGCGCTTTTCCGACGTCGAGCAGAAGCGGCTCGTCGAGCTTGCCGAGGCTGTGGATGATTATATCGTCAAGCACTGTCCGCGTCTGGTCTCGCGGCGCGTTGCCGTTCTGCTTGACGGCACCGAAAAGGAGCTCGTTACCTCCTCGGCGCTCTCTGCCGATACCCTGCTTTCCCGAGCGCATCTCATCGTCGTGATGACTGCCGAGGGCAAGGACGGCGCCCCGGTTGAGCTTTACGAATCGTGGGGCGGCTCGGGCAGCTTCGACAAGCTCTTTGCAAATCCCGAATGGGTTTACCCCGAGCTCGACCTGCTCTATGAAAAGGTGACCGACAAGGCCGAGGGCATCCGCCCCGAGGCGGGACTCAAAACCGTCGTGCTCGGCGGCATCCTCTCGGGGATTCTTGCCCACGAGGCGGTCGGGCATACCGTTGAGGCCGATCTTGTCAAGGGCGGATCGGTCGCGGGGCATTCGCTCGGCAAAATCGTTGCCTCTCCCCTCGTTTCGCTCACCGATTTTGCCCATTCGGCATTCGGCGCACCCGCGCCCCTGCCGCTCTACGTCGATGACGAGGGAACGCCCGCGGTCGATGCCCCGATCATCCGCGACGGCGTGCTCGTCGGATACCTCAATAACCGCGAGTCGGCGCGCGACTTCGGCATGACGGCTTGCGGCAACGCCCGTGCCTACGCCTTCTCGGACGAGCCGCTCATCCGTATGCGGAACACCGCGATTCATCCGGGAAGCTCCTCGCTCTCCGAGATGATCGGCTCGGTTGAGGACGGCTACTATCTCGTCGGAACGAACAACGGGCAGGCTGACACGACGGGGGAGTTCATGTTCGGCGTCAACATGGGATACGAAATCAAAAACGGACGGCTCGGTCGGGCGATCCTCGATACGACGATCTCCGGCGTGGCGTTCGAGATGCTCAAGACCGTCGATATGGTCTCAAGCGATATGACCTGGTCCTGCTCGGGCATGTGCGGAAAAAAGCAACCGATGCCGGTCGGCATGGGCGGTCCCGCTCTTCGCTGCAAAATCATGATGGGAGGAAACTGAAATGAGCCTTGATCTGAAAGCCGTCGCCAAAGCGGCGATCGCAAAGCTGACCGAGGGGGGCGCCGATCGCGCTCAATGCACGGTTTTACTCTCTGAAAAGCGCGAGTTCAACATGGACGGCGGAGCCTTCAGCCTTTTCCGCACCACCCTAAATCAACGGCTTTCCCTGACCGCGTACAAGGGCGGTCGGCGCGGCATCCTCTCGGTGAGCCGCCTCGACGGCGAGTCGATTGAGCGGGCGGCTGCCGAGTGCCTCTCCCTTGCCGACGCGGCAAGCCCCGACGACGCCTGGGAGATTGCTTCGCACGTCGGGGAGCGCAGCTTCTCGGTCGGCACCAAGGCGCCCGACGTTGAGGGACTCTTTGCCAGAACGCAGGAGCTTGCCTCGGAGATCGGGGTGCGCTATCCGAGGATTCTCATTGAGCAGATGATCGTTGACCACACCGCGTGGGAATCGGTTTACGCAGATACGAGCGACAATCTTTACACCGACGACGGCGGCACCTATAACGTCTCGCTGATGTTCTCGGGACACGAGGGCGAAAAATCCTCGTCGTTCTTCGGTACCGGCTTCTCGACGGAAAGCCTGGATGCGCCCTTCCTCGGACTCGGCTCTCTCGCCTCTCTTCTCGAAAGCGCCGAAAAGCAGATTTCGACCGTTCCGGTCGAGGGGAAATTCGTCGGCACCGTTATCTTCACGCCCGAATGCGCCGCCGAGCTGCTTTCCTCGGTCGTTGACAGCTTTGCCTCGGGCAGCGCCCTGATCGAGGGAACGAGCATCTGGCGCGACAAGCTTGGTGAGGCGGTTGCCGACCGTTCGTTCTCGCTCGCCTTGGCACCGCACACCGACGGGATATTGCACCGCGAGGAGTATACGGCGGACGGATACCCCACCGAAAACTTCTATCTGATCGAAAACGGGGTGCTCAAGAGCTTCGTCGCCTCGGCATACGCCGCAAACAAGGCAGGCGTTGAGCGTTCTCCCAACACCTCGTCCGCCTTCGTCGTCGAGGGGGGAGAGAGGTCGCTCTCCGAGCTGATCCAAGGGGTGGAAAGAGGACTTCTCGTTCCGCGCATTTCGGGCGGACGCCCCGCCTCGAGCGGCGACTTCTCGGCGGTAGCGAAAAACAGCTTCCTTATTGAAAACGGCAGACTCGGCCCCGCCGTGAGCGAAACGATGATCTCGGGCAACCTCGCCGAGATGCTGGCAAGCCCTCTTCAGAGAAGCCGCGAGCGCATCTGTGACGGCTCGACGCTTCTCCCCTACCTCGCTATCCCCGGCATCACGGTCTCGGGAAAATAATAACGAGCGTTATCCATTCACCTCGGGAAGGCTCTCCGGGGCGACCGCGCTCCGCAAATAACAGGCGTTATCAAAAAAGAAAGGAGAACGGCGATGATTTTTGACCCCTTCCGCTTAAAGAGCGATTTCCGTCCGACGGGCGATCAGCCCGAGGCAATCGCGGCACTCGTTGAGGGCATCCGCCGCGGAGAGCGGATGCAAACGCTGCTCGGCGTGACCGGCTCGGGCAAAACCTTCACCATGGCGAACGTCATCGCCACCCTCGGCCGCCCGACCCTGATCCTTGAGCCGAACAAAACCCTCGCTGCCCAGGTCTGCTCCGAGATGCGCGAGTTTTTCCCCGAAGACTCGGTCGGCTACTTCGTTTCCTATTACGACTACTACCAGCCCGAGGCGTATATCCCGGGCAAGGATATGTATATTGAAAAGGATGCGCTCGTCAACGACGACATTGACAAGCTTCGGCACAGCGCAACCTCGGCGCTCTTTGAGAGGCGCAACGTCATCATCGTGGCATCGGTCTCCTCGATCTATTCGCTCGGAGATCCCGCCGAGTATTCGGGACTGCTCGTTTCCGCCCGCGTCGGGCAGAAAATGACCCGCGAGGAGCTCGTCTCGCGCCTCGTTTCGATCTCCTACGAGCGAAACGATATCAATTTCGTGCGCGGAAAATTCCGCGTGCGCGGCGACGTCGTTGAGATCTTTCCCGCATCAAGCGGCGAGGATGCCATCCGCGTCGAGTTCTTTGACGACGAGATCGACCGCATTTCGGAGATCAACGTCCTGACGGGCGAGGTGCTGCGGATCATGGAGTACGCGGCGGTTTTCCCCGCGACGCACTACGCCGTATCAAGCGAGCGACGCGAGGCGGCGCTTGCCGAGATTGAGCGCGAGATGCGCGAGCGAGTCGAATATTTTAGGGGCGAGCACAAGCTCCTTGAGGCACAGCGCATTGAGGAGAGAACCAAATACGATCTGGAGATGCTTCGCGAGGTCGGCTTCTGCTCGGGAGTCGAGAACTATTCGCGCGTTCTGGC
Organism: Eubacteriales bacterium; assembly: GCA_045576095.1. GTDB lineage: Bacteria > Bacillota > Clostridia > Oscillospirales > CAG-272 > UBA1740. Next base: position 38,305 of record JAZNFP010000018.1, read on the forward strand.
GGGGCGTCCCGAGGGCTCAACCCCCTACACCCTGCTCGACTATTTTCCCGAGGACTATCTGCTCTTCGTTGACGAGTCGCACGTGATGCTTCCGCAAATCCGCGGCATGAGCGGCGGAGATCTCTCTCGCAAGCGCAATCTCGTTGAGTACGGCTTCCGCTTGCCGAGCGCCTACGACAACCGTCCGCTTCGCTTTGAGGAATTTGAGAGCAAGATGGGACAGACCGTCTTCGTTTCAGCGACCCCGGGCGCCTACGAGCGCGAGCATTCGACGAGCGTCGTCGAGCAGATCATCCGCCCGACGGGGCTGATCGACCCCGAGATTACGGTGCGCCCGATTGAGGGGCAGGTTGACGATCTGCTCGGTGAGATCCGAAAAGCCGTATCGTCGGGCGGCAAGGTGCTCGTCACAACCCTGACCAAGAAGATGGCGGAAGATCTGACCGACTATCTTGCGACAAACGGCGTGCGCGTGCGCTATATCCACCACAACGTCGAAACGATCGAGCGCATGGAGATCATCCGCGATCTTCGCCTCGGAGTCTTTGACGTGCTCGTCGGCATCAATCTGCTGCGCGAGGGTCTCGATATTCCCGAGGTCTCGCTCGTCGCGATTCTCGACGCCGATAAGGAAGGCATCCTGCGCTCCGAAACCTCTCTGATTCAGACGGTCGGCCGCGCGGCGCGAAACGCCGACGGACGGGTGATCATGTACGCCGACGTCGTCACGCGCTCGATGCGCGCGGCAATCGACGAGACGGCGCGCCGCCGCAGGATTCAGAGCGAGTATAACGAAAGGAACGGCATCACGCCGCAGACGGTACGCAAGCGCGTACACGAGGTCATCGAGATCGGCCGCCGTGCGGCGGCATCCGAGGTCCGTCTGCCATCCGCCAAGAAAAAGCTCACGAAAGCGGAGCGCGAGAAGCTGATTGCCTCTCTGACGAGCGAGATGAAGAGCGCGGCAGCAAAGCTCGACTTCGAACGCGCAGCCTTCCTTCGCGACCGAATCCGCGAGATCAGAGAAACCAAAACCTAAAGAAGAGGGAAAAACCCCATGCAAAAGATCGTGATTCGCGGTGCCCGCGAAAACAACCTGAAGAACGTGGATCTCGAAATTCCGCGCGACAAGCTCGTCGTTTTAACGGGACTTTCGGGCTCCGGAAAGTCCTCGCTTGCCTTCGACACTCTCTACGCCGAGGGGCATAGGCGCTTCGTCGAATCGCTCTCGTCCTATGCGAGAATGTTCCTCGGTCAGCTGGACAAGCCCGACGTTGACTCGATCGACGGACTTTCCCCCTCCATTTCGATTGATCAGAAAACCACCTCGAAGAACCCACGCTCCACGGTCGGCACCGTGACCGAGATCTACGACTATCTTCGGCTTCTCTACGCACGCATCGGCATTCCGCACTGTCCGATCTGCGGCAAGGCGATCGAGCGGCTCTCGCTCGACCGCATCGTCGAGAGGATTCTGACGCTCCCCGAGGGGAGCCGCTTTCTCGTTCTCGCGCCCGTCGTCCGCGCGCAGAAGGGAACGCAGGAAAAGGTGCTTGCCGAGGCAAAGCGCAGCGGCTACGTGCGCGTTCGGATCGACGGCGTGCTCTACGATCTCGCCGAGGAAATCCGACTCGAAAAAAACAAGCGCCATACCGTTGAGGTCGTCATTGACCGTCTCGTTCTTCGCGGAGACATCCGCGCCAGACTCTCGGACTCTGTCGAATCGGCACTCCGTCTTGCTGACGGACGGGTTTCGGTCGTCACCGTCGCGCGCGACGGCGAGGACGGTGAGAGAACGCTTGAATTCTCGCAAAACTATGCCTGCGAGGAGCACAATATCAGCTTCGGGGAGCTTGAACCCCGTATGTTTTCCTTCAATAATCCTTACGGTGCCTGCAAAAAATGCTCAGGCATCGGAGATCTGCAAACCGTCGCGCCCGAGAAGATCATTCCCGACGAAACGCTCACGCTCCGCGAGGGCGCGATTGCCGTCAACGGCTTCAAATCGCTTGAGGAGGAGAGCTGGACGGGACCGCTGATTCTTGCCGCGGGCAAGGCAAGCGGCTTTGACCTTGACACCCCCGTTAACCGTTTTTCCAAGAAGGCGCGCGAGGCGCTGCTCTGGGGAACCGGAGAGACGCGCTACGAGGTCGTGCGCTATTTCGGCAAGGAAGCCAAGCATCAGAGCGCAACCTTCGAGGGGATCATCCCGATGATCGAGCGGCGTATGGCAATGATGGGCGGCGACTACTATCAGGAGTTCGTCAAGGAGCTTCCCTGCCCCGCCTGCGGAGGCGCGAGGCTCTCGCCCGAGGTTCTGTCGGTCACGGTCGGGGGACTGAACATCGACGAGATCACGCGTCTGTCGGTGTCGAAAATGCTCGCCTTCATAGCCTCTCTGTCGCTTTCCGAAACTGAAATGACGATCGCCTCGGAGATCTTAAAGGAGATCCGCGCAAGGCTCGGCTTTCTTGAGGCAGTCGGGCTTGAATATCTGACGCTCGCCCGCAAGGCGGGGACGCTCTCGGGCGGTGAGGCGCAGAGGATCCGACTTGCCACGCAGATCGGCTCGGCTCTGGTTGGCGTTCTCTATATCCTTGACGAGCCGAGCATCGGACTGCATCAGCGCGACAACGGCAAGCTGATCGCAACCCTTGCAAAGCTGAGAGACCTTGGCAATACCGTCATCGTCGTTGAGCACGACGAGGAGACCATGCAGGCGGCAGACTATCTCGTTGACGTGGGACCGGGCGCCGGGATTCACGGAGGGCATATCGTTGCGGCGGGAACGCCGAGCGAGGTCGCCGCCTGCCGCGACTCGGTCACGGGGGATTACCTTTCGGGGCGCAAAACGATCGCCGTGCCGAAGGAGCGCAATCCCGGAAACGGAAAATTTCTTCGCATCGTCGGGGCAAGGGAGAACAATCTTAAAAATCTCACCGTTGAGATCCCGCTCGGCACCTTCGTTGCCGTTACGGGGGTATCGGGCTCGGGAAAATCCTCGCTTGTCAACGCCGTGCTTTACCGCACGCTTGCGCGCGATCTGAACCGTTCACTTGCCTTCCCCGGCAAATGCGATCGCGTCGAGGGACTTGAGCATCTTGACAAGGTGATCTCAATCGACCAGAGCCCGATCGGACGCACCCCCCGCTCCAATCCCGCAACCTACACGGGGGTTTTCGCCGATATCCGCAATCTGTTTGCAAAAACCCCCGATGCGCGGATGCGCGGATACTCCTCGGGGCGCTTCTCGTTCAACGTCAGGGGCGGCCGCTGCGAGGCGTGCGAGGGGGACGGCGTTTCAAAGATCGAGATGCATTTTCTCCCCGACGTGTACGTGCGGTGCGACGTCTGCA
>JAZNFP010000019.1:0-4880 GCA_045576095.1 Eubacteriales bacterium
GGAGATTGCGGTCTATGCAATGCTTGGTACACTAATGTTCACCTCGAAGATCGCGATGGAGGCGCTTCCGAACGTCCACCTGCTTGGCGTTCTGACAAGTCGGAGGCCAAGCGGTCTTAGGAAGACAATGACTAGACCCAACTCCTTGGCTCACAGAACGCCATGGCTACGATCCGACTTGGAGATTGCGGTCTATGCAATGCTTGGTACACTAATGTTCACCTCGAAGCTCGTGATGGAGGTCCTGCCGAACATCCATCTGCTCGGAGCGCTGACGATCGCCTATACCGTCGTTTTCCGCTGGAGGGCGCTTTTCCCGATCTATCTCTATATTCTTTTGAACGGTCTTTTCGCAGCCTTTAGCCCCTGGTGGGTTCCCTACCTTTATATCTGGACGCTCCTGTGGGGGGCGGTGATGCTCCTGCCAAAGCACCTGCCGAAAAGGGTCGCCGCCGCCGTCTACCCGATCCTGACGGCGCTGCACGGCATCGCCTTCGGCATCCTCTACGCACCTGCCCAGGCGATTCTGTTTCATCTCAGCGCAAAGGAAGCCCTTGCCTGGATCATCGCGGGGCTTCCCTTTGATTTGATTCACAGCGTCTCGAATTTTGCCCTCGGTCTGCTCGTTCTCCCGATCACCCGAGTGCTTTTCGAGCTAAAGCGCCGTATGTACGCATAAAAGGAGCCTGTCTTGAACACGTTCTGCTCAATGACAGGCTCTTTACTATTATTTTTCGAGGTGGAGCGCGGCGCCCGCGCCGCCAAGAACGCCGCCGATGCACGAGAGAATCGCGCCGGCGCCGAGAGTAAATTTCCCGCTTGCGTACGAGCCGAGTCGGAAGCTGCCGTTTTCGGAGCAAACGACGAGCGAAGCGACGAGAACGGCGACCGCCGAGGCGATGGCAAGGATTCCGACCGCCTTTGAGGCAAGACCGGGGACCTTTCCCGTCAGCTCCTCGGCAACCCGAAGCCCGAGCGCGATAACGGCAAGCGAAAGCGTTACGTACGCCAGAGCGCACATCATTCCGTAGCCCTCCAGCTCCCCAAGCTCCGAGAGTCGGAAGGTGCTTGCGACGTCTCCGACAACGCTCTCGGTCTTATAGGTCAGCCACGGGCTGCAGACCGAAACGACCGTCAGAATCACGCCGACAAGCGAGAGGGAAAGCGAGAGCAACGACGTAAGCGAAACGGATTTCTTTTTCATATTCGTGAAACGGTTCCTTTCAAAAAACGGTTGACGGCAGCGATGCCGCCCTCTACTATCTTATCACATAGTACGAAAAAATGCAAGTCGGGGCGGGCTTTTTCGCATTGATTGCGTCAAGACGTGAAAAAACGACAAAAGGCAAGATTTGGCGCTCTCGACACTTGACTTTTTTTGCATTTTGCGGTATCATAATATACGAATATTCGTTAAAAAGGAGTCATCATGGAGCATACGAAGCTGCAAACGCTAAAGCAACTCGCAAACAACGTCCGTATCGGCATCCTCGACGGCGTTTATAACGCCGGCTGCGGCCATCCCGGCGGATCGCTCTCGATCGCGGATATCCTCACGTATCTGTACTTTGAGGAGATGAGAATCGACCCCGAACGCCCAAAGTGGGAGGACCGCGACCGCTTCGTGCTCTCAAAGGGGCATACGGCTCCGGCACTTTACGCAACGCTTGCCGAGCGTGGCTTTTTCCCCAAGGAGGAGCTTGTGACGCTCCGCCGCATCGACAGCCGCCTGCAGGGGCATCCCGATATGAAGGGCATCCCCGGGGTCGATATGTCAACCGGCTCGCTCGGGCTCGGCATCTCGGCGGCGTGCGGCATGGCGCTCGCGGCAAGGGCACAGGAGAAGGACTATCGCGTATATACCGTCGTCGGCGACGGCGAGAGCGAGGAGGGGCAGGTTTGGGAGGCTGCAATGTTCGCCGCGCACTACAAGCTTGATAACCTCTGCATGATCCTTGACTGGAACGGACTTCAGATCGACGGAAAGATCACCGAGGTCATGAACCCGACGCCCCATAATCTCAAGCTCTCGGCGTTCGGCTGGAACGTCATCTCGATTGATGCGCACGACTTCTCTCAGATCGAGGCAGCCTTCCGTGCGGCAAGAGCTGAGCGCGGCCGCCCGACCGCCATCATCGCAAAGTCGGTCAAGGGCAAGGGCGTTTCCTATATGGAGAACGTCGCCGCATGGCACGGTGCCGCTCCGAAGGAGGATCTGTACCGCGTTGCGCTCGCTGATCTTGGTCTGAGCAAAGAGGAGATAGACGGGAGGTTTGCACACAATGGCTGATAAAATGGCTACCCGAGAGGCGTACGGCAAGGCGCTTGCCGCCCTCGGAGAGAAATACGATTTCGTGGTGCTCGACGCCGATCTGGCAGAGGCAACCAAAACCTCAATGTTCAAAAAGGCATTTCCCGAGCGCTTTTTCGACTGTGGAATTGCCGAGGGGAATATGATGTCGGTCGCCGCAGGCCTTGCCGCCGCAGGCGTAACCCCCTTTGCCTCGTCCTTTGCCATGTTCGCCGCAGGCCGCGCCTACGAGCAGGTCCGCAACTCGATCGGATACCCCCACCTCAACGTCAAAATCGGCGCGACCCACGCCGGGATTACCGTCGGCGAGGACGGCGCGACTCACCAGTGCTGCGAGGACCTCGCCCTGATGCGGACCATCCCCGGCATGACGGTCGTCTGCCCTGCCGACGAGAAGGAAACCTACGCCGCCGTTGAGGCAGCGCTTCAGGTAAACGGCCCGATGTATCTCCGCTTCGGCCGCTTCCCCGTTCCGACCGTCACCGATATCCCCGATTACAAGTTTGAGTTCGGAAAGGGAGTCGTCCTTCGCGAGGGCGGTGACGTCACGATCGCGGCCACCGGCTATATGGTGCATCTCGCGCTCGAGGCAGCCGAGCTGCTCGAGGCCGAGGGCATTTCCGCCGAGGTCATCAACTTCCATACGATCAAGCCCTTTGACGGTGAGCTTCTCGCAAAATCGGCAGCCAAGACCGGTGCCGTCGTCTCGGCGGAGGAGCACAGCATCATCGGAGGGCTTGGCGGTGCCGTTGCCGAGGCGCTTGCCGAAGCCGTCCCCGCACCGCTTGAGCGCGTCGGCGTTGCCGATACCTTCGGCCGCTCGGGAAAGGTTCCCCCGCTGCTTGAGTATTACGGACTGACTGCCGCGAAGATCGTCGAAAAGGCAAAGGCAGCCATTGCACGCCGTGAAAGCCGCTGACCGTCGCCGCGCCGTTTTGCGCGCAGCCCTCTGGGGCGCCGTCACGGGCGCCATAGCAGGCGCTCTCCGTGCCGCGGTCCGCGAAGCCCAAAAGCACCGTTAAGAATTCCAAAGGAGCATCCCAAGGGCGTTTCCCCGGGGATGCTCCTTCATCAATCCAAAAAAACAAAAATCTTTTGACTTTTTTTCAAAAAGGTATTGCTTTTTTTTTAGCCTTATGCTATAATACCATCGTTCCGACGATAAGGCCCGTTGGTCAAGCGGTTAAGACGCTAGCCTCTCACGCTGGAAACATGGGTTCGATTCCCGTACGGGTCACCAAATTGGACAAGACGAACACACAAAGATAGTTTGCCCTGGTGTTGCTATCACTGTTGTCGGCACTCTCTTTGCTCTCTCGTTTTGTCTGTGCAATGATTGACAAAAAAGACTATCGTCTTACCACGATAGTCTTTTTTGCTATTCCACCCGATTATTTTGCGTTTCTCTTCTCATTTCCATAACGCAATTCGTTATTTTCTAACAAAATCAAGCGGAAACGATAAAAAACTGTTAGAATTTAACGAAAGGAGCATGGTTATGATTAGAATTCTACTGTCCAAGAAGCTGGGCGAGCTTCGTTGGACCCAAGCAGACCTTGCTCGCGCTACCGGGATAAGACCTTCTACAATAAATGAGATCTATCACGAGATTGCGGAGCGAGTTAACCTGGAACACCTCGATCTGATATGCGAGGCCCTTGACTGCGAGCTATCTGAAATCATTATCAGAGTACCCGATCGTTACCCCAAGACCAAAACTCGTACGGGCGCACCCATACATAAATATGACGATTGACTATGTTCCGATCCCCCGAACTGCTCTTTGCGGCTCGGGGGATTTTTCTTATTCCTTGGGGGTTATGCTTTGGATGAAAAGGAGATTTCTTGCTCCGATAGCCTGTTGCACCGCGTCATAGGTGGCACGACCAATAATCGCTTCACTGCGCGTTGCAACCTCAAAGCCTTGCTCCTTCGCTACTTCTGCGCACTGTTGCGCCTGTGTCTTTAATGCGAAATGCGACTTTGCGATTTGCTCGCCGTACTTTTCGTTGACGTCCCTTGTTACATAGAGAATAATACGCGGATCGCGCTTCGCCTTTTCTCTCGCCATTTCCATAGTGAAAGTCTTGTCGATAAGGCGCTCCTCTCGATGTACGATGTCAACCAATTCTTCGGGAGGATTTTGGGAGTACTCGTCGTTCCGTTCGTAAATGAATGAAACAATCTCTGCCTCGATCTCGTTCGGCACAAGTCTGCCGCCCTCTACTTTATAACCAAATGGTACGTTGTTCTTCATAAAAGCCTCCTTTATATTTCTTCGCCTGTTTCGCGGTCAATGAATTTAATAACCAAGTCCACACCGAGCGCATCTGCAATCTTGCGCAGCTCGCTCTCCTTGAAATCGTCGCGTTTCATTTTGTTATTCAAGTTCTGCGGAGTATCGCCCATCCTTGCCGCCAAGTCCCTCTCGGAGAGGTTTCCGCGCTTTACGCGCATAATTCTGATTTTTTCTGCCATTGCCATAATTCAAAGCACCTCCTGTCATTTTCCATTATACACTATTCCGTGTAGTTTGTCAACATCTTTTTGAAAAAATAAAAAAATTTTT
>JAZNFP010000020.1:0-32088 GCA_045576095.1 Eubacteriales bacterium
ACCGGCGCTGGAAAAGAGAGATTCTATAAAGCATCCAATATTACTTTCAATGCAACTTTTATGGTATACTTTTCCAAACATAGCCTAACGTAGATAAAACAAAACGCAAGCCGAATTTTCGGCTTGCTCCGAGCTTTTTAAAACGCGGTGGCTCAATCGACGGATCTTGCACCGAGGATGTCAATATGTGCGCGGTAAAACGCCTCAAAGCATCCGGTGTCGAGCGCGTCGCGGATGCGTTGCATCAGCTCGTTGTAGAAATAGAGGTTGTGAAGCACGCAAAGCCGCATCCCGAGCGCCTCACGCGCCTTGAAGAGATGACGGATATAGGAGCGCGAGTAGCTGCGGCAGGCGGGACACTTGCAGGAGAGGTCTATCGGCTTCGGGTCTGCAAAATACTTTTCGTTGTTGATGTTCATCTTGCCATGCCAGGTAAAGAGGTTTCCGTGCCGCGCGTTTCGGCTCGGCATGACGCAATCAAAGAAGTCGATGCCGCGGCGTACCGCCTCGAGAAGGTTCTGGGGCGTTCCGACACCCATCAGATAGCGCGGCTTGTTCTTTGGCATATGAGGCTCGACCGTTTCGATGATATGGTACATGACCTCGGTTTCCTCACCGACGGCAAGACCGCCGATGGCATAACCCGGGAGATCGAGCTCGGCGGACCGCTGCATGCTTTCCACGCGCAGATTCTCATAGGTCCCCCCCTGCCCAATGCCAAAGAGAAGCTGGCTTGGATTGACGGTTCCCTGCTGCTGATTGAGCCGTTCGAGCTCAGACTTACAGCGCGCAAGCCAGCGAAGAGTTCGCTTCATGGAACGCTCAACGTAGGCATAAGGAGCAGGGTTTTCCACGCATTCGTCAAACGCCATCGCGATGGTCGAGCCGAGGTGCGACTGAATTCGCATGCTCTCCTCGGGTCCCATAAAGATACGCGCACCATCCATATGCGAGCTGAAGGTTACGCCGTCCTCGGTGATTTTGCGAAGCTTTGCAAGAGAAAAGACCTGAAACCCCCCGCTATCGGTAAGGATCGGACGGTCCCAATTAAAAAACTTATGCAGTCCTCCCATACGGTAGATGAGCTCGTCACCCGGACGGATATGCAGATGGTAGGTGTTGGAAAGCTCAACCCGGCAGCCGATCTCGCGAAGATCGTCGGTTGAAATTCCACCCTTGACGGCGGCGCTCGTTCCGACGTTCATAAAAACGGGAGTCTCAACGGTGCCGTGAACGGTGTGGAATCTTCCGCGGCGAGCCTTTCCTTCGGTGCGAAGAATTTCAAACATAGCGGTTCCTTTACTCATTTGATTCTGTCAAAGCGCCGATCAAGCTCGGCTTTGGTGAGCGAGACGGCAATCGGTCTGCCATGCGGACAAACCGTAATATCGGGCAACGCCATAACCTTTTCACAGATCCAGCGAAGATGCGCCTCATCGTAGCTCAGCCCCCCCTTGATTGCCGCCTTACAGGCAACCTGATAGAGCGCGCGCTCGCGGCGAAGCGTTGCCGTCATGGTGGGGGTTGAGATTCCTTCGGCAAGCTCGGCGGCAATACGGGAAAACAGCTTTTCGGCGTCAGCGATCTCAATGGTATCGGGCACGGCCTCAAGCGACAGCTCTTCTTCGCCACCCACCTCCGAAAAGGCGAAGCCAATTGCCTCGACGTCGTCCTTTGCATCCAAGACGGCGGCGTATTCGACGTCGGACAGGCGTACGGTCAGCGGCAAAAGCAGCTGCTGGGATAAAATACGTCCATCCGCACGCATGCCCGAGAGCAGCTCCTCAAAGAGGATGCGCTCGTGTGCCGCGTGCTGATCAACGAGAAGGACGCGATCGCCGTCCTCAACGAGCAGATAGGTGCGGAACATCTCGCCGATATAGCGCCAAGGCTTTATGGCAAGCGGAGTCTCCGGGAGCGGCGCGGCATACGCCGCGCTCCGAACGGCTGTCGGCATCGCCTGCCGAATATCCGAGAGGACACGCATCGACTCCGTCGGTGCGGCCGTCTCGCGAAGCGGCATTTGGGAAACGGAACGGGGGGATGCCGCGGACGTCATGCTCGGTGCGAGCGGCGAGCGAGCGGGGGGGACGGCATCCGCCATCGGGGCAGTCTCCCTCGTGGGCAGGGCATACCGCGGAAGCTCGGTGCCGATCGGGGTAGTATCGACCCGATAGGTCGTCTGATGCTTCGGCTTCAGAGAGAGCTCGGGGCGCGCTTGCCCCGAGGAAAGCGCCTCGCGCACGGCGTAATAAACCGCCTCAAAGACGGCTTGCTCGTTCGAGAAGCGGACCTCGAGCTTGGCGGGATGGACGTTAACGTCAACGAGCTGGGGATTACATTCCAAAAACAATGCGGCAACGGGAAATTTCTCGGGAGCAAGGTAGGATGCGTAGGCACGCTCAAGGGCAGCGGTTACGGTCTTGCTTTTGACGAATCGCCCGTTGATAAAAAGATTCTGCGCATTGCGGTTGCCGCGTGCATTGTCGCTTCTGCCGACAAAGCCCGTAACCTTGATACCGCCCGTCTCTGCCGAAACCGGAAGCAGGCGAAGGGCAAAGTCGCGCCCCAGCAACGCATACAGGGTATTGCGAAGATCGCCGTCCCCGGTTGTCGAAAACTTCTCGTTTCCGTCAATGACGAGACGGATGGCGACGTCGGGGCGTGACATGGCGATCTTTTCGACGATCGCCGAAGCTGCTGCCGCCTCGGTAGCATCGCGCTTGAGGAATTTACGGCGCGCGGGAACGTTGCCAAAAAGATTCTCAACGATGACGGTCGTTCCCTCTCTGCAGCCAACCTCGCAGATCTCGATGACGTTCCCGTCCTGTGCGACGAGCATCGTTCCGCTCTCGGCATCCTTGGTTTTGGTCAGAATCCGAATCTCGGAAACCGAGGCGATCGCGGCAAGCGCTTCACCGCGAAAGCCAAGCGTCATGATCGCCGACAGATCGTCTGCCGACTTGATCTTGCTCGTTGCGTGACGGCGGATGGCGATCGGCAGGTCCTCTGCCGTCATACCGCATCCGTTATCCGAAACGCTGATGAGACTGACACCGCCGTTTTTGATCTCGGCAGTGATCGAGTCGGCGCCTGCGTCAAGTGCGTTTTCAAGAAGCTCCTTGAGCACCGAGGCAGGACGGTCAACCACCTCGCCCGCGGCGATCAGATTGGCAATTTCAAAGCCGAGAACATGGATATTCCCCATCGGCTGTCTCCCTTCCGACGGCTTATTTTCGAACCGTCAGCTTTTTCTTTAAGGTGTAAACCAGGTTGAGCGCCTCAATCGGCGTCAGGGTGTCGAGATCGGTTGCACGCAGTGCATCGGCAACCTCCTCCGCCTCGCCCGAGGCAAGAACCGAAAGCATATCGGGCTCGCTTGCCGCCTGTCGAACAGCCGAGCGGATCTCGGTCGGAGAGCCCTTCGACTCGATCTCGGCGAGAATCTCACGGGCACGGCGAACGACCTCACTCGGAACGCCTGCGAGCTTGGCAACCTCAATACCGTAGCTATCGTCGGTTGCGCCGCGCACAATCTTGCGCAAAAAGGTAATGCTGTCTCCGCGCTTTTTGGCGGCAATATGGTAATTAACCACGCCCTCGCACTCGTCCTCAAGGATGGTCAGCTCATGGTAATGGGTTGCGAAGAGTGTTTTGGCGCCGATGCGTCGGCTTGCCGTGTACTCCACGACGGCGCGGGCGATGCTCATGCCGTCGTAGGTGCTGGTGCCTCGCCCCACCTCGTCGTAAATAATGAGCGAATGGCGGGTGGCGTTTTTCAGGATATTCGAGACCTCGTTCATCTCCAGCATAAAGGTGGACTGCCCCGAAGCCAGATCGTCGGATGCGCCGACGCGGGTGAAGAGCTTATCGACGACGCCGATCCGCGCTTCCCTTGCGGGAACGAAGGAGCCGATCTGCGCCATAACGGTGATCAGCGCGACCTGGCGCATATAGGTCGATTTTCCCGCCATATTTGGCCCTGTGATGAGCATCAGGCGGTTCGGTCCGACGTCAAGCTCGGTATCGTTCGGAACGAAGAAGCTGTCCGAGACGAATTTCTCAACAACGGGATGGCGCCCGTCACGGATGACGAGCAGATCGGAGCAATCAACCTCGGGACAGCAGTAGCGGTTTTTGATCGCCACCTCGGCAAAGCTGAGAAAAACGTCAAGCTCGCCGATTGAGGCGGCTGTCGAGCGGATTCTTTCCGACGCTGCCGCAACGGCATCTCGGAGCTCGCAGAAGATGCTGTATTCGAGAGCTGCGAGCTTGTCCGAGGCGCCAAGCACCGTCGTCTCCAGTTCCTTCAGCTCCTCGGTGATATATCTCTCGCAGTTGGTCAACGTCTGCTTTCTGACGTAATTTGCGGGGACGAGATCGCTTTGCGATTTCGTAACCTCGATGTAATAGCCGAAAACCCGATTGTAGCCCACCTTCAGGTTTCGGATCCCGGTCGTCTGCCGCTCACGCTCCTCAAGCTCGCTCATCCAGCCGCCGCCGCTTTTGCAGATTGAGCGAAGGCGGTCCACCTCGGCATGATAGCCGTCTCGGATCATTCCGCCCTCACGCACCGTGAAGGGGGGCTCGTCAACGATCGCAAAGAGAAGCTGCTCGGAAAGCTTGCTCAAGGGATCCATCGTCTCGGCAAGCGCCGAAAGCGATGGAGAGGAAACGGTCAACAGTCGCTCGCGCACGCGAGGCACCCTTGCAAGGCTCACGGCAATGGCAAGCAGATCCTTTGCGTTGGCACTTCCGTAAACCGCCTTGGCGGCAAGTCGCTCAAGATCGAGAATGCCCGAAAGATCCGCCCTCAGCTCCTCACGGAGCAAGAACTGCTCACAGAGCGTGGAAACCGCACTCTGGCGGCGGCGAATCGCCGTGGGATCCAGCAACGGCTTACGAAGCCACGCGCGGAGCATGCGGCCGCCCATGGCGGTTTCGGTCTTGTCAAGCACCCAGAGCAAGGAACCGCGCTTTTCCTTGTTTCGCATTGACTCGATGAGCTCAAGATTGCGAACCGTCCCAAGATCAAGCGAAAGATACTGACCCTCGCCGTACACGCGCAGATCGCGCAAAAAGCTCGGCTCGGTCATCTGCGTTTCGCGGATATAAGCAAGCAACGCGCCGACGGCGCCGAGCTTGGCATCGCTGTCAAGCGCATCAGCCCGCTCGCAAAAGCATTCACGCGCCGCCGCCGCGGCACACCCAAGCTCAAAGAGATCCGGGCGCTCGGCAGTCAGCATGGCGCCAAGGCGAAGGCTGATGAACTCCGCGAGGCTGCCGATCCCCTTCGCCGAAACCGAGAGCAGGACCTCGCTCGGTCGGAAGGTCCCCAGCTCGTTTTCCAGCGAGCTTCTTGCCCCTGCCCCCGAAAGCTCGGTCACCGAAACCTCTCCGGTTGAAATATCGGCAAAGGCAAGTCCGTAAATCCCCGAGGCACCAACCGAGATTGCTGCCAGATAGTTGTTCGTGCTGTCGCTGAGCAGCGCCGTGTCGGTAACCGTTCCCGGGGTCACCACGCGCACCACCTCTCGGGAAACGAGTCCCTTCGCGGTTGCAGGGTCCTCGGTCTGCTCACAGACCGCTACCTTGAAGCCGCATTCGACGAGCCGACCGATATAGAGATCGGATTTGTGGAAGGGCACGCCGCACATCGCGGCGCGAAGACCGCTTCCGCAGTCGCGCCCCGTCAGCGTAAGCTCCAGAGCGCGCGAAACGGTTACGGCATCCTCAAAAAACATTTCATAAAAATCGCCGAGTCGGTAAAGCAGCACGAAATCGGCATACTCCCGCTTGACGGCAATATATTGCGCCATCATGGGCGACGGCGCCGTGAGCTCGTCAATTCTCTCAATGACCTGTCCCGCCATTTGAGTCTCCTTTGCTTTTCGGACGATGCCGTCCGAGCTTATTCCTCTTCAGACGCGCGGCTCGCGCAGTTTGACTGACAGCTCGAGCAATCGTGCGTGCAGGGGCGCTCGCCGAATACGTGGAAGCTGATCTCGGAGTTGACCTCCTGCATAAGCTTTCCGACCTCCTGCTGAGCATCGGCATAGGCGCGGTAATCGGGGTCTGCCGCGATCCTTCTGCCAAGCGTATCAATCCGCTCGCGGATCATCTCGATCAGCTCAGGGCTCTGCTCGGCGACGTCCTTTTTGAACTCGTTTCCGAGAATGGTTCTCTGGGTATTGTACTCGAACATTGCCTCGCGGAGCTCGGCGTTCGTCTCGTAACGCGACTTTGCCTCGCGATATCCGACGAGCACCTCGGATGCTGCAATTCCGTCACCGAGGGCGGCGGCAAGATTTTGGATGGTCTCGTTCATTTTCGTTCTCACTTTCTTTGTTTTTTACGTCGTTTCGGTGCCGTAGAGCGCAAACGCCTCGGCACGCTCGATCTTAACGCTTGCAAATCTCCCGACCGTTTCGTTTTCGGTCGAAAAATGCACGAGCTTTCCCGTATCGGTCCTGCCGCTCATGATCCCCGCCCGTCCGTCCCTTGAGGGAGAATCGACGAGCACGCGGCAGATGCGCCCCGCATAGGGGAGGGCGCGAAGACGGGCGCTTTCGTCCGCCGCCGCAAGGAGTCGGTTCATGCGCTCGTGCGCCACCTCGCCCGAAACGGGGTCGGGATAGGAGGCGGCCGGGGTTCCCTTCCGGGGGGAATAGATAAAGGAGTAAATCATATCAAAGCCCACCTCTCTCGCGACCGAAAGCGTTGCCTCAAAGTCAACGTCGGTCTCGCCCGGGAAGGCTACGATGATATCGCTCGTAATCGAAATCCCCTCGCGTGCCGCGCGAAGGGCGCGGACGATCGAAAGATACCGTGCGGTATCGTAATGCCGATTCATTTTTTTGAGCACGGCGTCGCTTCCCGATTGAAGCGGCAGATGGAAATGCGGTGCCACCTTCGGGCAGGAGCCGACGACCGAAATCAGCTCGGGAGAGACGTCCTTCGGATGGCTTGTCATGAAGCGCAAAAGAAAGTCGCCGGGGATCTCGGCAAGACGCGATAGCAAAGTCGCAAAATCACAGTCAGAGCGGTAGGAATTCACGTTCTGACCAAGGAGCGTGATATCCTTGACACCCGACTGCACGAGCTCGCGCACCTCGGCAATCACCGCATCGGACGGACGGCTCTGCTCCCGTCCTCGCACGTAGGGCACGATGCAATAGGTGCAG
The DNA here is from genome assembly GCA_045576095.1 of Eubacteriales bacterium. Lineage (GTDB taxonomy): Bacteria > Bacillota > Clostridia > Oscillospirales > CAG-272 > UBA1740. Next base: position 7,185 of record JAZNFP010000020.1, read on the forward strand.
AAATTGTTGCAGCCGTACATGATGCTGACCCAGGCGCGATGTCCGCCGATGCGCTTTTGCGGAAGCCCCTCGACAGGCGGCGGAAAGCTCGCGGGATCGGTATAAAGAAAGCTGCGCTTGCCCGAAAGCGCCGCTAAAACGCGGCCTGCAAGCAAGGCGAGCTCCCCCGGCTCAAGGACGAAGGACACCTGCGGATACCGCATTTTGAGCTGCTCGGCACGGTGACGCTCGGCCGCCATGCATCCGCAAACACCGATGATAAGATTGGGATTTTTCTCCCTCAGATGCTTGTATCCGCCGATGATGGAGAGCACCTTCAGCTCCGCGTGCTCACGAATGGCGCAGGTGTTCACGAGAATCAGGCTTGCCTGCTCCGGTGAGTCGGTCAGTCGGTAGCCCATTTCGAGCGCCATTCCCCGAAGCCTTTCGCTATCGGCCTCGTTCTGCTGACACCCAAAGGTCAAAACACAGGCAGCCGGCTTCAGGGACTCGATTCTCTCACGAACCCTTGCGGCATCCCGAAGGAAGATCTCATTGGCTCGAGGCTCCGCTTGATCGACTGCAGGCATATTCCGTCCTCCCTTTCTCAAATCTCCGAAGCGCTTTAGATATACTAAAGTATTATAACACATATTTTAAGCGCTTGCAAGAGCCTCAAACGAAAAAAACGGCACACCGAGAAAAAACGGTGTGCCGACGGGTAAGGTCTATTCCTCACGGAGCCCGATATGGCGATGCGGACGGTAAACGTCGGCGTTTTGGCGGCGGATCTCGCGGAAGGAGTCGGCGCCGTAAAATTCGGGCGGACGAACCGTGAGCAGCTCCTCACTGTAAAGTCGAATCGGCGTAAAGGCGCGGCCGACCAGAACGTAATGCTCGTCAAGAGTTATACCCACGCCCGAAAGAGCGGTTTCCACCGATTGGGTTGCAAGGACGTCCTCGGGGGATGGCGCGAGCGTACCGCCCGGATGGTTATGGGCAAGCGCAACCGAGGAGGCGCGGTGAAAGAGTGAAAGCTCCACAATCCTGCGAAGGTCGACCGTGGTATTGCCGACACCTCCGTCGCCAAAGGGAATGAAGGCGATTGGACGGCTCTTTGCGTCGAGCAAAAGAAGCGAGAGGCGCTCGTCGCGAACGCCGATATAATGACGGGCAATATAATCCGCCTGGCGCTCGGCGCTGTCGAGAGGATTTACCGGGGAAAGCGTGGCAATCTCTGCGCGCGCATAGACGGCAAGCACGAGCGCAATCAATACGGCGGCACGCTCGCAAAGTCCTGCACGAATGAGCTCGGCGGCAGGGGTTGTGAGAAGGGCGCCGATGCTCCCAAAGCGGCAAAGCCATTCCCTTGCCGTCTCGAAATCCCGCATTCCCGCATAGGAGAGCAGCTCGGCAAGCAGCGAGGCGTCACTCTCAAGCACCGTCGGATCGACCTTGCTCGGAACGCGGAAGCTGTGAGCCACGTCGGGATCGAAATACACGCAGCTCGAAAAGGATCTCCCGATGCGAAGAATCCGCTCTCCCGAAACGAGCACGCAGTCGGCAAGACGGACGTCAACGAATGCCAGCGACTCTCGCAACGCGTGCAGCATCTCAAGCTCGCGTTCGGTCGGTTGCAGGGCACGGCCGTCACAACGACGGATCAAAATGGCGGTGCTTGCACGGTATTGCAGGGCATTTCTGACGATTTCACGAGACAAATCCGAAACCGCCCCCTCCTGCACGATATCAAGCGGCATATCTGCAAGCAGCAATCCGCCGCCGTCGAGCAAAAGGAGTCGCTGGGCGCTGCCCTGTGAGCTTGCCCGCAAATAGGCTTCATAATCGCACGAGCTGTCAAAAGATCTCTCAAGCGAGCGCTCGGCACGCTCTCCGAGCGGCCGCACAAGAGAGATCAGAGCCACAGAGGAAGGACCGACCCCCTTGACGCCCGAGAGCGCGGCGGCATCGCAGGAAAGCGCGCGGTCAAGTCCGCCATGCTCAAGGATGCGATGCGCCGTGGGATTGGTATCGCAAAGAGGGAGCGAATAGTAAAGAAGCATCTCCATCAGCTCATGTGCATGAAAGGCTCCTGCACCGACCGCAAGAAGCTTTCGGCGCATGGCACTGCGATGCCCTTTGTGAATATTGGTTTCCCTTGCCATTGATTTTCTCCCTCTATTGCATTTGATTGATCTTACTGCCCGTCAAGCTCGGTATAGCGGCTTCTGCAAAGCTGTGCGTAAAAGCCGTTTTTCAAAAGAAGCTCCTCGTGCCTTCCCTGCTCGACAATGTTTCCGTCGCGCATGACGAGAATGTGATCGGCATCACGGACGGTTGACAGACGGTGGGCGACGATAAAAGTGGTACGCCCTCGCATCAGTCTCCCGAACGCCTGTTGAATCTTCATTTCGGTTCGCGTATCGATCGAAGAGGTTGCCTCGTCGAGAATCAAAACAGGGGGTTTTGAGAGCATCAGGCGTGCAATGCAAAGAAGCTGCTTCTGCCCCTGCGACAGATTGCCGCCATCCTCGGGAAGCACGGTATCATAGCCGTTTGGCAGGCGGCGGATGAAGGCGTCGCAATTTGCGGCGCGCGCGGCAGCAAAGATCTCCTCGTCGGTTGCATTCGGAACGCCGAGCGACAGATTCTCGCGCACGGTGGCACGGCGAATCCAGCTTTCCTGCAGGACCATTCCGATATTCTCCCGAAGGGATTTGCGCGTTAGGGCACGGACGTCGGTGCCGTCCACGAGAACGGCTCCGCCCGTGACGTCGTAAAAGCGCATGAGAAGGCTGATGAGAGTCGTTTTTCCGCACCCCGTCGGTCCGACGATGGCAACGCGGTCCCCCTGCTTTACGCGCAGGTTGATGTGCTGAAGAAGCGGACGGTCCGGAGTATACGAGAAGGCGAGATCGCGCAGCTCGATCTCACCGCGCGGTGCCGTCAAAGCGACGGCGTCGGCAGGCTCACTCGGCTCCTCGGTCTCATCAAGGAAGGAAAAGACGCGATCGGCGCAGGCAAGCGCATTTTGAAACTCGGCAATGACACCCGAGATCTCGTTAAAGGGTTTGGTATACTGATTTGCGTAACCGAGCAAGGCGGTCAGAGCGCCGACCGTAAAGGGTGCCGATGCTCCTGCAGTTGCAATCACTCCAAGGGCGCCCGCAAGCGCAACCGAGGCGTAAACGACGCTGTTGACGAAGCGCGTGACGGGATTGGTCAGAGAGGAAAAGAAGGTGGCGCGAAGAGCGTGCCTTGACAGGCGGTCGTTGATCTCGCCGAACCTCCCGGCATTTCGTTCCTCCATGCCGTACGCCGTCACGACGACGCGGTTCGTGATCATTTCGTCAATGAAGGCGGTCTCCTCCGCTCTCGTCTCCGCCTGTGCACGGAACATCCGATAGGTGCGCGAAGCGATAAAGCGCGCGGCGAAGAGCGACAGCGGCGTAATGACAACGACGAGCAAAGCGATCAAGGGACGGAGTGCAAGCATAAAGACGAGCGTTCCGAAGATCGTCACGACACCGGTAAACAGGCGCGAGAAGCCGAGCAGAAGTCCGTCGGCAAAGGCATCGACGTCACCGATGATCCTGCTGACAGTCTGTCCTCGCGTCGTTCTGTCCAGGTAGGAAAACGGCAGTCGGGCAAGCTTTTCAAAGGCTTTGCAGCGAACGTCGCAGACGACGTGGTAGGTGATGCGGTTATTAGTGATGCCGTGAAGCCACGTAGCAATGCCCGTCAGCAAAACGACGAGGAGAATGCGGGATAGCGACACGGTAATTTCGTCGAGCCTCACCTGTCCCATGCCGATCATCAAATCAATCGTCCGTCCGACGAGAATCGGAACGTAGAGCGAGCCTGCGGCGGTGAGTGCCGCAAGCAGAATAGAAAGAAGCAGCAAAGGCTTATAGCCTCCGACGCACCTTAACACACGAGAGAGCGTTTTCCTGCGGATTCCCTGCTTTTTCATTTTACCGCCTCCTCTCGCCCGTCGCCGCCCGATTGCGACTCGTGGATCTCCCGATATACCTCACAGTTCGAAAGGAGCTCTGCATGGCTCCCCTCTCCGACGAGCTCTCCGTCCTCCAGCACGAAGATTCGATCCGCCGAGGCGATTGAGGCGGTTCTTTGAGAAATAATCAGAATCGTCATCCGTCCCGAAAGCAACCTCAGCGAAGCACGGAGTCTTGCATCGGTTGCGTAATCAAGAGCGCTGGAGGAATCGTCGAGAATCAGAATCTCCGGGTTGCGGACGAGAGCGCGTGCAATCGCGATTCTCTGGCGCTGTCCGCCCGAAAGGTTCCGTCCGTTTTGCGAAACGGCACCGTCGAGCCCTCCTTTGGCTGCAAGGACGTCGTCTGCCTGTGCCGCGTGCACGGCAAAAAGAAGCTCGGAGTCGGTCGCTTCCGGATTGCCGACGAGCAGATTGTCGCGCAACGTTCCGGTAAAAAGCACCGACCTCTGAAGCACGAAGCCGATGCGCCCCCGAAGAAGCTCGGTGGGATAGGATCGGGTGTCAACGCCGTCGATCAGAACCGAGCCTTCACTCGGATCGTAGAAATGCGGAATCAGACTGACAAGCGAGGATTTTCCGGAGCCCGTACCGCCGATGATTCCTACCGTTTCCCCACGGCGAACCGTAAGCGAAACGTTGGTAAGCGCCGAGGCAGAGGCGCCGGGATAGGTCATCGACACGTTCGAAAAAACGATATGCTCCCTTTTGGTCAGATCGGGCGTTTTCTCGGGCAGGCGCTCAAGCGCGGCATCCGATGCAAGCACGCTGTCAATGCGCTTGCCCGAGGCAATGGCGCGTGTCAGCGTTACGATCAGATCCGCAAGCTTGATTAGCTCAACGAGAATCTGCGTCATGTAATTATAGAGCGCGATCATCTCGCCCTGTGTGAGCCGTCCGCTGTCAACGCGGAGCGCTCCCTCGTGCAGAAGAACGATGACCGCTAAATTCAGCATTACGAAGGTCAAAGGATTGAGAACTGCGGAGATGCGGCCGACAAGAAGCTGAAGCGAACGGAGAAGGCGGCTCTCCTCGGCAAAGGCAAGCTGCTCCTCCCTCTCACGCCCGAAGGCGCGAATCACTCTGGCGCCGCCGATATTTTCGCGGGTAAGCCCCACGACGCGATCCAGGCGTCCTTGCAGGCGGCGATGAAGCGGCATCGTGATCAGCATGATTGCAAAAACGACGGCGGCAAGAGCGACGATCGCACACGTGAAGATCACGCCGGAATGGGGATCGACGATATACGCCATTACCATGGAGCCGAAAACGACAAAGGGAGAGCGCAAAAAGAGGCGAAGAACCATGTTGACACCCGACTGTGCGCGATCAACGTCGGCGCTCATGCGCGTAATCAAGGTAGAGGTACCGAGGCGATCAAGCTCGGGGACGGGGAGGGCTTGCGTTTTTTGAAAGAGCGCAAAGCGCACCCTTCCCGCAAAGCCGACCGCTGCCCGTGCGGCAAAGAACTGTGCCGTCACCGAAAAGCCGAGACCGACGACGCCGAGCAAAACGAGCAGCAGAGCCATTCTAAGGACGTAGCTCTTATCTCCTTCTGCAATGCCTCTGTCCACAATTGCGGCAACGACGAGAGGCACAAACAGCTCGAAGAGTGCCTCGGACATCTTCAGAAGCGGCGCGATAACCGTTTCCTTCACGTACGGTCGCAGGTGGAAAAAAACGTGTTTCATTCGATCTCCTTTTCGGTATAGACGGGGATTCCCCGTGATAGAAGAAGAGCCGCTGTGACTCCGTTTTCGGGAATCAGCGTATGCGTGAAGCTCCCATCGTAAATTTCGCCCTTTCCGCAGGACGGGCTTTTGGATTTGAGCACGGCAAAGACGATCCGCTCGGACAGAGCCAGCGAGAGAGCTGCCCGAGCGCCTCTCGTATAAGCACGGGTAACGTCCCTGCCGTCCTTAGTCAGCACCCGTGCTGAGCGTCTTTCGCTCGGCACGCGAGGGGTCGGAAGTCCGCCCTCGCATTCGGGGCAGATCGGGATCAGCTCATAGCGCTCCCCGAGGCGTAAAACAGCCTCGCTTCGTCGATGGTTGCCGTCGTATGCACAGCACTGCCCGACAAGGCACGCGCTGACAAGCACCCTTTCCTTTCGTTTCATGACAGCTCCTTCTCAAGATCAAGGCAGGCGTAGGTGAGACTCCGAAGCCGCGGCTGAATAAAATACTTGTCCGCACCGCGATGCTCGGCGTACGTCAGGGACAGCCTCCGCGAGGGATCCATCAAAACGTACACGCCCTTGGCGCCATCCCAGCCGAACTCGCCGAGCGATCCGCCCGCATCGGAAACGATGCGAGTGCGAACCCCGAGCCCATAGCCGTAGCCTGCCAGATGCCGCCACCTGCCATCAGTCTCCATGAGGCTTCCCACACGGTTTTCCCGCATCAGATCAATCGTTTTCGGAAGCAGAATCGAATTCCCCGTTTCACCGATACCGCCGTTCGCCATCGCATCGGCAAAGCGCGCGTAATCGGGAACGCTTGAGATCAGGGCGGCGCCGCCCGACTCATACTCCTCGCCAAGATCAAACAGATTGGTCTTGGGAAGCGGCAGATTTTCGTTTCCGCGCTTCACGTAGGGGGTCGTCATACGAAGGAGAAGCCCGTCGGTCGGATGAAAATGCGAATCGGTCATTCCAAGCGGTGCAAAAATATGCTCGGCAATATACTCGGAGTAGCGCATCCCCGAAATCACCTCGATCAAGGCGGCGAGCACGTCATGGTTCAGTCCGTAAAGCCAGCGCTCTCCGGGATGAAAGTGGAGCGGGCGCGCGGCAATCGCGCGAACGACCTCACGGGTTGGGCATTTTCCGCCCGTTCGCTCGGCAACCTCAAGAATCTCTTTGGTTTTCAGATTGTAATCGAGCCCCGAGGTCATGGTCAAAAGATGCGCAACCGAAATGGGACGTCGGCTTCCGGCGAACGAGCCGTCGGGGGCTCGCACGACGGGGGAAGCAAACTCGGGAAGATAGCGCGCGATCGGATCGTCAAGCGACAGAAGTCCTCTCTCGAAGAGCTGCATCACCGCCGCACAGGTGATGGGCTTGGTTGCACTGTAAAAATAATAGAGCTCGCCGCCACAAAGCGCCGTTCCTTTTGCAAGATCCGACACGCCCACCGCATAGTGAAACACCTCCCTGTGGGCAACCCGAACCGAAATTTCGGCACCCGGGAGCGCAAGGTCGGTGACAAGGCTGTCCATAAAGCCTTGCAGGCCTTTAAAATTCATAGCGCAACCTCCGCGCTTATATGAGAATCATTGATCGTACTTATTATATAGCAACTTTGCGGTTTTGTCCATACGGAAGCGGAATTTTTGCGAAAAAGAGCGAATATGAAGGCGGGTGGGAGACGAAAATGCGTCTCCCACCCGAAGGGTCAGCGAATGCCGAATTTTTCGATGACGTAATCCATATCCTTGTCTCCGCGTCCCGAAAGGCAGATGAGAATCGAGCCGCGCCCCATTTTCTTGGCAAGCTTCATACCGTACGCCACGGCGTGCGAGCTTTCGATGGCAGGGATGATCCCCTCGAGTCGGGAAAGCGTGAAGAAAGCGTCAATCGTTTCCTCGTCGTCAACAACGTCGTACTTCACGCGACCGAGATCGTGCAGATACGCGTGCTCGGGGCCCGAGGACGGATAATCGAGTCCGCTTGCTACCGAATAAACCGGAGCGGGCTCGCCGAACTCGTCCTTTAGCATCAGGCTGTTAAAGCCGTGCATGATGCCCTCGGTTCCGTATTTCAGGCTGGCAGCGTGATCCCCGAGCGAAGAACCTCTGCCGAGCGGCTCAACGCCGTAAATCTCAACAGGATCGTTTAAAAAGCCCGAGAAGAGGCCCATTGCATTCGAGCCGCCGCCGACACAAGCAACCACAGCGTCGGGAAGCTCTCCCGTCATGGAGAGAAACTGCTCCCTCGCCTCGATGCCGACAACGCTCTGGAAGTCGCGCACCATCATCGGGAAGGGATGAGGGCCAAGCACCGAGCCGATACAATAGATCGAATCCTTATACTCCTTGGAATAGGCGTCAAAGGCGGCATCGACCGCCTCCTTGAGCGTGGCAAGCCCATGCGTGACCTCGATAACGTTGGCGCCGAGAATCTTCATTCTCGCTACGTTTGGCGCCTGCTTTTTGATGTCGACCGAGCCCATGTAGATATCGCACTCAAGACCGAAATATGCGGCGGCGGTTGCAAGTGCTACGCCGTGCTGCCCGGCGCCGGTTTCGGCAATCACCTTTTTCTTCCCCATGTACTTGGCAAGCCACGCCTCGCCCATGCAATGATTGAGCTTATGGGCGCCGGTATGGTTCAGATCCTCGCGCTTGACGTAAAGCTGAACGTTTCCGAGCTTTCCCGAAAGGCGCTCGAGATGCGAGATGGGCGTCGGACGTCCCTGAAACTCGCGGCGGATACGGCGAAGCTCGCCGATGAATCTCGTGGACTTGCAGATCGTGAAGTACGCCTCGGTAATCTCCTGCATGGCCGCCTTGAGCTCACTCGGGATATACGCTCCTCCGTACTTTCCGAAATACCCGTTTTGATCGGGGTGGTTTTTAAAATACGTGTCAAATTCAACACCGTTATAAAGCATATCGCAAATTCTCTCCTTCACTTTTTGATATCGGCGCCCTTGATTTCAGATACGGAGCAATCGCCGCCATCGCCGCGTCTGTATAGCCATCCCACACCTCTTTCTCTGCCAAGGTAATGAAAAACGCCCCCGACAGACCCATCGCTCTGCCAAGGACGAATAAAAGCTTATCCGCGGTGCCACCTTGTTCACGGTCATACCGTGCGCCTTTACGGGATACTGCATACCCCCGACAAGCTAACGCGTGCCATACGTCGCAGAATACTCGGCAAGCCGCCTTTGACTGCGCCCTCCGCGGTCCATTTGACGATCCGTATGCTACCCGACTCTCAGCCTCGCGGGCTCTCTGTAAGATCGTAATCGCCTTTATCTCCGCATCAACGGTTTTGATGCTTCATTATAGCACGCGCGCGCGAGCTTGTCAAGGGGGCTTTTCAATTTTTTCGATCAAAGTGCGGCGGCTTCGGGCTCAAAGCCGCCGCACAGCTCATTCGCTCTGCTGCTCCCGATCAAACTGCGAGCGGTACAGCTCGGCGTAAAAGCAGTTTTGCTCCATCAGAGCATCGTGGGTTCCCTTCTCGACGACGTTTCCGTCGCGTATGACGAGAATGCAGTCGGCGTGGCGAACCGTTGACAGCCGATGCGCGATCACGAAGCAGGTTCTTCCCTTCATCAGGCTCTGCATCGCATCGCGGATGCTCTCCTCGGTGCGCGAATCGACATTGGAGGTCGCCTCGTCGAGAATCAGCATATTCGAGTCGATCAGCATGGCGCGCGCGATCGTCAAAAGCTGCTTCTGCCCCTTTGAAACGTTCACGCCGTCGTCTGTCAGAAGCGTATCGTACCCATCCGGCAAACGACGGATAAAGCCGTGAATCCTCGCTGCCTTTGTCGCCTCGATCACCTGCTCCCTCGTCGCCCCCTCGAAGCCGTAGGCGATGTTCTCGTAAATTGTACCGCCAAAGAGCCAGGTATCCTGCAAAACCATCGTATAGGCACGGCGAAGACTGCTCCGCTTGATCTTCTCGATCGGGATGCCGTCGATCGTGATGCTTCCGCTGTCGGCATCGTAAAAGCGCATGAGAAGGTTGATGATCGTCGTTTTCCCCGCACCCGTCGGACCGACGATGGCGATCACGCTTCCCGGGGGAGCGGAAAAGGAAAGGTCCTTGAGGACCGGAACCCCGGGGGTATAGCCGAAGCAAACGTTCCTCAGCTCCACGTGCCCCTTGACGTCGGAAAGCGAAACGGCGTCGACGTCGTCTGCCCTCTCGGGCTCCTCGTCGATCAGATGGAACACCCTCTCGGCTGCGGTCAGCGCCGATTGCAGATCGGCATAGATATTGGCAATCTCGTTGATCGGTCCCGAGAACTTTCTCGAATAAAGAACGAAAGAGGAAAGATGCTCAAAGCGGATCTTCCCGAGCAGAAAGAGCACCGAGCCGAAGAAGGAAACGAGAGCAAGCGCCAGATTGTTGATGAAGTTGACGGTCGGTCCCGTCACGGTTCCGAAATAGCCCGCGCGCTTATAGGCGGTCGTTGCCACCTCGTTCTTTTCGTTGAAGCGCGCACAGATCTCACCCTCGCGGCGATATGCCTTAATCGTCTTTTGCCCCGCAATCATCTCCTCGGCATATCCGTTCATCGCGCCGAGCGCCGCCGAACGACGGCGAAAAAGCGGACGGACGAACTTCGTGACATAGCGTGTGAAGAGAAGCGAGAGCGGAATGGTCAGCCCAAACACCAGCACGAGATCGGCACGGATGCGAAGCATCATGACGAGCGAGCCGATGATGGTAACGGCGCTCGAAAAAATTTGGATGAAATCGTGGGAAAGCGAGGCGTTGACGGTATTGATATCGTAGGAAATGACGCTTAAGATCTCACCTGTCTGACGAGTATCGTAATATCCGACGGGCAGATCCGCGAGACGGCGAAAGGCATCGTTACGCATTCTCTCGACGATCCTTTGGCTGATATGGATCATCAAAACCGCCTGCAGGTAGGAAAACGCGGCGGAGATCACGTAAAAAACGACCATCAGGGCGACGTAGTAAAACACCAAGTCAAAGTCAACGTCTCCCCCGCTGTCACCGATCAGTCCGAGCGCCTTTCCCGTCAAGGTCGGGCCGTACAGGGCAAGAAGATTGCTGAAGATCGCCAGCAAAAAGGCAAGCAGGAACAGATACTTATAGACGCAAACGTAATCCCAAAGACGTTTGAGAATGTATTTCACGTCGTGGCCCTTGAGGCTCGTTCCGTTCGTCATACGCGAGCCGAAGGGACTGCGGTCAGCCATCCGCCTCACCCCCCATCTGCACCTCGGCAATGCTCCGATAGATCTCCGAGTCACGCATCAGCGTCTCGTGCGTTCCCCGACCGACGACGGCGCCGTCGTCAAGAACGAGGATCAGATCGGCGTGACGGATAGCGCTGACTCGCTGGGCAACGATGACGGTCGTCGTTTTTGCATGATGCTCGAAAACAGCGCGCCGCATCTGCATATCGGTCTTGTAGTCGAGTGCACTTGAGGAATCATCCAGAATCAGAATCTCGGGCTCTGCGGCAAGCGCACGCGCAACAAGCAGCCTCTGCTTCTGCCCACCGCTGAGGTTGGTGCCGCGCGAGGTAACCTCACGGCCCCATCCCTTTTCCGCCGCCTCGATGAACTCAAGTGCCTGTGCGTCTCTTGCGGCGGCGTCAAGCTGTGCATCCGAAAGTCCCCGGTAGAAATCGACGTTCTCGCGGATGTCGGTACCGACGATAAAATCGTTTTGGAAAACGATACCGAATTTTGATCTCAGCTCCCCCGTCGGAATCGAACGAAGATCGCGCCCACCGATCCGAATTGATCCGCTGTCGGGGTCGTAAAAGCGAACAAGCAGGCTGATCAGCGTGGATTTTCCGCTCCCCGTCGCACCGATGATGCCAAGCGTCTCTCCCCGTCCGAGCGAGAACGAAAGATTCTCAAGATTGGTTTCGACGCCGTTATAGGAAAAGGAGACACCGTCAAAGACGATATGGGCATCCTCGTCGTATGCAGGCATAGACAGAATCGGCATATCCTCCTCGCTCTCGAGTACCTCGGAGATTCTCTCTGCCGAGGCAAGACCGCGCGACCAGCGAACGAAGATGCGCGTAACGCTCATCATGGCGTTCAGAATAATCGTAAAGTAGGTCAGAAACGCAAGAATACTTCCGGGCTCGGTCTTACCGTCGGCAACGCGATAGGCGCCGACGACAAGCACGATGCAAAATCCAAGGTTCAAAATGAGCGAGGTTACGGGGTTCGTCACCGACATCAGCGTTCCCGCGCGGCGCTCCTTCGTTGAAAGCTCGGCGCTGACTCTGCAAAAGCGCTCCTTTTCGTACTCGCTTTTCGACAACGCCTTGATGACGCGAACGCCGCTTGCATTCTCCTGCACGACACGCACCATCGAGTCGAGCGTTTCCTGCTCGCTTTTGTAGATCGGGATGCTTCTCCAGGTTACGAGTGCGACTGTAAAGACGATGAGCGGAAGGGTTGCCGCAAGCACGAGCGTCAGGACGGGGTCGAGTGTCATCGTCATAATGAGTCCGCCAACGAGAAGGATCGGCGCGCGAATGCCCATTCGCTGCGTCATGGCGAGAACCTCGTTGATATGGTAGGAGTCCGAGGTCAGGCGCGAGATGAGCGAGGAGACGGTATAGCGGTCAACCTGTCTTGCCGACAGCGCGGTGGTACGGAAGAAAAGATCGCGGCGGATATTGCGCGTGATGTCGGCACTGCTTTTGGATGCCATGCCGTTTGCCACCATATTTCCCGCAAGCGCAAGGAAGGCACAACCGATCATGCCGAGCGCATACCAAAGAATCGTTCGGATTCCGTCGGCACTCGAGCCGCCGTTTAAAATCGCTTCCCTCTCACTCGGAACGACGCCGTCGATAATCTCCGCCATCAGCTTGGGCAAAAAAAGATCCGCGAGAGTCGCAATAAATTTAATCACGACGGTCAGCGAGATGAACCAAGAATAGGGGCGAATATATTTCAAAAGCCGCTTCACTGCTCCGTTTCCTCCTCCGGATGCAGCGTTCCGTTTTCAAAATAGAGCCGTGCGCGCCTGCACATCCTCTCAAGCAGGCTTTCCAGCAAGGTAAACTCCTGCTCGGAGAAATCCTCCATGACGTAACGGTTCCAGGCGCGAAGCACCTCTCGGATCCGGGGAAGCTGTGCGATCGCCTTTTCGGTCGGATAGAGATGGCGAATCCGTCGGTCCGAGGGATCCTCGCTTCGCGAGAGAAAGCCGTTTCTTTCAAGATTCGCCACCTGGCGCGTAACGTTGCTCTTATGAATGCAGAGCTGACGGGACAGCTCGTCCTGCGTAATTCCGGGGGTTTTGCAAATTTTCAAAACATACGGATACTGCGCGTCGGTCAGCCCGAATTTCATAAGCTTCTCATCTCTGTAGGCAGAGGCACATCTCGACGTGATGTTAAAGTTCCCCATGATATGCGGCATAAGCACTCCTTATTAGTTGCGGTCGCAACTATGAGCAAGTATAGCATAGACGGAAGGTCTTGTCAAGAAGATTTCGCTTTCATTATACGAAAAGCGAGTCGGTGTGTCATGCATATCCCAAAAAAGCCGTTTTCCGTTTACTTATTTTGCCTTTTCACGCGCCACGGATATGATAAAATGGGCTACGCGTCTAAAATGCGAGGGTGTCTCATATAGTTGTGAGGGGAACCGAACGCAAGAAAAAAGATGATGAAAAGAGGTAGCGCATGAAACACCACTATCTTCCCGAGGGGATGCGAATCGCAACCGCTGAAAACGAGGATTATCTCGCCTCGCGCGCAGGTATTGAGCGCGCAATTGAGCGGAACGTGACGCTCGAGGCTGTTGCTCTTCTTTGCGACAGCGACTTCTGTCTTCATTTCCGCATCGGCACTATGCCCGCCATCATGCCGAGAGAGGAGGTTGCCGAAACACCCTGCGGTGAGGCGGTCAAGGACATCGCCGTTCTGACACGTGTCGGAAAACCGGTCTGCTTTAAGGTTCTCGGCATCCGTCGCGACGCCGTCGGCCGAGAGGTTGCCCTGCTCTCGCGCCGCGCGGCTCAAGTCGAGTGCCGCCTTTCCTACATCGATACTCTGACGGTCGGAGACGTCATTCCCGCCGTCATTACACACCTTGAGTGCTTTGGTGCCTTCGTGGACATCGGCTGCGGCATCGTTTCCCTGCTCTCAATCGATTGCATCTCGGTCTCTCGGATCTCGCATCCGCGCATCCGCCTCTCCCCCGGAGATCGCATCTCAGTCGTTGTCAAGACGATCGACCGTATCGGAAGAATCTTCGTTTCGCAAAGGGAGCTGCTCGGAACCTGGGAAGAAAACGCCGCGCTCTTTTCCCCGGGACAAACGGTTGCGGGGATCATCCGAAGCATCGAAAGCTACGGCGTGTTCGTTGAGCTGACTCCGAATCTCGCGGGGCTTGCCGAGCCGAAGGAGGGCGCGACGGTCAACAAGAGCGCCGCCGTTTTTATCAAAAGCATCATACCTGAAAAAATGAAGATCAAGCTGATTATCATTGATGCGGCGGGCGCAGAGCCCGAGAGGACTCCAACTCGGTACTTTACCGACGTTTCAAGCGTTTCGCACATCCGACATTGGCGGTATTCCCCCATCTGCTGCCCGCGCGTGATCGAAAGCAGCTTCGTTTGACTTGCCTTTTCCGACGTTCTGTGCTACAATAGACAAGAAAAAGACATTAGAGGAGCACGGACGATGGTTACGTTTGAAAACGACTGGGACAGACTGCTTCAAGGGGAGCTTTCCGCCCCTTATTACCTTGCGCTTCGGGAATTTCTGAAGGAGGAATACCGAAGCCAACGGATTTATCCCTCAATGTACGATATTTTCCGCGCGCTGAAGCTGACTCCGCGCGAGCGCGTTAAGGCGGTCATCCTCGGACAGGACCCGTACCACCGCCCGGGTCAAGCGCACGGGCTCAGCTTTTCGGTCGGCGAGGGCGTTCCCCCTCCTCCGTCGCTTTGCAACATCTACAAGGAGCTGCAGAGTGACATCGGTATGCCGATCCCAAAAACGGGTGATCTCACGCCTTGGGCAAAGGAGGGGGTTTTGCTGCTCAACACCACGCTGACCGTCCGCGAGGGGGCACCGCAAAGTCACAAGGGACGGGGTTGGGAGATCTTTACCGACCGCATCATCTCAATTCTCGACGAGAGCGAGCAAGGAATCGTTTTTCTGCTTTGGGGCGCTCCCGCGCGCTCCAAGCGCAAGCTGATCCGAAATCCGCGTCATCTCGTTCTCGAGGCGGCGCATCCGAGTCCCCTCTCTGCCTACAACGGATTCTTCGGATGCAGACACTTCTCAAAGGCAAACGAGTTCTTACGTCAAAACGGAATCTCCCCCATTCGATGGGAATCGGTTTTGGATCAGGCACGATAAGCAAAATGAAAGGGGCTGAGTCACTAAGAATCGGGGCGTAATCATCGCATTTGAGATTGAAAAAAGCAAAAACGCCGAATTCTTAGTGCAAGGTCCCTTTTGGGGCTCGCTTGATTTCGGCATAACCGAACGGAAAACGATAAAAAGGAGAAAACCCGAAGTTTTTCTGCCTTAAAAAACAGGATACGTAAAGAAAACAGGAGCTACGCCTTACGCGCAGCACCTGTTTTCTTTGTTTTTTGTTCGGTTATGCCGAAAGGAAGCAGCACCTTTCGTTTTATTTCGTTTCAGATAAAGTACCAAAGCAGAACGGCGGCGCCGAGGGCAATGCGATACCAGCCGAAGCATTCGAAGCTGTGCCGACGGACGAAGTCGAGCAAAAAGCGGATGACGACGAGCGATACGGCAAACGCCGCGACAAAGCCGACGGCAAGCAGAATGATCGGCTCAGCAGACAGCTCGTAGCCCGCCTCACCGCCGATGGCGGAGAGCGAAAATTTCGCAACCTTGAGAAGCGAAACGCCGACCATGACGGGAATCGCCATAAAGAAGGAGAACTCGGCGGCAACCGTTCTCGAAACTCCGAGCAGGCGCGCACCGAGCACCGTCGAGCCGCTGCGCGAGGTGCCGGGGATGATCGAAAGCACTTGAAACGCGCCGATCAGAAGCGCGGTTTTCGGCGCGAGTGCCGACAGCGACTCAACCGTGTCGCTCTTTTTCCTTGCGGCACGCTCGATGACGATAAAGAGGATGCCGTAAACGACGAGCGCAACGGCAACGACGATCGAGCGAACGCCGGGAACGAAAACGTGCTCCTCAAGGAAGCTGTCAAGAGCAAGACCGATTACGGCAGCGGGAAGCACGCCGATCAGAACCATGCCCCAAAGGCGGAGAACCGACGAGCGCTCTTCTCTTGATTTCGAGCGCGAGAAGGGATAGAGCCGATTCCAAAACAGAACGAGAACGGCAAGGATCGCACCAAGCTGAATCACGTACAGAAACATATTGTAAAACGGAACCGACATACGCTCGACCGAGAGAAATTCCTCGACCAAAATCATATGCCCCGTGCTACTGACGGGGAGCCATTCGGTGATCCCCTCCACGAGCGACAAAAGCAACACCTTCAGAATATCAAGCAGCATGAGTTCTCTCCTTTTCTCTCAAAGCTCAGTGCCAACCGGCAGACGAAGGATATCCCCCTCGCCGACCTCAAACGGAACCTTCATCCAAAAACGCATCATCGGGTGTGGCGTGGCGGAAATCGGCTCGCCGTTTTCATCCTTAAGATCAGATACCGCAAAGCTTCTTCCAACCCGCCCCGGAGTCAGAAGCTCAACCGACTGCCCCACCGACAGCTTGTTTCTCTGCACGAAGAGGGCTTCCCCGCGCGAGGCGTTATAGGAAAGGGCGGTGGCAAGATAGGACTTTTCTCCGATATAGCCCGTCGTGCTTGAGACGTTTGCCGTCTCGCGCGGACCGTCAAAGAAAAATCCCGTGGAATACTCGCGGTGGGAAACGCTTTCCAGCTCGCGAAGCCAAAGCGGATCAACCGAGGCATCTCCCGAGAGAGCGCGGTCGATTGCCATGCGATAGGTATTGGTCACGACTGCGGTATAATAGGCGCTCTTCATGCGCCCTTCGATCTTAAACGAGGAGATTCCCGCGTCAATCAGCTCCCCGACGTGTGAGATCATCGACAAATCCTTCGAGGATAAAATGAAGGTCTCTCCGTCAATTTCTTCAATCGGCAGGGGGGTTTTCTCTCGTTTTTCTTCAACAAGGGAAATCCCCTCGACTCGAGAGCGGTAGCTCCAGCGGCAGGGCTGAGTGCATCCGCCGCGATTGGCATCGCGCCCCGAAAGATAGGAGGAGAGCAGACAACGGCCGCTGTAGGAGATGCACATCGAGCCGTGCACGAACGCCTCAAGCTCGACCTCCTCCGGGAGTGCCGCACGGATTGCCCGAATTTCGTGAAGCGTCAGCTCGCGCGCCAGAACGATCCGCGAAGCTCCGAGCGAATGCCAGGCTCGGCAGGCAGCGGCACTGACTGCGTTTGCCTGCGTCGAAATATGCAGGGGGATCTCGGGGAGCCTCTCGCGCAGGAGAGCAAGAACGCCGATATCGGCGACGATGAGCGCATCGGGCGAGGCGGCACGGAGCGTCTCGGTATACCTCGACAGCGCCTCGTATTCTCCCTCGTGCGGCATGGTATTGACGGTTACGTAAACGCGCTTTCCGTGCGCATGAGCGTACTTTACCGCCGAGGTCAGCTCGTCGTCCGAAAAATTATCGGCGGCAGCGCGCATGCCGAAGGCGTTTCCCGCAAGATAGACGGCGTCTGCCCCGTAACGGATCGCAGCCTTCAGCTTTTCAAAACTGCCCGCAGGGGAAAGCAGCTCGGGGATCATAAGCGGCTTCCTTTCTCTTTTGGTATTGCAAGCAGGTGCAGCTCCCAAGCAGGGAGACACTCGTTGCGTCTGAAATAAAAATCGTATCCGTCGCACAGCTCACGAAGAAGAAGCGGCAAAGCAAAGACGTCCTCGCTTCGATGATAGACCGAGACGAGAAGCTCGGGACGGTAGCGCGAGATCGTTTCCCTGGCACCAAGCAGGGCTTCTTTTTCGGCGCCCTCAATGTCAAACTTTATAAAGTCAAACCGCCCGCCGATGCTGTCAACCGATACGGTCGAAACCGGCTCGCGCTTTGCACCGAACGAGCCGCATCCAAGGCTTGCGTTGCGGTTTCCGGAAACCGACATCTCACTCTCGCCAACGCGATCAAAAAGAGCGGCATGAATCGGCGTCACACGCCCCTCGACCTCGGCATAACGGGAAAGACGGCGGAAATTTCGGCGATCCGGCTCAAGGCAGACGACCTCGGAAGCGTTGGGAGCAACCGAAAGCAGCTCGGCGGCGGTATCTCCTGAGTATGCTCCGCCGTCAAGGGTACGGCGGTATTTCTCGGGATGAAGCAGTTCGCGCATCTCCCAGATCCCCTGCCCTGTCTCACGGAGATAAGCGATTTTCCCCGAAAGCTTATAGCGCAGCACGGCGTCAAGGATCCTTCGCGAGAAATCGTCGGAAAGAAGCGACGCCGACTCGGCGATCTCCCGACGGTGCGCCGAAAAGAAGCCTTCATCGAAATACGTCTCCCCCGAAACGGGAAGATCGGGCAAATAAAGATCGCACTCACCGTCAAGCGCGTAGAGCATTGAAAGCACCTCGGGACGGTTGCTCGCAAAGGCAAGGAGAACCATCGGATCCCGATAACGCGAAAACGCCTCGCTTCTTGAGAGCACCCTCTTCCCGCGGAAGCTCTGACCGCGAACGAAGCCGTCGGATGCAAAATAGTCCGCAACCTCTTTCCCGAAGTGGGCGAGACGGTCGGTCAGCTTATCGGCGCCGTTGCCCATCCCGTAAACGAGAAGCGGTCGATCAGACTGACGCACCGTCTGCCAAAAAGATTGCGGACGGGCGTCGCTTTCCCAAAGAAACATCGGCGTATTCCCTCCTCCGTCTTGCAATTTTGAGAAAGATATGCTACAATAAGCAAAAATGATATGAAAGGACGAAATCAGCTATGGATTGTCTTTTTTGTAAGATTGCGAGGGGGGAGATTCCCTCAAAGGTCGCCTATGAGGACGAGCGAGTCTACGCCTTTTACGATATTTCCCCTCAGGCGCCGACCCATATTCTCGTGATCCCGCGCGTACACGTGGAATCCGCCGACTGCATCACCGAGGAAAACGCCGAAACCGTTTCCGCCATTTTTACGGCGATCCCGAAGATCGCACGTGCCAAAGGGCTCGGGGACGGCTATCGCGTCATCACCAACGTTGGTGAGAACGGCCGTCAATCGGTCAAGCATATGCATTTCCACGTTCTCGGCGGCGCAAAGCTCCCAGAGGAGATGGGGGTCTGACGCGCCATAGGTGAACAAAAGCCCGCTAACCGGTAGCGGGCTTTTGTTTTTGATTCGGAAGAATCAAATATCTTCCTTAACCTTCGCGGCCTTACCGACTCTGCTACGCAGATAGTTCAGCTTCGCGCGGCGAACCTTACCGCGGCGGATGACGTCCACCTTGACAACGTTCGGGGAATGGATCGGGAAGGTCTTTTCAACACCGCAGCCGTAGGAAACGCGTCTGACGGTGAAGGTCTCGGAGATTCCGCCGCCGCGACGGGCGATTACGGTACCCTCGAACATCTGGATTCTCTCTCTCGAACCCTCCTTGATCTTGTTGGCGATACGAACGGTATCACCGATGTTGAACGACGGAACCTCCGCCTTCAACTGCTCGCTTACAAAAGCCTCCATGGTATTCATTTCAGGCTCCTCCTTCTATCGAACATTCGTGCGGAGCATCGCAGAGGACTGTTCTAAATCCTGACGGTCTGCCATAGGCAAACGATCAGCCCTACTATCATATCATAACCGATGCAAAAAATCAAGTCTTTTTTCAAAATTTATCAATTGGAAGCTTTTTTACACTCAAAACGGCGGTGTTCCTTCAGAAAATGACAAGTGCCCCTTGACAAAACCGTCTAAATACGATACAATATTTTGCGTATGCCCCCCCAAGTGGGAAGGTGCAACGTGATTGAAGTTCGTTTTATCAGTATTGCTTGGAGGATACGTCATGTTTGAGAAAGTAAAAGCCCTTTTGATCGAGGAGCTCAGCATCAAGGCTGAGGATATTACGCCGAACGCCGAGCTTTCGGGCGATCTTGGAATCAACTCTCTCGACTTAGCAGATCTGGTTCTGCAGTGCGAGGAGCGTTTCGGAATCGTGATCGACGACGACGACGTGCACACCTTTATCACGGTTGCTGACCTCGTCGAGTTCCTTGAGAATCAGAACTGATCCGTCCGATGTGATAAAAGGGATTGCCGCAAAGCGCTTGCGGCAATCCCTTTTCACTCACCTTGCAACGAAATCAGAGGCAAAGAATCGTAACGTCGGGGTTCTTTTTCGGGTAATCGGCATCCTTTGTGACGATCGGGAACATTTCGGCAAGGTATGTCGCGCCCGCCTCGGCACCTCCAAGGCTCTCGCCGGCGACGAAAAAGGAGATCCTATGCTCCTTTTGCCAAATGCGAAGAAGCCGTCTGATCGGCGAGGTAAAGCCCCTGTGACAAACCTTGAGCAGCCGTCCGCCCGCGGCACGTACGCTGGCAACCGCAAACAGAAGCTCCCTCTCTGCGGCGCCAAGATCGGTGCAATCAAGCGAAAGATCCACCGCATCCAGCTTGTCCCGTTCCATCGTGCAATTTCCTCCGTTTCACCTTGATATCTCTATTATACCGCAATTTCCGTTCTTTGTAAAGACTCCCCCGAAAGAATCTGCATAAAAATTGACAACAGGAGAATCCGCCATGTCTACGAAGTTCTCTCCCCTTGATGCCAAGGAGCGCGCCAAGCAAGGTACGCGCGTCGGCGTCGTCGGCATTGTTTCCAATGCCCTTCTTTTCCTCTTGAAGTTTCTCGTCGGAAGTGCCTTCGGATCCATTGCAATCTGCGCCGACGCCTTCAATAATCTTTCCGACGCCGGGTCCTCTGCCGTTTCGTACGTCAGCTTTCGCATCGCCGCAAAGCCCGCCGACAGAGATCATCCCTTCGGGCACGCTCGCATTGAGCATATCGCCTCGATGATCGTTTCGTTTCTGATTCTGCTCGTTGGCTTTGAGCTTGGCGCCGATGCCTTGAAAAGCATTATCAAGCCCGGGGAAAGCGCGCGATTCAGCATTCTTACCGTACTCGTTATCTGCTTTTCGATTCTCGTAAAGCTGGCGCTTGCCGCATACAATCTGCACATCGGGAAGAAAATCGACTCGGACGTAATGCGTGCGACCGCAACCGACTGTCTCTCTGACTGCATCTCCAGCGTCGCTGTTCTGGTGTCGGCGCTGATTCTTCGCTTCACAGGCTTTGATATCGACGCCTACGTGGGGCTTGCGGTGGCAATTTTAATTCTTCTTGCCGGCATCCGTATCCTTTCCGACACCAAGAATTCGCTCCTCGGCGAGGCGCCCGTCAACGAGCTGGTGGATGATATCAAAAAAATCGTCTTGGGCTATCCCGCCGTCATCGGCATGCACGATATGGTCGTGCACAGCTACGGTCCCGGGCATACCTTTGCAACCTTTCACGCCGAGGTGGACGGTCGCGTTTCTATTTACGATTCGCACGACGTCATCGACGAGATCGAGAAGCGTATCTCAAAGGAGCTGTCAATTTCCTGTACGATTCATATGGATCCGCTTGTCACCGACGATGCTCTGACCGACAGACTCCGAGGCAGCGTCGAGGCGCTGGCAAAGGGAATCGATCCCAGACTTCACATCCACGATTTCCGTCTGGTTGCGGGACCGACCCACAGCAATCTGCTCTTCGACGTTGAAGCGCCCTTTGAGCTGAAGCTTGAAGACGGCGAGATCGTCCGCCGCCTTTCGGAGATGATCTCGGCGCTTGATGCAACCTATTACGCTGTCGTCACGGTCGATCGTGTGTAGTCGGCAGAGACGGCGAAGGAGATAAATCCTTCCGGAAGAAGCTTGCCGGGGCGGTTGCAGTGGTGGCGGTTTGTTTGCCGTCGGTTTTGCGCATGAAAACGAGTGGGATTTCTGCTCTGTCCTGCATTTGATTGAGTTTGCATGGAAATTGAATAAAAAAATATTTAACCACGACAGTCGTTGTCGTGGTTATTTTTTATACTATGGGTGCAGCTGCAAAACAACAACAAAAAATTTTATTTACAAAAAAGGAGATTTAAAACTATGGCATGTAGAAATGCTTACAAAACCAAAAACATGATCGAAGAGGCTGACGTAACGCAGACCTCTGTCTCGGAGCCGATTGTGGCGAAGAGTGTGGAGCGACTTTTCTTTGGAGTCGATTCCGGAATTCAGGCAAACGACCTTCTTCAGAATAACATTAATACGTTTGAGTGGGTCGTTCGCAACAAAATTTATCCCAATTTTTATGGCAGATACCTCACCGGCAAGAATTGTCTTACTAAGGAAGAGATCAAGTTTCTTCACCGTAAGGGCTGCAAAATTGCCGCTATCTATACAGACAGTGGCACAAAGCAAAGCGAGGAAGAGGGGGCGCTTCTCGCAAAAAACGTCGGCATCCGTGCTCTTGAGCTCGGTATTCCCGATGGAAGCGCAATTTTCCTTGAAATCGGGGAAAACGAAAATGCAAGTCGCGATTTTCTGAGAGGCTATGCGAAGGTGCTCCTGGCAGAGGGCATCACCCCGGCATTCAAGGCAAATACCGATGCAAAGTTTACATTTGACCGAGAGTTCAGCCGTGGCATGCAGACCGACAAGGATATCTTTAAAAAATGCCTTATCTGGGCTACATCCCCCACGATCAAGGAGTACAACGGTATCACCACCTCGCATCTCATTCATCCGGACAATTGGAGGCCCTATGCCCCTTCGGCAATCACCAGAGCCGCAATCGCAATCTGGCAGTACGGAGTCGCTTGTCACCCCATTGAGGACGATTCGGGCGAGCTTGTAACCTTTAACCTTGACCTTGTTCGTAACGAACAGGTCATCGTCGACAAGCTGTTTTGATCAGGAGGTATACTACTATGACGCAAAATAATTCCGTTCAGATATCTCCCAAAACCATGATTGTCAATCAGTCCGAATGCTTCCATCTTACCGCATCTTCCGAAAATACGATGCCCCCCACGGTGCAGTGGAGCAGCGACGATCCTTCCATTGCAACCGTCAATGCTTTCAGCGGTCTGGTCTATGCACAAGCCCCCGGAACAACCACCATTCGCGCGACCGCACAGGACGGGGGCGACGTTGTCGGTGCT
Organism: Eubacteriales bacterium; assembly: GCA_045576095.1. Classification (GTDB taxonomy): domain Bacteria; phylum Bacillota; class Clostridia; order Oscillospirales; family CAG-272; genus UBA1740. The sequence goes on from JAZNFP010000020.1 coordinate 30,080, forward strand.
TACAGTCTTGCCGTCACCGAGCCAATCTGCGTTGAGGATATAACCCTCAATCAAGACCGTATCGAGCTCTACAAGGGGAATACGAAGAAGCTGGAGGCTATTGTCTGCCCGGGAAATGCAACGAACAGGAGCGTGCTATGGGAAAGCAGTCGTCCCGCCGTCGCCTCGGTCAACGCCTGCACGGGCACCGTTACCGCCGTGTCTGCCGGAGCCGCAACCATCTGTGCAATCGCAACAGACGGAAGCGACGTAAAAGCCTGTGCAACGGTGGTGGTTAAGCAAACTGTAAAATGCGGTGCCGAAGAAACGCCCGTAAGCAAGGTTCAGGGCAGTACCTTTGCAGATCCCGTTGACGTTTACACCGGCGCACATATGCTCAGCAATACGCTTATGACCCTGTTCGGTGGTCAAGGGCTTCGTCTGGTTGCACATTACGATTCCACAAAGCTCGGCTCGGGGCTCCTTGGCGTGGGCTGGTATCACAACTATGAAAAGCACGTAGAGGTCAGCAGCTCCGAGGCTCTCGTTTATAGCAATCCGTCTACCTATTCCCGCTATCTCTCGGCAAGCGACTGCTGCGTAGAATTTACCTCTTGCAGCCCAAACAAAAACGGCTACGTTTTGACTGTTGACCGTTCGCGCCAGTATCCGTATATCATTGATTGCAACTCTGCAAGAACCGAATATTACAATGCAAACGGAGATCTTGCCAAGATCGTTGATCACCAGGGCTTTGAGACTCTCATCACCTATTCCGATACCTTGATTATCGTCACTGATTGTGTTTCCGGCAAGAAGATGTACCTTGAAAAGGATTCGCACTGCAGGATCGTGCGCGTATACGATGATGCCGAAAGACAAGTCCTCCTTTCCTATACCGGAGATCTGCTCACCTCGATTCGCGACCTCAACGGCAATACGCTCACGTATGCATACGATGAGGATTCCCGCATCGTTTCGGGAACCGATTCCCTTGGAACCCGTTACTTTGAGAACACCTACGACGATTACGGTCGTGTGCTCACTCAGAAGGATGCGCTGAATCACACCTCTTACTTCGATTACAGTGACGATGCCTACGAATGCTGCGAGGGCGATACGAGAATCGCTACCGACAGAACCGGCAAAGCCGGTCACCGCGTATACGATTGCGACGGACTCCTTATCAAGCACACCGATGAGAACGGCAACGTCAAGACCTATGAGTATGATGACCGCTACAACGTGATCAAGGAAACCGATGCCAACGGCAATTCGGTCATCAAAACCTACAACCGCTTTAACAAGCCCACGCAGATCACTGACAGAAACGGCAATACAACCTACTTCACCTATGACGTAAAGGGTAACGTAACCAGAATCCGTTATCCTGCTGTGGGCGGCGTTGTCCCCGAGGAGACCTTCGTATACAACAGCCGCAATCAGATGACGCAGCACACCGACATTCGTGGCACAGTAACGATCTACACCTACGATACAAACGGTATGCCGGCCACCAAGAAAGTGGGCTCTAAAAATGCGATCGTATACTCTTATGAGAACGGCTTGCTCAAGTCACAGACCGATTCCTTGAACCATACCACAAGATATACACACAACGCAATCGGTCAGGTCATTTCCAAAACGGATGCCGATAACAAGGTCACCGAGTATGAATACGACAAGAGCGGCAACCTGCTCAAAACCATCGACGCGAACGGCAAGTCTATCGTAACGACCTACGACGGCAACTATCAGAAGGTCACCGTTACCGATGCAAATGGCAACACGACTTCCTATTCCTACAACGGAAATATGAAGAACGACGTCATCACCCTTCCCGACGGTCATACTATCAGATATGAGTTTGACGGCGAGGACCGACCGATCAAGGTAACCGATCAGGATAACAACGTCACCTATATGACCTATGACGATGCCGGCAGAGTTCTCTCCAAGAGACTCCCCGACGGTGCGCTCATCCAGTATGAGTACGACAAGGTTGGCAATGTGGTCAAGGAGACCAATCC
>JAZNFP010000021.1:0-5852 GCA_045576095.1 Eubacteriales bacterium
AAACTAAAAGGAATGAGCCCGGTGGAGTACCGAGCTCATTCACAAGCAATTTAATATTTGATTTTTGTCTAAACTTTTGGGTTCACTTCAAACTCGCACGGAGCCGGTTTTTCATAACAGGACGAAAGCTCGGGGTTGCCGAATCTCGGGCTCTTTGGTTTTCGCTTAGTCTGCGAAAAGCTCGGGATGCCTTGAAATAACGTCCTCGGCGGCGGCGCGGTCGGCAAGCTTCTTGCTTTTACCAATGCCGAAGCCGCGATCACTGCCGTTGATTTTGCAGGTAACGCGATACTCCTTCGCGTGATCCGGTCCCGATTCCGATGTCAGGCGAAACTCATAGGGGAGACGGTTCTTTTCGCAATACTCCTTCACGGTCGATTTCGGATCCTTTTGAATCCGCGGTTGCTCGGTCAGTCGCTCGGGGCGGTCGAGTCGCTCAAGGAGAGGGACGAGGACACCGAAATCCATTCCCGAATCGAGCGCAATCGCGCCGATGATGCTCTCGAAGAGATCCTCCTGCGGGGATGCCTCGTCAAGGATGCCGTTGACAAGATCGCCTCGGCTGACACGCAAATGCCGTGATAGCCCAAGCTCTCGAATGATGCCCGAGAGTGCGCGCTTGTCCGAAAGATTGCTCTTGATGCGCGAGAGATCCCCCTCGGTCAGAGAAGAGGTAAGCCCGCGTTCGCCGATGCTCGCACAGCGCTTGACAAGAATCATGGCAAGGGCGGCTGAGAGCACGCTGTCGCCGATGAACTCCAGCACCTCGTTGGAATCGGTGTCGGAGAGGACTTTGGCCTGCAGCATTTCGTTGGTGTAGGAGCTTCGGGTGAAGGCTTGCCTTAAGAGAGCGGGATTCTTGAAGCGGTATCCGAGAAGCCGCTCGATGCTTTGGATGGTCTGATCGTTCATGGCGTTCCCTCGCTTCTTATTGCCGATACCTGCGGTGCCGATTCAAACAGAACGAAAGGGCGTCGCGGATAATGCGAACCGTAATGACGCCAAGAATGATTCCGCTGGCGATGCCAAGCCCAACGAGCAGGGTTTCGCGGCCGTTTCGGAGAAAATCCCCACTGTTCGCCTTGATAGCGGCGTACATCGTATAGTAGAGGAGCCCCCCCGGAACGAGCGGAATGATTGCCGGCGTATAGAACAGAGTCGCGGGGGTGCGGAAAAGAATCGCCAGAAGATAGCCGAAAACAGAGGCGAAAAGCGCGCCGGAAAAATTCGAGAGGAAGAGATCTCCCGTCAGGCGGAAGAGAAGCTCATACAGCGCGAAGCCGCAAACGCCGAGCAGTGCAACCGGCGGCAGAAGCCGAAGCTCAACGCGGATCAAAAGCGCGTAGCCGAGCGTACCAAGCAGGGCGGCAAGCAGAAGAATCAGAAAGTCGAGCATCAGACAACACCTCCCGTCAGTGCAAAGGCAAGAAACAGACCGAAGGCGATAGAAACCGAGATCAGAAGCGCGCGCATCATTCCGAGAAGCCCTGTCAGAAGATCTCCGAGAAGCAGATCGCGCAGGGCGTTTCCGAAGGCAAGCCCGGGAATGTTCGGCATGATGAGACCGATCACGACGTGCTCCACCGCATCCACGAGCCCGAGTGCGCCGGTAAGGTTTGCGAGCAGTCCCCCGAGAAAGTTGGAGAGCACCAGCGTTGCAAAGGCGTTGACGCTCGAGGGGATGAGACGGATGACCGACGTGACCAGGAGCGCGATGATGCTTGCGGCGATCGTTTCCTTGATGCTTCCGCCAAAGAGTATGGCAAAGCCGCCCGCACACAAAAACGCCCCGAGAAGCTCCACCGCAACGGGGTAGGGGCGGCGGCGTCTTGCCTCGGCAACCGCAATCTGCGCCTCCTCCAGCGTCATCTCGCGGCGGCTGAGTGCGCGGGAAATCTCATTCAGGTGCGTCAGGCGCGTCATGTGGCTGTCGATGGCAAGCACGCGCCGCGCGTGCGTGGCATAGGTGCCGCTTTCCATGCGGATCGTCGCAGTGACGAGCGAATTGATCGAAAAGACCTCAACGTGTACCGCGCCGTGTGCGTAGCAGATACGCTCGACCGTTTCCTCAACGCGATGCACCTCGCCGCCCGCGCGAAGGGTGTGTACGGCAACGTCAAGCGCCGTGCGAAGCAGAAAATCGGGATCGACCGACTCATAAGTGGATGCCGGATGCGTGCTGTCCATGCTTTTTCCATCCTTGCTTGAAAGGTTGATATTGGATACTATTATGATACATGATTTTGTCGGAAATGTCAAGATTGCTCGAAGGGGAAGCGTGAAAAGCGAAAAGCGAGGAAGAAGAAAGCTCCGTACACTCGTGTACGGAGCTTTTTTGGTGCCGGTGGCGGGGGTCGAACCCGCACGGTATTGCTACCAAAGGATTTTGAGTCCTCCTCGTCTGCCAATTCCAACACACCGGCGTGTGCGCATCTATTATAGCACGGTAAAAGCAAAAAATCAAGCCCCGAGCATGAAATATTTTGCCGCGCTCGGCTTGATTTTTGAAGGGCGTATGATATAATAACGGTAAAGGAAGGGGGGATCGGGATGCAAAGCAGGGACTATCGCATCGCAGCGGATGCCAAGGGGCTTACCGTCCTTACCTATCTCCGTAAGCGGCTCGGCTATTCCTCGACTCTGCTCAAAAAGGTCAAGGCAACGGGAATTGCCTTAAACGGGGCGGCCGTCACCGTCCGTGCGCGCCTCGCGGAGGGGGATCTTCTTACGGTTTCGTTTCCGAGCGAGTCGGGCGGCAGAATTGTGCCGATTCCGCTGCCGCTTGAGATTCTCTATGAGGACGGCGAGCTGCTTGCCGTTTCCAAGCCGAGCGGCATCCCGACGCATCCTGCGAGGGGAACGGGGGTGCTGACGCTGGCGAATGCCGTCTGTGCCTATCTCGGACCGGATTGCGTCTTTCGTGCCGTCAATCGGCTCGATACCGATACGGCAGGGATCGTTCTGATCGCCAAAACGCCTCTTGCGGCATCTCTTGTCGGCGAGCAGATGCGGCGCCGCAAGATCGAAAAGTGCTATCTTGCGCTCGTCTCGGGCATCCCCGAGCCGCGCATCGGCAAAATAGACGCCCCGATCGAAAGGGAACGTGAGGACTCGCAAAGGCGGGTCGTCCGAGAGGGAGGACGGGAGGCGGTCACCGAATACCGAGTGCTTTCAACCTGCGGCGGAAACGCCGTTTGCGAGGTCCGTCCGAGAACCGGCAGAACCCACCAGATCCGCGTGCATATGGCGCATATCGGGCATCCTCTCGTCGGGGATTTCCTCTACGGCACGGAGACTCCCTCGGGCTACCGTCTGGTTTGCTTTTCGCTCTCGCTTCGGCATCCGACGAGCGGCGAGTCCCTTGAGATCACCCTGCCAAGCCCGATGCGCTACGTCCTGCCGCCGACCGAGGCAGGTGACGGACAGGAAAATCCGATCAAAAGAGGGTACGCGGCGCCGCGCTTTTCGCGCGTTTCTCTTGAGGGGGGCTCCTTTGGATCGGAGTCTGATGCAAAATGAAGCAGGCTGTCTCAATTGCAAGTGGCAATCGAGACAGCCTGCTCGTATCAAGGAGCGTGCTTCAACGGATAAACATGTACAAGAGAAAGAGCTTCCCCGTATACCTGTGATACTCCTCCCAGCCCTTGATCTCGGTTTGTTCTCCGATTTTATCAAGAAGGAGCTTTGCCGCCGCACCCTTCCAATTCCTTCTCAGACTGCAGAAAACGAACGGTGCACCGTCAACGGTGCATTGAAGCCAAAGCTGCGCGCTGCCGATTCCGAACTCAGCGCTCGTAAACGATGTGAAGGGGATTTCCTTTTTCACCTTCAGCTTATCGTTAGAGCAGATGATCGAGGTGTCTGTGATTTCGGCGATGTACCCCTGAAAGCCGACGCGCTGAGGGAGGATTCCTCCGCCCTCACCGACAACCATGTCGAAGGTTTTGGTTGCATCGAGTCCGTGCTTTTTGCAATAATTTTTAAATGAAAACATCTCTATTCTCCTTTAGTTTTCTTTTTTGCTGTAAACTAAGCTTCCCTTGATTTTTTCAACCTTGATCTCGGGGTAATCAAAGTAATCAAAGAGCGAGAACTGCCGATCCGACGGATGGGAATCAAGGAAGCGGAAGATCTTGTGCATGATTTCGTTTCTGAGGGCGTCGGTACCACCGTAAAAATGAATGATGAATACGCTCGAAAAGAAGGTCTCGCTAACCGTTTTTCTGACCAGATAGATGTTTTGAATGATTCCCTCGTCAATCGTTTGGATGTATGTCAGAATCTCTTCCAGCAATCCGTCCGGCAGGGTGTCTCGTGTCAGATTGTCGTGCTTGGAAAGGAAGGAGATCTGAGAGTCCTCATCCTTATATTTTTGCCCGAGCTGTGCTGCTTTTCTTCGGTACTCGAGCAGATCCTCCTCTCTGCCGGTCAGAGTGCAGAAGGAACCGACAATCTCCACGCCGCTTTCAATGTAATTGCCGTTCTGCTCCATCGCGCGGTAGATCAGAGCCATGCCTCGCTCGTCGTAGCGGAAAAGCATCGCTGAGCCCTTCATGAACGCCGCGTGTGCAGAGGAAAGCTCCGGCAAAGCTTCGAGGACCCGATCGCAAAGCGTCTCTGCTTCCTCGTTTTTACCGAGTGCTTTCAAATCGGAAATCAGATCCGCATAGGTTTCAGCCGAAATCGGGCTTTGCGCTTCTCTCCATTTTTTGATGCGCTCAAGGGGCGCGAGATATTCTTCGGCACGCTCTCTTTGATAGGTTCTTAGGCGCTCTTCGTAGATGATGTCCTCGGAAAATTCGAGGATTTTCTGCATCTCCTTCAGATACTCGGGGGAGCTTTTTTCTTCGACAAGGGCAAGCTCGGTGATGCCAAGCGCATCCATTCGCATCCTGAGGGTGGGGTGTGTGGCGTTGTTGGAAATGATCTCTTTGCCGATCAGAAGATTCCATTCCTCGCTTCTTTCGGTGATTGCCTCTCGGAAGAGAGAAATTTTCTTTTTTAGGTAATCCGCATTCAACTCTTCTGATTCGTAGATGGAGGCTTCGTCTTTTGCACCCTTTTCCCAATGATACAGCGTGTCGTAATGTGTTTTCAAAAGAGCCGATACGGCAATTTTCGGATCACCGTATTTTGCCATCGCCTTGTCAGCGGTCTGCTCCTTGATGACCGAAGAGGCATAGTCATAAAACGTGTATTGAAAAGAGTATTTGATGTCGAGACCGATGTACAGTAGTGAAAGGCGTCGGAGAAGTCGCTGATCTCCTCTGCTTTCCTCGCTAAGCCACGTATGGTATTTTACCTCGCGGAAATGCTTTCGGGTATCTCGGGAGACGTGGGCAAATTCGTGAAGCAGGATGCTGTACAGCTCTTGCTCGGAGAGGGTATGAAGGAGAACGACTCCAAGCTGAAGCAAATATCTTGCTTTATCCCTGACAATGCCGGCGGAGCAATCCCAGGTGAGCAATACGACGATGTCGTCTGTGCTGCCCACGCAATCGGCGGCTCTGCGCGCCAGGGAATAGAGGGTGGGATACTCGGCTTTCGAAAGAGGGACGGCGGCTTCGTTTAAGACAAGCTGGCGGCTCTTTCGGATTCGAGCGTAAACCGAAGCAAAAACAAGCCCGGAATAGATGAGGCAGGCGATGTACAGCGAGGATCCGAATGCAAGCAGAAGGCCGCCCAGAACCGCGATTGCCAATGCCAAAGCAAAGACGAAAACCGTATAGGCAGTCGTAGAGCGGCGGATACGCTGAAGCTGGCGAAGCTTTGCCTTGGCGGTGCTTTCGGCGTCTACTCGGTGACTGACAAGGAAAGCGTTCATATCCGCCACCTTTGATTGGTCAAGCCTG
>JAZNFP010000022.1:0-26651 GCA_045576095.1 Eubacteriales bacterium
GATATACGCCGCACTTCGTGCGTCAATGATATGCCAAGCCTGCGGCTTGGATAAAAAAATACGACAAGTCGAAACTTGTCGAATTTTTTGTGAAAGGGCTACGAAAAAGATATTTTTGCGTTTCTTAATAAGGTTTCGAACTCAAACAGTTTTAGTGATATCGTTTAGTATTCTATTTTTAAGCCCAATTTTTCCACATACGCGATTACCTCGGGCACATAATCCAAATGGAACAAGTTTTTGTTTCTGGCGTTTTTGAATACAAGATAGGGCAACCGTACCCTACTGCCAGCCCTCCATTCTGCTTTTTTGAGGTCGCTCAATAAAACTATTTTTTCTCGTTTCTTGAAAAAAGGATACTCGATAATTCTAATCGTTTCATTCGTTATTTCGATATATGAATGATTCATATTGTAGCCAAGAGCTGAAAGTATAACCGTAAAAACTGAAATAGAGAAAACAATAATAAGCGCAGGAAAAATGCTTTGAAGATCAATTGAGATTACAATTCCAACCATAAAAAAGAGAGCGGCAAGACACGCAAAGAATGAAATAAGAAATATTGTTATCCATTTTGGCGTTTTACCACGAGGGGATCTGCCGTACATATTGAATTTCATATCCCCACCGCCTTTCTGTGATTAGTATAGCATCTTCCCACCCGAAAATCAACTGCAAATCGGGAATTAGAAGGGAGTGGAATTTTGGTTGCGCGGACCTAGGGTATTCGCGCGATGCGCGAAAATTCCCACGCTTGCCGCGACTGAGCGAGCTCGTCGCGCTCTGCGCGGGGAAACCGAACCCAATTCCGAACGCGAGCGTTCGGAGCAGGGTACGAAGCGACAGATCCGCAGCCAAGGCACAAAAAAACGGACACCCGAAGGTGTCCGTTGTGCCTTGTATAAAGGCTACGAAAAAGATATTTTCGTGATTTGCCACTAGGATTCGAACTCAAACGATCTTTAATGTTTGAAAACCAAACAGATGACATATTATTTTTGATAACGTCAATCCAAAGATGAGTCATTTGCAACAACAGATCCTCCCTTTTCGTAAACAAAATAAGTATATCCGTTGATCTGATATTCCACAAAGATATATTTATCGTTTACGGTGATGTGATCTATCCCTGAAAACTCATCATAGATCGCGATTGATTCTTTTGTTTCAAAATCAACGTAACTAAGCTCACCGTTTGAATCGAGTATATAAGCTCTGTTTTCATCAAAATCTATAATCTGCGCACTCTTTTTGTCGTGTTCGAAAACAGTTCTAAACTCATTTGTTTCATGATTATAAGCTATAATTTTAGTTTGACGAATACCGCTGATCAGCGGATCAGCTTTCACAGAATCAAGGCGATTGCTCCCCGACACAGAAAACCATATTTCATCACCCATGGGCTTTGCCAAGCCATCTATCGTATAATACTTCCCATGGGTTTGTTCATCGTGTATATTTTCAACAAAATCCAAAATTGCTTGCTTTTCTGCACTTGTGTCTTTCTTGGCAATCGACGTATATCTGCCATGTATATGTCCGTATCCGCCATCAAGTACGCAAAAGGAAAAAGCTTCAATATTACGCGTTTTTTCTTGATATAACTCCTGCGCTTTTTCTCGTGAAAAGGAACTGCCTACGTAAAATCGATCTATTTCTTTGCCTTCGTAATCAAATGTAAGTACACACTCATAATATGTGGGGGTTATACCGTCCACCCAACAAGCTGACAAAATGGTATGCAATTCAACGGTTGATTCTTCAAATTTGCAGTCATAAACAACCGTATGGCTGTAATAAAATTCTGCTATTCCAGATGGCAGAGTTGCATCACCATTCGGTTTCAGCCAATAAACCGTACCGTCAATTTTATTGATCAGTCGATCTTCTACAACCAACCATGTCTCATTTTCAAAAACTTGGTCTGTTTTTATGCTCGGCATAAAAATACCTTCATTCAAAATAGCGCAGGACGGAAGCATCAGCATCGATATGAGTAAAATCATACATATAAGCTTCTTCATATTGCCACCGCCTTTCGAGATTATTTATTACTTCGATTTGCTTTGCAAATTCTTTGGATTTATCTCTTAAAATACTTTCTGCCATTGTCATCACCTCGAATACAGTATATCACAAAAGTTATGAGTTGTAAAGAATTTTAGTGATATGCTGACTTCGTCAGCGTGATATTTTTGCTTCGCAAAAGTGATATTGAAGCCTTACGGCTTCAGTGATATTATATTCGCCTCCTAAACTCGCGAAGCGAATATCACTCGGCGTAAGCCGAATATCACTGCGAAGCAATAGAACTCGCCGCAAGGCGAATATAACTGAAAAACTCCATCTTGCTTTGCAAGATGGAGTTTTTCTGGCTGCGGATCTAGGATTCGAACCCAGACATACAGAGTCAGAGTCTGCTGTGCTACCCTTACACAAATCCGCAAGATCATGCACCCGATTCGATGCATGAATTATTATATCACAAAACGTCAATTTGTCAAGGGAAATTTTGAAAAAAACAAAAAAACTTCAAAAGCCGTTTCGATTACCGTTGCCGCTTTGCCGCTCGCTTCGCTTCGGAAGACGCAAAAAGAGTCGAAGCAGTGCGCCGCCGTTGAAGGGGAAGAGGGGATACAGGTAGCTTTTTGAGCCGCTGACGGTGCTGTTCGTGGCGACGAGGATCGGGACGAGCAAAAGCCCTGCGAGATAGCCGATCCAGCCGAGTACGGCTGTCAGGGTAAGCGTGAGCATCCGAAGGAACTTAAAGGCGTAGCCAAGCTCGTTATTTTGCTGGGTAAAGCCCGCGATGGCAACGATCGCCATATAGAGGATCACGTCGGGCGAGAGCCAGCCGATCGTCACGGCAAAATCTCCGAGGATCAGTCCGCCGATGACGCTGAGCGAATTGGCGAGCAGATCCGGGGTGTTCATGCTGGCGAGCTTGAGTCCGTCGATAGCGAATTCGACGAGAAAGAGCTGGAGCAGGATCGGAAGCGTACCGGGGTCGCTTGGGATCACGAAGGAGAGCGCGGGGGGAAGGATCTCGGGATACCGCAAAAGCAGGTACCAGGTCGGCGTCAGAACGAGAGCGAGAAGGAAGGTCACAAGCCGTACGAGTCTCAGATAGCTTCCGGTCATCGGCGGCAGATAGAAGTCCTCGGTCTCCTGCAGAAAATCGAAGATCGAGGTCGGCAGGATCATGACCTGCGGCGAGGTATCGCACAGAACGAGAACGCTCCCCTCGATCAGATGCGCCGCGGCGCAGTCGGGGCGCTCGGTGGTACGGATCTTTGGGAATGGGTTGTACCACTTCCGCGGAATCAGAAGCTCTGCCAGACTCTCGTAGCCGAGAGTCAGGGAGTCGGGCTTCAGGTTCTCAAGCAGCGACGTGATGCGTCCAACGAATCTCGGGTCTGCCTTGCCGTCCATATAGCAAACGACGACGTCGGTCCCCGACGAGCCGCCGAGGCAGAGATAGCGCATGACAAGGCGCGGATCGCGGATACGTCGGCGGATAAGGGCGGTATTGAAGATCAGCGTTTCGACGAAGCCGTCGCGCGCTCCCTGCATGACCTTATCGCTCTGCGGCTCCTCGGTCGAGCGGGCGGGGTAGGTTCTCGTGTCCACCACGATCGCCTTATCCCCAAAGGTGCTTCCGAGCATGACGGTTGCCCCTGAGAGGACCATCGTGAGGATGCTCTCAAGGTCACGCGAGACGTCTGCCTCGACGTAGGGGACGCCGCTTCGGACGAATTGCTCGGCAGCGTCCTTCCCACGCCCAAGTCCCTTTTGCGACAGATAGAACTGCATCAGGCGCAGGGTGATGCCGTCCTTGACGAAGCCGTCAATATAAAAGAGCGTCAGCTCGTCCTCGCCGACGGGAAGACTTCGGCGGATCAGGTCAAAGCTTTCGTCCACGCGAAGCCGCCGTGAGAGCAGCTCGACGTTGGTTTTGTAATCGCTTGTCAGGCGTTGCATGGGTTTCTCCTTGCAGGTTGATAGAAATATTTTGTCTCACAGCGACTTTTTTATGCGCGTTCCCTTGCCGATTTTCGACGCCTGTGGTAAAATAGGAAGCGAAAGAAAAAGAGAGGGGGGATTTTATGCCGCTGACACTCGGAGACGCAACGCTTCGATACGGGCTTTTGCTCGCGCCGATGGCGGGCTATACCGATTACGCCATGCGTAGGATCTGCCGGGAGCTCGGTGCCGAATATCTCGTTAGCGAGATGGTTTCGGCAAAGGCGCTGGTGCACGGCGACAGGAAATCCATCCCGCTGGCGCGCATTCGAGAGGACGAGCTTCCCGCAGCGGTGCAGCTCTTCGGCTCGGAGCCCGAGGTGCTTGCCGAGGCGGCAAGGCTGATTGAGGGCGGAATTGCCGGGGGCGCCCGTCCGACGGCGATCGATCTGAACTTCGGCTGTCCGGTTCGGAAGATTACGGCAAACGGCGAGGGAAGCGCGCTGATGAAGGATCCCCGTCGGATCGAGTCGATCGTGCGTGCCGTGTCGGATGCCGTATCGATCCCCGTGACCGCCAAGCTTCGGATCGGCTGGGACGAGGGGAGCCGCAACGCCGTCGAGTGTGCGCTTCGCGCCGAGGCGGGGGGCGCCGCCGCCGTCTGTATTCACGGCAGAACGCGCACCCAGCAATACAGCGGAGAGGCGGACCTTGAGGCGATTGCCTCGGTCGCTCTGGCGCTCTCGGTCCCCGTGATCGGAAACGGCGACGTGCGCGACGGAAAAACGGCGCTGCGTATGAAGAGAGAGACCGGCTGTGCGGCTCTGATGATCGGTCGGGGCGCCGTCGGAAACCCCTTTGTCTTTCGCGAGATTGCCTCGGCGCTTGAGGGGGTGCCGTACGAGGAACCAACGCTTGCCGAGCGCCTTTCGGTCGGTCTGCGCCAGCTCTCGTACGCCGTCGAGGATAAGGGCGAGGAGACGGCAGTGCTCGAAACGCGCAAGAGCTTTGCCACTTATCTTGTCGGCTTCCGCGGCGCTGCCGCCTTGCGTGCGCGCATTCATGCGGCAAAGACCTATGCAGATCTCGAGCGCCTTGTTCCGGAGATTCTTTCGGGAAAGGAAGCTTAATCCGCTCGGCGCCCATTTTTTCGAAAATTGAGAAAAATTTGCAAATAGTCTTGCAAAATGCATCGATTTATGATATAATGCCATTCGGTAACGGGGCATTAGCGCAGTTGGGAGCGCACAACACTGGCAGTGTTGGGGTCAGGGGTTCAAGTCCCCTATGCTCCACCAAACGGAAAAGGGGTACGCAAAGCGTACCCCCTTTTCCGTTTGGCAGAACACAGTGTGCAACGCCGAACCCTTCCACACGGTGCGGAGCACCGCGTGGAATGGGCTCCGCGCATCCGAAAAAGCCGCTTTGAACAAGCCGTCGGCGCGGAGCCGCTTCAACGTCCCCGGAAAAGAACTCAGGATCGCAACCGATCCTGAGTTCTTTCAATGATATCCGTTCCTTATAGAACGGATGATATAGCTGACGCTATGATATCTGCTACGCAGATGATATACGCTTCGCGTATGAAGAAACGGATCGTATATCATGCTTGAAAGCAAGACCATATCGCGCGAGCGATATATCACTGTCCCCCTTGTATATCAGAGCTCCCCTTTGGGAACAATGACGGAAAAGAGGGGGCGAGGAATGGACATTCTCAAGGTTCTGTTGACGTCGCTTCTTTCGGTGGCGGCGCTGTTTATCATCACGAAAATTATGGGACACAAGCAGGTAGCACAGCTTGACTTTTTCGACTACGTTTCGGGCATTACCATCGGTTCAATCGGCGCGGAGCTTGCGACCGAGCTTGAAGAACCGTACAAGCCGCTTCTCGCCCTTGCCATTTACGGCTTGGCATCGCTCTTTGTGAATTTGACTGCCCATAAGATACCGAAAACGCGCAAATATATCAACGGCACGCCGACGATCTTAATGAACGACGGCAAGCTCTACCGAGGGAATTTGAAACAAGCCAAGCTCGACCTGTCCGAGCTGATGCTCCTTTGCCGCGAGCAAGGATATTTTGACCTTAACGAGATACAGACGGCGGTTTTTGAGCACAACGGAAAGCTCTCGATTCTGCCAAAGGCAAGCGCTAGACCCGTCACCCCCGAGGATCTGCAGATCAAGGCAAAGACGATGCAGATTGGCGTTGAGGTGATCATGGACGGTCGCGTAATGGGAGAAAACCTCACCCGTATCGGGCGCGACGCGCGTTGGCTCGCAAAGCAGCTGAAAAGGCAAGGGTATCGGGATGCAAAGGAGATCCTTCTCGCCGTTTATCACCCCGATGAGGATTCTCTTTCGCTTTATCCAAACGAATGACATCGCATATACTGATAGAAAAATGGGGGTGGTTGCCGTGAGATCCCTTGAGCTGACCGGAGCGGTAACGGCGCTTGCAAATGCGATCGCCTGCCGTCTTACAACGGATGAAATCGCGTTGCTCGCCGGCGTCCTCGTTCAGCTCGGCGACACGCTTGCCACGATTGCGGCGCATCGGACTCTATGCGAAAACGAAGAGGCGGCCTCAAATGGATGAGGTCGCCTCTTTTTTTATACGGTTTTGAGAATGGCACCGTGCTCGGCAAAGCGCGCGGTGATCGCGTCGATCGCTCCCTGCAGCTCTGCCTTCGACAGGGTTCTCTCGGGAGAGGAGAAGCCGAAACGAAGCGTGACCGATTCGCCCGACTCGCCGTCGTAGAGATCAACGAGCGAGACCTCGCGGAGCAGCTCGCCTGCGGCGGCCTTGGCGGCAGCCTCAAGGACGGGGAAGTTCAGCTCTCCGATCTTGGCGGCAAACGAAAGGTCGATGTCGATGCCCGGGAATCTTGACGGCTCGCGGTAGGAGAGCGCCGTCGGAGCAAGCTCGGAAAGCGCCTGCATATCGATCTCAAAGCAGACGATTGCCGCCTTGCGGTCAATGCTCGAGCGGACGGCGGGATGCAGCGTTGAAAGGAAGCCGATCTCGCGCTCTCCGAGCGAGATGCTCGCGGTGTTGACGGGGTGCTGCCAATTAAAGCGTCCCTCGGCAGATGCGAAGGCGGGGGTGATACGCTTTAAGCTCTCGGCAAGCTCGCAGATCATATCGTGCGCGTCGTAGTAGAGCTCCTTTTCGGTTTTGGTACGGTCGTAGAGCACGACGCCGAGCTTCTTGATCTCGCGGCAGAGACTGTTTTCGTCAAGCCCATCAACCGTGTGCCCGATCTCGAAGAGACCGAAGCTCTCGTCAAAGCCTCGGTTCTCGTAGGCAAAGGCAAGGAGCGTCGGGATCATGGAAATACGGAAGGAGCTGTGCTCGGGGGTCTGGGCGTTTTGCAGAGTGACGTTTCTCGGTGTCTCGATGCCGAGCAGCTTATCCTTGGCGCTGTCGCTCCAGATATACGAATGCACCTCGTGCAGGGCAAACTCGTTGACGAGCAGATCCTTGACGCGGTTCTCGTCGGATTTTGCTCTCTCGGCGCGAACCGGATATAGGGGACTCGTGGTCGTCGTGATCTTGAAGTTGTCGTAGCCGTAGATACGGGTGATCTCCTCGATCAGGTCCGCCTTGATCGTAACGTCCTTGGTCGCGCGGAAGCTCGGGACGGTAACGGTCAGGGTCTCGCCCTGCCGCTCGATACCGAAGCCGAGCGCCGACAGGGTCGATACGATCTCGAAAAGCGGAATGTCGATGCCGGTATAGCGGTCAACGTACGCCTTGTCGATCGTCAGGGTGATCGTTTCGTAACGGGTGGGGTAGACGTCGGTCAGAGCCGAGGTCACGCGCGCGCCGCCGTCGATGCCAAGGAGAAGCGCAAGAAAGCGCTCGGAGGCGGTTTTCGTCATCTCGGGGTCAAGGGTCTTTTCATAGCGCATGCTCGCATCGGTGCGAAGTCCGAGACGGGTCGAGGAGCGTCTGACCGAAACGGCGTCGAAGCTTGCGCTCTCAAGCAAGAGCGAGTCGGTGTCTGCCTCGATCTCGGAGTCAAGACCGCCCATGATGCCCGCGATCGCAACCGGCTTTCCGTGCGAGCAGATCATCAGGGTGTTCTCATCGACCGTGCGCTCGATGCCGTCAAGGGTCTTGAACGCCGTTGCCTCGGGCAGACGGCGAACCTCGATCGCATCCACGCGGCGGCGGTCAAAGGCGTGCATCGGCTGACCGAGCTCCATCATGACGTAGTTGGTCAGGTCGGCAAGCAGATTGATCGCGCGCGAGCCGCAGTAGAAGAGACGGATTCGCATATTGACGGGGCTGACCCTTGCCGTAACGTTCTCAACCGTGATCCCGCTGTAGCGGTAGCAAAG
Source organism: Eubacteriales bacterium (assembly GCA_045576095.1). Lineage (GTDB taxonomy): Bacteria > Bacillota > Clostridia > Oscillospirales > CAG-272 > UBA1740. The sequence continues at coordinate 8,314 of JAZNFP010000022.1, forward strand.
GCTCGGCTCGTCGATTTTGATCGACACGCTCGGAAGCGAGGCGTATACGCCCGTGTCGTGCAGGGGAAGGGCCTTGAGCGCTCTGCCCGACAGGGTGGCAAACTCACGGGCGATGCCGTAATGCCCCCAAAGGTCGGGGCGGTTGGTCAGGGATTTGTTATCGACCTCAAAGATGATATCGTCGAGATCGTAGACCTTCTTGAGATCGGTTCCGAGCGGTACGTCCTCGGTGATCTCCATCAGTCCCGAATGGTCGGCGCTGATGCCGAGCTCCGCCTCGGAGCAGCACATACCGAAGGAGGGAAAGCCCGCAACGGTCGCCGCCGTGATCTCATGCCCCGCGACGCATCCGCCCTCGGTTGCAAAGGCAACGCGCATGCCGAGCCGCACGTTCGGTGCGCCGCAAACGCAGTCAACGAGGTCGGGGGCGCCGGTGTTGATCTTCAGAAGGTGAAGCTTTTTCGAGCTCGGGTGATTCTCGATCGAGGCGATCTCGGCAACGATCACGCCGTAGGTATCGGCGCCCTTTTCGATGATATCCTCGACCTCTGCCGTCGAGAGGGTGAAGCGATGGATCAGAGCCTTCTTGTCAAGGCCTTCGAGATCGACGAAATCGCCGATCCAATTCATGGACAAAAGCATTCCTTATTCTCCTTTCGACGTCAGTTGCTGCGGAATTGGGAAAGTGCCTTGAGCGAGCCCGAATTAAAGTCGCGGATATCCTTGATGCCGTACTTCATCATGGCAAGCCTCGTCAGTCCGAGACCGAAGGCGAAGCCCGAATAACGCTCGGTGTCAATGCCGCCGTCGCGCAGGACGTTCGGATGGATCATGCCGCAGGGACAGAGCTCGAGCCAGCCCGAATTCTTGCAGGACGGGCAGCCCTTGCCGCCGCAGATCAGGCAGCTGATGTCAAGCTCGAAGCCCGGCTCGACGAAGGGGAAGAAGCCGGGGCGCAGACGGACGCTGATATCGCGGCGAAAAACCTCGGAGAGCATGGATTTCATGAAATAGATGAGGTTCGAGATCGAGATGTTCTCGTCGATCATGATGCCCTCCATCTGGAAAAAGGTGTTCTCGTGGCAGGCGTCGGTCGCCTCGTTGCGGAAGCAGCGGCCGGGGAAGATGGCACGCAGGGGCGCACCGTATTTTCTCATGATGTGGTTCTGTGCCGCCGAGGTATGGGTCTTGAGCAGCTGCCCGTTCTCGATATAGTAGGTATCCTGCATATCGCGTGCGGGATGGTGCTTCGGGATATTCAGCGCCTCAAAGCAATGATAGTCGTCAACGATCTCGGGATAGTCCTCGACCGTAAAGCCCATCGAAATAAAGATTTCCTCAACCTCGCGCTGGATCAGCGTAATCGGATGGTAGGAGCCGCTTTTCTTGCGGCGCGGCAGGGTCGGATTGTATTTCTTGGCAGAGCGGATCTCGGCAAGGAGCGCCTCTGCCTTGAGCTTGTCGCCGGTCTTGGCGATCGCCTCGGCGATCTCGCTCTTGACAGAGTTAATCAGCTGTCCCGCCTCTGCCTTTTCCTCCTTCGGAACGTTGCGAAGCTCGCTCATCAGGTCGGAGACAGGGCTCTTCTTTCCGAGGAATGCCACGCGAAGCGCCTCAAGCGCCTCGGGCGTTTTGGCATCGCCAAGCTCGTTTGCAAAGCGCGCGCGCAGAGCCTCGATTTTTTCCTTCATCATTGAAACGGTATCCTTTCGGCTGGATTAAATTGCATACAAATTATTATATATCCCCTCGGGGGCTTTTGTCAAGACTTGTTTGACACGGTTTTCAGCGCTCTCTCAACCTCGGGCGGCAGAAGCTCGGCGCCCCCCTCGCCTCGGTCCAGCCGCCGGCGAACCTCGCTTGAGCTGACCTCTCTCAGCGCCGGGGCGGCGGGCAAAAGCAGCGTTTCGACGCCGCGCGAGCGGTTAACGTCCGCCATCTCTTGCTCATAGAAAAAGTCGGTCTCGTTCCGAACCCCCTTCAGAAGATAGGAAACGCCGTTTCTCCGGGCAAAATCGGCAACCGTTCCCGAGTCGCTGACCACGCGCACGTTCGGATAGGGACGGCAGGCAAGGCGAAGCAGCTCAAGACGGGTTTCGAGCGAAAAGCGGTAGGTCTTGTCGGGGTTGATAAAGATTGCGGCGTAAACGACGTCGGCGGTGCGCGCGGCGTGCTCGATCAGCGACAGATGTCCGAGCGTAACGGGATCATAGCTCCCCGGAATGCAAACGACCGTCAATTCGTATCCTCCTCGCTTTCGGGCAGAAGGCGAAGGATGTTGATGTGCGCGACGCCGTAGCGCTGGCTTTTGACGACCTCAAAGCGTGGGGCAAGCGCCTCGTGCCCCTTGAAGACGTCGGGCGAGCCGCTCTCGCAGACGAAAAGACAGCCGGGCTTTGCAAGTCTCCCGGAAAGAATCCGAGAGATCGCGTCGCCGACAAGCTCCGATGCGTAAGGGGGATCAAGGAAGATCAGATGATAAGCGTCGCGCCCCGACGCCTTGCGGAGATAGCTGCGGTAGTCGCTGATCAGAAAGCGGCAGCTCTCGAAAAATCCGGTTTTCTTGGCGTTCTCCTTGATGATCGCCATGGCCTCGGGGGAGCTGTCCACGAACATGGCAGACGAGGCACCGCGCGACAGCGCCTCAAGCCCGAGCTGTCCCGAGCCGCCGAAGAGGTCGAGCACCGCACGCCCCTCGATCTCAAACTGAATCGAGGAGAAGACGGCTTCCTTGACGCGCTCCGCCGTCGGACGGGTTGCCACGCCCTCAAGGGAATTCAGGCGCACGCCGCGCGCGGTTCCGGTAATAATTCTCATCATTTCGTTTTCCTGCCTTTCGGTTTCGGCTTATTTTTGGCTTCAAAATAGGCGATCACGGCATCGGCATCCCTTTCCCCGATGCCTCGCAGTGCGACCAGCTCCGCCTTCGTTGCCTCGGACAGGCGCGTGAGCGTTGTGAATGCCGAGAGCAGTGCTTTGGCTTTGGCGGGACCGATGCCGGGGATCGCCTCAAGGCTTGAGCGCGAGAGGGTTTTGCGCTTTGCCCCCATCGTGTGCGAGACGGCAACGCGATGCGCCTCCTCCTGAATGCGGTAGATCAGAACGTAGACCGATTGCTCGGCGGCGATCCCAAGCTCGCGCTCTCCGTCGGTCATGGCGCGCGTCTTGTGGAAATCGTCCTTGACCATGCCGAAGAGCGGAATGTCGCCGTGCCCCATCTGCGAAAGCAGGGGCTTTACGGTACCGACGTGCCCCGCACCGCCGTCGAGCAGGATCAGATCGGGACGCTCGCCGAGCGAGGGGCTTCCGTCGCCGATATGCGAAAGTCGCCTTGCGATTGCCTCGCGCATGGCGGCGTAATCGTCAATCCCCGCGGTCGTGCCGATGCGGAAGGTGCGATAGTCGGATTTTTTCGGCTTGCCGCCCGAGAAAACGACCATCGACGCCGTGATATGCTCGCGCCCGATGTTCGAGATATCGTACGCCTCGATGCGGTCGGGAACGACCTCAAGCCCAAGCATCGAGGATAACCGCGAAAGGGTTTTGTCCTCGCGCTCGGCCTCGGCGCGGTATCCTGCGGCGCGCTGTCTGGCATTCGAGAGCGCCATGTCACAGAGCTCTCGCAGCTCTCCGCGCTTCGGCGTACGAAGTTGCACGCGGAAGCCCGCGAGCTCGCTGAAGGATTCGGACAGCGCCTCGTATTCCTCGTCGTCAAGCGCAAAATCGGTCAGAATCTCGCGCGGAAAATCGGCAATCTCGCGGTAGTATCCGTGGAGCAGTCCCGAAAGATCCTCGGTTTCAGTCAGCTCGCTTGCCGAAAATAGGTATTCGTTTTTTCCGATCAGCTTTCCCGAGCGGACGTTCAGAACGGCAAGCACCCCCGACAGCTCGTCCTCGTAGAGCGCAAAGACGTCGCGGCTGACGCTCTCGTCGGCAACGACCTTCTGACGGTCGCCGAGCCGCTCAAGCGCCGAGATGCTGTCGCGGTAATGTGCGGCAAGCTCGAACGCCTCGCGCTCAGCGGCGCGAAGCATCGAAGCCTCAAGCTCGGCTCTCGTCTCTCGGGTATTCCCCTCAAGGATTCGTGCTGCCGAACGGATCAGGGCGCGGTACTCCGTCTCGTCGATTCCCCCGGTACAGGGGGCAACGCATCTGCCCATCTGCCGATACAGGCAGGGGCGCTCGCGCCCCACGTCGCGCGGAAACGAGCGGCGGCAGGTCGGCAGGGCAAGGATACGGTTGACCGTTTCAAGCGCCTCGTGCGCCGCGGCGGAGGAGCGGTATGGCCCGAAGTAGCGAGCGCCGTCGCGTGTGCGCGTGCGCGTCACGATCACGCGCGGATAGGGCTCGTCTGTGATCTTGATATAGGGGTAGGACTTGGCATCCTTGAGCTTGATGTTGTAGCGCGGCGAATGCTTTTTAATCAGCGTGTTCTCAAGCGTCAGAGCCTCCATCTCGCCGTCGCAGAGGATATAGTCGAAGTCGCGCACGAGCGAGACCATCCGTGCGGTTTTGGGCGAGGGGTGCTGCCGCGTGAAATAGCTTGTCACGCGGTTTTTCAGCTTGCGCGATTTGCCGACGTAAATCACCTCGTCCGCACAGTTTTTCATCAGATAAACACCGGGGGAGAGGGGGAGCGTGAGCGCCTTTTCGCGCAGCTCCGAAAGCTTTGGATTCTTTACTTCAACATTCATAGAATAAAAAGAGCGGTCAACGCGCGAAAAGGACGCACTTCGACCGCTGACAGCTCTCGTCGAGCCGACTTAATCCTGAAAACCCGAATTGATCAGATCGGCAAGCCCGGTAAGCGCATCGGCTTCATCGGGGCCGTCGGCGATCAGCGTAATGGTCATTCCCTTGACAATGCCGAGCGAGAGAACGCCGAGAAGGCTCTTGGCGTTGACGCGGCGATCCTCGTTCTCAACCCAGATCGAGCTTTTGAATGAGTTTGCCTTCTGGATGAAGAAGGTTGCGGGTCTTGCGTGCAGACCGACGCTGTTTACGATAGTCACGTTGCGAGAGATCATATACATACTCCTTGTCAGACGTTGATGACGTCAAAGCGTACAAATTTACGGATACATTATACCAAAAGCTTTCAATAAAATCAAGAGATTTCGTGCCCGAATTTCAAAGCGCCGGGGAAAATCGTCAAAATGCTGTAAATCCGAGCCGAAGTCGGGGCTCGTATGAGTCGCTTTGTCGTATTCAGGACTCGGTTTTGGCGGCGGATTTCCCCGATCGCGGCTTTTTCTCCTTCGGCGGATGCGCGAGGCGCCAGGCGAGCGCCATCTCGGGCCGCCGCTTTTCGGTCAGTGCAAGGGATTTTTCAAGCCGCCACGCGCGGATTTTCTCGTGATCCCCCGAGAGAAGGATCTCGGGAACGGCGGCTCCTTCCCAAACGGCGGGACGGGTATACTGCGGATACTCGAGCAGCCCCGAGGAGATGCTTTCCTCCTCGTGACATTCGGGGGAGGCGAGCACGCCGGGGATCAGGCGCACGATTGCATCGGTGAGAACGCATGCGGGAAGCTCGCCCCCCGTCAGAACGTAATCGCCGATCGAAATTTCCTCGTCAACGATCGCGTCGAGCACTCTTTGATCCACCCCCTCGTAGTGTCCGCAAAGCAGCACGAGGCGGTCGTAATCCGAAAGCCGCTCGACGGTGCTTTGCGTGAGCTTCTCGCCCTTCGGGGAAAGATAGATCACGCGGCGCCGCTCGTCGGGCTCGGCGTCTCGGACGGCGGCGTCAAAGCAGCGCTTGATCGGCCCCGCCGCCATCACCATACCGTTTCCGCCGCCGTAGGGCGTATCGTCGACGTTGTTGTGTTTATTCTGCGCATAGTCGCGGATTTGATGACAGGCAACCGAAAAAAGCCCCGCCGCTCTGCCGCGGCCGACCACGCTCTCCGAGAGAATGCGGTCGATCATATCGGGGAAGAGTGTTAAAATATCAATCCTCATCTTCAAAAAAACCCGGGATCAGACGAACGAAGACGCCTCGCTCGGGATCGCGCTCCTTGATGAATTCCCCGACGTCGGGGATCAGTGCCTTCTTTCCGCTCGGGGCCGTTACCTCGTAAAGATCCGCCGAGGGGGAGGGGAGAATTTCGGTGAGCGTGCCATAGATGCGGCCGCTGTCAAGATCGACGACGGGAAGCCCGATGAGATCGACCAAAAAAACCTTGCCGGGGGCAAGCCTCAGATCCTCTCGCGCGGCGTAAAGGGTTTTGCCCCGAAGCAGGAGCGCATCGTCTACCGACGCGCATTCTCCGATATAGGCGATCACGCGATCGCCGCTGACCGAGGGGTTTTTCAGTGCTTTCTTCAAATACGCACCGTCGGGGGACCGAAGATAGACGAACTCGAGCGCGGCGAGCGTTTTGGGGGAGTCGCACCACGGCTCAATCCTTACGGCACCGCGCACGCCGTGGGTGGTCGTGACTCTGCCAAGCTCCAGATAAGGCTGCTTCACGGGTTTTCCTCCTTTTTCCTCTTTTGCATCTCGCGCTTTCGGCGAAAATAGTCAGTGAGAATACGCCCGCATTCCTCGGCGAGCACGCCGCCCGTTACGGTGCATTTGTGGTTGAGCGGATAGGCGTTGAGATCGAGCACCGAGCCGAGGGCGCCCGCCTTGGGATCGGGCGCACCGAACACGACTCGGTCGAGCCGCGCGTGCAGAATCGCTCCCGCGCACATGGCGCAGGGCTCGAGCGTTACGTACAGGGTGGAGTCGGGGAGGCGCCAGCCGCCGAGCGCGCGGCAGGCTGCCTCAATGGCGCGAAGCTCGGCGTGACTTGTGGCGCAGCGGTCGTGCTCTCGGGTGTTATAGGCGGCGGAAATGATCCTGCCGCGGCAGACGATAAGCGCCCCGACGGGCACCTCGTCAAGCTCCCCCGCCTGCCCCGCAAGCGAGAGCGCCTTGCGCATATAGAGCTCGTCGAGCTCGTCCTGCTTGATTTGGTCGGTCACAGAAGCCTCCTTATGAGAAACAGGATACGGCAGTCAGCCAAAGACAGAGAAGAATCGGGACGGCAAGCGGTGAGAGAAGAAGCCGAAGGATGCTCCGACAGTCGCTTGCCGTCGGCAAAACGGTACGCCGAATCGAGCAAAGCACCGAGTCGCCCTCTCCGTCCTTACGGTAGAGAAGGAGAGGGATCGAGAGAGCGGCGAGCGCAAGCAGCGCGCTCTCAAGAAGCCTTGCACCCATGCCGTCTCCCAAAAGGAAGAAGAGGACCGAAACCAGGTTGTTTGAAAAATGAAAGAGCATCGGAACCCAAAGCGAACGGGTCAAAACGGCAAGCGCCCCGAGAAAAAGCCCCGCAAAAAGCGCGTAGGGAATCTGAATGGGGCTCGTGTGCAGAACCGAAAACAGGATCGCCGAGATCCAGACGGCGCAGGTCGGTCGCTCCCCGACGAAGGGGGCAAGGCAGAGGTAACGGCAGAGCAGCTCCTCAACGAACGCAGGAAAAAGGACGGCGAAAAGGAAAAGCCGCACGGAGTCGCTCGGCAGGGAAAGCTCGTTTCGGTAGCCGAGCAGCTCAAAGGCGTAGGTCAACGCCGAGGCAAGCAGCGAGACCGAAACGATGAACAGCGGCAAAAGCAAGAGGTAACGCAGCTCGCTTTTCTTCGGAAGGGCGAAGCCGAGGACCGATGCCTCGACAGGGCGTTCCCCGAGAAACAGACAGGCGGGTAAAAGACCCGAAAGAAGGAGCGCCGCGCCCTCAATAGGAGCGCCGACGGCAGGGGGAACTGCCGAAACGAGCGCCGCTCCGAAAAGACGGACCAAAAGGAACAGAACGACGGCAATTGCAACCGTCGTGCTCTGCCGCTTCAAATTCGCCACCCCCTTTTTTTTCGGTATAAACCGTCTGTAAAAATTAAGAATATTATACTACGGAGAGCGGGATTTTGTCAAGACGCCTCAGCCGAAGGCAAAAAGGGCGCTCTCGGTCCGTATACGAGGCGCGCCTTTGGGCAAGGATAGAGGCAGGACTTTTGCCGTCTTCGTGCGGCGGCGGAATCGGGAGGTAAAAAACAGAGTGAAAAAACAAGAGAGAGACATCGTCCGGGAGATTGCCGCGCCGATGGGCGGTCGGGTGATCCGGGATCGGGAGATTCCCGACAGGGTATTCTCCGAGAACGTTTTGGGAGTGGGATGTGCGATCGTTCCGAGCGACGGGGAGATCAAAAGCCCCGTTGACGGCGTAATCTCCTCAATCGCCGACGGGCTTCACGCCTATGGCTTCACAGCGGACACGGGCGAGGAGATCCTCGTGCACGTCGGGCTCGACAGCGTTTCGCTTCGGGGGCGTGGCTTTCAGGTGTTCAAAGCCGTGGGCGACCGTGTTTCGGTCGGTGAGAGGGTCGCTCGGGTTGATCTTTCGGTGCTCAAGGAGGCAGGGATTGATCCGACGACTCCGATCGTCGTTTGCGACGGGCGGGGAGAGCGGGACGTCGAGCACGCCGAGGGCGCCGTCAAGGCAGGCGATCCGCTGCTTCGTCTGCTTCCGCAGAAAAAAAAGAACAAGGAGAAAAAAAGGGGGCGGCTGAAAGGAAACGGCGGCGGATCCTTTGATTTTTTGCAAAAGCTTGGCAAGGTGCTGATGACGGTGATTGCCGTGATGCCGGCGGCCGGGCTGATGATCTCACTCGGCAAGCTGCTTTCACTTGTCAGCTCCGACCTTGCGTTTCTTTCGGTGGTCGGCGCGGTGATGGAGAGCATCGGCTGGGCGATCATCGGAAATCTGCACATCCTGTTTGCCGTTGCGATCGGCGGCTCGTGGGCAAGGGACCGTGCGGGCGGTGCCTTTGCGGCTCTGCTTGCCTTTATTCTCATTAACAACATCACGGGTGCCGTCTTCGGCGTCAGCACGGCGATGCTTAGCGAGGCGGGAGCAACCGTGACGACCGTTTTCGGAACGACCCTTGAGGTTTCAAGCTATTTCACCTCGGTGCTCGGCGCGCCCGCACTCAATATGGGAGTTTTTGTCGGCATTATCTCGGGCTTCCTCGGCGGCACGGTCTACAACCGCTTTTACAATTTCCGCCGTCTGCCCGATGCGCTTTCCTTCTTTAACGGCAAGCGCTTCGTGCCGCTGGTCGTGATTTTGGCGTCGGTGATCACCTCGCTCGTGCTTGCCGTCGTTTGGCCGCTCGTTCAGACGGGGATCAACGCCTTCGGGATCTGGATCGCCAATTCTGCCGACACCGCGCCGGTTCTTGCCCCCTTCGTCTACGGAACGCTCGAGCGACTGCTGCTTCCGTTCGGTCTGCATCATATGCTGACGATTCCGATGAACTACACCTCGTTTGGCGGAACCTACGAGATTCTGACAGGGCCGAATGCGGGAACGGTGGTGTTCGGGCAGGATCCGCTCTGGCTTGCCTGGATAACCGATCTGATCGGATTCAAGAACGCCGGAGACAGCGCCGCCTACGAGTCGCTGCTTGCATCGGTCACGCCCGCGCGCTTTAAGGTCGGGCAGATGATCGGCTCGTTCGGTCTGCTCCTCGGCTTTGCGCTCGCCATGTACCGTCGGGTCGAGCCCGCGCGCCGCCGCCGCTACCGTTCGATGTTCTTCTCGGCAGCCCTTGCCGTCTTTCTGACGGGCGTGACCGAGCCGATCGAGTTCATGTTCATGTTCTGTGCGTTACCGCTCTATATCGTATACGCCCTGCTGCAGGGCTGCGCCTTTGCGCTGGCGGGGCTTATTCCGCTCCGATTGCATTCCTTCGGAAGCCTTGAGTTCTTTACGCGCATCCCGATGTCGCTACGCGCGGGGCTTGGCGGCGATATCCTGAACTTCACTCTTGCAACCGTCGCCTTTTTTGGAATCGGCTATCTCGTTGCCTATTTTCTCATCGGCAGGCTCGGCTATGCGACGCCGGGACGGCTCGGAAACTATGCAAACGAATCGGATACTGTCGGAACGGGCGGTGGGGGCGCTGTCAAAAACGAACGCGCCGAGCGTATTATTTCGTTGCTCGGCGGACGCGAGAACATTTCGCTCGTCGATGCCTGCATGACGCGTCTGCGCGTGACGGTCAGAGATTCCGAGGCGGTTGCCGACCTTGACGCCTTCCGTGCCGAGGGGGCGCTCGGAGTCTTTAAGAAGGGCGAGGGCGTGCAGATCGTCTACGGCCCCGAGGCGGACGTCATCAAGTCGGATATCAACGATCTCCTATGAGCATCCGCCATCGGCTTTTGACTCTCAACGTCCACGGGGAGCCCGACAAGGCAAGAGACGGCGAGACGGTTTCGGCACTGTGCGAGTTCCTCGTCCGACGGCGACCGACGGTGGTTGCTCTGCAGGAGGTCTGTCAGAGTCTTTCGGCAAAGCCGCAGCACCCCCCGATCGGCTACCGCGCGGCAGAGCCGACGGTTGTTTTGCGCGAGGATCTTTTGGTGCTTCGCCTTGTGCGTGCTCTTGCCGAGCAAGGCGTTTCCTACGAGTTCAGCTATCTGCCGATCAAGCTCGGGTATGGAAAATACGACGAGGGCGTCGCGCTCCTCTCAAGCGTGCCGATTTCGGAAACCGAGACGCTCACGGTCAGCCGCACGAGCGACTATCGGAGCTGGAAAACGCGCCGATTGCTCGGCGCACGGATTGGCGGCAGCTGGTTTTACAGCGTGCATTTCGGGTGGTACGAGGATCCCGAGGAGCCCTTTTCCGAGCAATGGGCGCGCGCTCGTGTCGGATTTGAGAGGCATCGCGGCGAGCCGATCTGTCTGATGGGAGATTTCAATTCCCCTGCCGAGATGCGGGGCGGCGGGTACGATCTCGTGACGGAAAGCGGCTTTTTCGATCTCTGGAGTCTTGCCGAGGGGGGAGACGGCGCAACGGTTTCGGGCGGCGTTGACGGCTGGGAGAAGCACGGCGGCGGAGGTCTTCGCATCGACCATATCCGCTCGTCGCTCCCGATATCGTCGGGCAAGGCTCGGCGGGTGTTTGACGGGACGGATACCCCCGTCGTATCGGATCATTTCGGCGTTTATGCCGAGCTTTAAGGAGGATAAAGACGTGCATCACAGGAGAGCGGGGATCCTTCTCCCCGTGTTTTCGCTTCCGTCGCGGTATGGAATCGGATGCCTTGATTCGGCTGCCTACCGCTTCGTGGATTTTCTCGCAGAGGCGGAGCAGAGCGAGTGGCAGATTCTTCCGCTCGGCCCGACGGGCTTCGGCGACTCGCCCTACCAATCCTTTTCAAGCTATGCGGGCAACCCCTATTTTGTCAGCCTTGAGGCGCTTTTGGCGGATCGGCTTCTCCTTGAGAGCGAGTGCGATGCGGCAGGACTCGAGGAGGGCGGAACGCGAGTCGATTACGGTCTGCAATACGAGCGGCGCATTCCGCTGCTAAAGCTTGCCTACGAGCGGTTTTTAGAGGGCGTGTCGGACGGCTTTGCAGAGTTTTGTGAAAACAACCCCCACGTTATGGAGTACGCCCTTTTCATGGCAATCAAGGATCTGCACGGCGGCGCCCCCTGGAACGAATGGGAGAGGGGGCTTCGCTTCCGCGAGGAGGCGGCACTCGAGCGTTTGAAACGGGAGCGGTCGCGCGAGATTGGCTTTTACGCCTTCCTGCAATACCGCTTTTTTGGGGATTTTGAACGCCTGCACGGCTATGCGAGGAGAAAGGGAATCTCGATCATCGGAGATCTTCCGATCTACGTGTCGTACGACAGCGCCGACGTGTGGGCATCCCCCGAGCATTTTCAGCTTGACGGAGAGCTTCGTCCGACGGCGGTTGCAGGCTGTCCGCCCGACGGCTTTTCCCCGAGCGGTCAGCTCTGGGGGAACCCCCTATACCGCTGGGAGGTACACGAGCGCGAGGGATACGCCTGGTGGGTTTCGCGCATCCGTGCGGCAAAACGCCTGTGCGATACGCTTCGCATTGATCATTTCCGCGGATTTGACGCCTATTACGCGATTCCCTACGGTGCGCCCGATGCCGTGGACGGACACTGGGAAAAGGGCCCCGGAATCGCGCTTTTTCGGGCGCTCTCCGAGGCATGCCCGTCTCTTGACGTCATCGTTGAGGATCTCGGCTTTATCGACGAGTCGGTGCGTCGGCTCGTCAGCGAGTGCGGGTATCCCAATATGCGGGTGCTCGAGTTCGGCTTTGATGCGCGGGACGATTCGGCAAAGAGCGATCATCTGCCGCACAACTATCCCGTGCGATGCGTCGCCTATCTCGGAACGCACGACAATGAACCGCTGCACGCGTGGCTAAGCGGTCTCGGGGTAAGTGAAAGGCGGCTCGTTTCACAGTATCTTGCCATAGGGGATGCCGATACCGAGACGACCGAGAACGCATTGCTCGCGCTCATCCTGCGAAGCCCTGCCGAGCGCTGCATCGTAACCCTGGGGGATTGGCTCGGTCTTGGCGATTGGGCGAGGATCAACACGCCCTCGACGGCAAGAGAGAATTGGCGTTGGCGCGCCTCGGGAAATCAGCTTTCCTCCGCGCTGTGCGAGCGGATTCGCAGGATGACCTTGCTTTACGGCAGACGAAACGAAACAAAAGGAGACCAAGAATGAGAAGCTTTGAATATACCGTAAAGGATGAGCTCGGACTTCACGCGCGCCCTGCGGGGATGCTGGTTCGGCTCGTGCAGTCGCTCGGCGACGAGGTGAAGATAAAAAAGGGAGAGAAAACGGTCGGCGGCGAGCGCCTGCTTGCGCTGATGGGACTCGGCATCCGCTTCGGGGATACCGTGATCGTAGAGATCAGCGGGCCGAGTGAGAGTGAGAGCGAGGCGGCGCTTCGGGGCTTTTTTGAAAAAAATCTGTAATCGGGACGGACGAAGATCATGACGACCTTAAAAGGAAAGGGCGTGTCGGGCGGCTGTGCACTCGGCAAAATCACGCGGCTCGTGCACGACCGAAAAGCCGAAGCTCGGTCGAATGCCGTAACGCCGAGCGAGGAGCTCGCTCGCTTTGAGAGAGCGCTGGAGAGCGCTGCAAGGCAGCTTGAAACGGTGCGCGAAAGGGCGCTCCGCACGCTCGGGGCAGAGGATGCCGAGATCTTTGCAGTGCATCGAATGATGCTTGAGGATCGGGATTTTCTTGATGCTGTCGAGAGTGAGATCAAGGAGCGCGGCGCCGATGCCGAAAGGGCGGTCGGCGCGGCGTGTCGGCAATTTGAAGCGTTGTTTGCCGCGACAGACGATCCGTACCTGAGCGCGCGCGCCGCCGATCTGCGCGACGTGTCACGCCGCCTGCTTGCCTGCCTTTCGGGGGATGCACTCCCCACGCTCTCGGGGCAGGAGCTCATTCTTTGTGCCGACGATCTTGCCCCGAGCGAAACGGTGATGCTCGACACCTCGCGCGTGCTTGCCTTTGTCACGGCGAGCGGATCTGCAAACTCGCACACCGCAATTTTGGCATCGGGTCTTGGCATCCCCGCGATCGTCGGCGTCGGAGACGAGCTTCTCACGGTTGCCGACGGAACGACGGCGATCGTTGACGGGGACACGGGAGAGCTTATCCTCTCGCCAAGCTCCGAGATGATCGCTCGGGCAAGAGAGAAGAAGAAGGAAAACGAAAGGCGAAGGCAGCGCCTTGATGCCTTGCGTGGGAAGCCGAGCAGAACGCGCGACGGCAGTGAGATTCTCCTGTATGCGAACGTCGGCACAGCCGAGGGCGCCGTCGAGGCGCTTTCAAACGATGCCGAGGGGATCGGACTCTTTCGCAGCGAGCTGCTTTATCTCGGCCGCCGTACCTATCCGAGCGAACAGGAGCAATACCGCGTTTACCGTCGGGTGCTCGAGGAGATGGGGGGGCGCCGAACGGTAGTTCGCACGCTCGACGTCGGCGCCGATAAGCAGGCAGACTATCTCGGACTTCCGCAAGAGGAGAATCCCGCGCTCGGGCTCCGTGCCATCCGCTTTTGTCTTTTGCACCCCGAGGTTCTGAAAACGCAGCTGCGGGCGTTGTATCGCGCCTCGATTTTCGGGAATCTCGCCATTCTTTTCCCAATGATTACCGGCGAGTGGGAGCTTCACGAGGTGCTTTCGCTCTGCGACGAGGTAAAGCGCGAGCTGAAAGAGGAGGGGCAAGGCATTGCCGAGAGGGTTGAGATTGGGATTATGATCGAAACCCCTGCCGCCGCCATCATCAGCGATCGCCTTGCGCCCCTGGTTGATTTCTTCAGCGTCGGTACAAACGACCTCGTGCAGTACACGCTTGCCTGCGATCGCGGCAATAGGGCGCTTGACCGCTTTTGCGATCCGCGCCATGAGGCGGTGCTCCGCCTGATTGAGCGCTCGGCGGAAAATGCGCACGCGGCAGGCAGATGGATCGGCATCTGCGGTGAGCTCGCGGCAGACCCGACTCTGACCGAGACCTTCCTTCGCATGGGCATCGACGAGTTGTCGGTCGCGCCCCCGCTCGTGCTCCCCCTGCGCGAGACGGTGTGCGGACTTGATCTTTCGGATGCAGCACCGCGCGAATAACACAAGAAAGGCGGTTTTCATGTGGGGCGCCCCGCATGAAAACCGCCTTTTGACTGTGCGAAAAAAGAAGCGATGTCGATGTCCCGCAGGCTAAGCTTTTGCCGTCCATTCATAAGACTCCTCAAAGGGAGTTCGCATCACTTCAAAATATATTAATGTTCTTTCGCGTAAAGATCGTCAGCTGCTTTATCGCTATAATCGTGAACGGTTTTTCGATTTTAAGGGGAAGCCGGTATCTTCAAAATCCTATCTTGACCTTTTCCGAAAGAATGGTGTTCGTCATTATTGATGTTTAAGAAGAAAAAAGTTTCGACCTTTAGGCCTACGAGCCAGAAAATATATGAGGCAAAGAAAAAGCCCGCCAAGCAAAGCTCGGCGGGAAATATACGGAAAAGGAAAGGCGTTCCGCTTGGCAGAACGCTTAGTACGCATGATCATTTTCTCGGTCGATTTTCGTGTGATCCGCCGTCGCACCGGGATCCGCCGTCTGCACCCGCATTTGCTCCGTCATACGTTCGCAACGCGTTACATGGAGAACGGTGGGAGAGAGCGAGATTTGCAGGATCTGCTCGGTCATACGAGTTCTAAGATGACGCAGCGCTACGTGCACATGGCGCAAAGGAGCGTTCGGAGGGAGTTCGTGAATTTCAGTCCTTTAGACCGTCTTGAGGACGAAAAAAATCCGCCCACAAAGTGAGCGGATTTTGGTGCACCTCCAGGGACTCGAACCCTGGACCCACTGATTAAGAGTCAGTTGCTCTACCAGCTGAGCTAGAGGTGCATTGCTTGAATCGGCGTTGCCTATTATACAACATTTGATTTCGTTTGTCAAGGGGGAAAACGAAAAAAACGAAAAATTATTTTTTGCTTTACAAAGAGCGGTCTTTTGGAGCGCTTTGCGTGTAAAAAACGACGGAACTTTCGAGAAACGGTTGCAAAAAACGGTGCGTGATGATATACTATATTTGTCTTATAGATACTTTTTGGTATCCGGATCATCTTACGAAAGCATCCGATCGCGTGATCGGACGGAAAGGATACGTATGACGCTTCGCAGATTTTTGGCTTGTGTGCTTTGCTTCGTTTTGGGGTTTGCGACCTGTATTGCCACGATCGTTGGGGTCGGTTGGGTTGCGTATAGCAAAATTTCGCTCGAGGCGCTTGAGAAGGCGGGACTGATCGACGTTGACGAAAACGCTTTGCGCGATCCGAACGCCGAGGTCGATATCACCAAGCTGACGCTGGAGGGGCTGCTTGCCGAGATCTCCGAGCTTTCAAGTCTGACCGAGCCCGTTTCGCTCGACCTTTTGATCGAGCGTTATCGCCTGAAGCTTCCCGAGGAAACGCTGAAGCTGATTCCCGAGGGGGTTCGCGCGCTGGCGCTGACCGAAATCCTTTCGGAGAGAGGCGTTGAGGCGATCCTTGAAAGCACCGAGGTTGAGTTCCTCTATCCCTTTTTGCCCTCGGATCTGCTCAGCGCCCCTGCAAAGGAGGCGCTTCGGGACAAGACGCTTTCCGAGGTCGTTGAGCTGAATCTTGAGAGCTTGCTTTCGGACGTTAAGGTCGGGTATCTGCTCGGCGTTGCCTACGAGAAGAACGGCGTAACGGGCAAGTATGAGCCGATCTATTCCAATCCCGATCAGCCGACGCTGCCCGAGCTGATCAGTGAGATCAACGCCGCCGAGCTGCTTGATATCCTTGCAAACGGCGGTGATCTCACCGAGCTTTTCGGGAAATACATGAGCGATGCGCTCGTATCGCAGTTTGTCGGCGCGTTTCTGGATCTGTCGGAGCTTCCGCTCGGCGGAGTGCTTGAGGGCAAGACCTTCGGGGATATTCTCGTCTATGACGAGGCAAGCGATTCCTACAGTCTGACTCTCGAGGGACTCGTCGGCGGAACGCTTGCCGATCTGCTTGGCTACACCCCGATCTATCTTCACGGGACCGAGCAGATCATCGGCTGGCGCGACGCCGACGGCGAGGCAGTGTACGGCGTGCTGCGCGCGATCGCGGGAAAGAGCATTGACGAGCTCCTTTCCTCAAACCTTGATCTGACCGTCCTTCTCTGTGACGTTTATATCGGAGACGTGATGTCCTATCGCCCGATCTTTGACGCGTCGGGCAGCCTGACGGCATGGCAGGATTCGACGGGTGCCGAGCCGAGCGGTGTCGTTGCTCCCCTCGTTGATCTGAAGCTTGGGGAGATCATGCAGGGAGACCTTGACTATGCCGAGGCGCTTTCGGGCATTTACGTCGGAGATCTTCTTTCCTATACGCCTGTGAGGGACGATCCGCTGGACCCCGATCGGATCACAGGCTGGAAAAACGGCGCAACGCCGCTTTCGGGCATCGATCTCGCGGTAGCGGGCATCGACCTTGGCAGATTGCTTGGGGACGACACCTACGATATCGGCTCTGCCTTTGACTCGCTTCTCGTCGGCGAGCTTCTCGGATACGATAAGCGCGACGGCACCTGGTACGAGTCGAAGACGAGCGACGCGAGGGTCTCAGAGCTTTACGCATCGATCGCCGATCTCTCGGTCGGGGCTCTGATCTCGGGGGAGGTCGATATTGACGAAACCCTTGCCGAGCTTTACCTCGGAGATCTGCTCGGATATGAAAAGCGGGACGATACCTGGTACGACGGAAAGGGAAGCAACACGAAGCTCTCGCGGCTGTACGCCGAGATTGCGGATCTGACGGTCGGAGAGATGACCTCGGGAGGCTTCCGCTTTGCGAGCATCTTTGACGGACTTTTCCTCGGCGACGTTCTTGGGCATACCTACGACGGCGCGTGGTACGAGACGAGGTCCGACGGAACGAAGGGCGCGGCGCTCGGCTCGATCGATGCGGCGCTTGCAGGAATCGAGCTTGGCGGACTTCTTGGCGGAGACGGCTTTGACCTTGCCTCTGCCTTTGCAGACGTGTATGTCGGCGATGCGCTCGGCTACGATAAGCGAGACGGCACCTGGTACGAGTCCTCTGCCCAAGACGCCGCAAAGGTCGGCGGGATCAAGGCGCGGATCGCGGGCTATCGGCTCGGCGCTCTGATCGACGGAAGCCTTGTGATCGATCCTGCACAGCTGATCTCGGGCATGACCATCGGCGAGGTGATGGGTTATACGCCGGTCTACAAGACCGATGCGCTCGGAGAGCCGACGGACGAGATCGACTATTGGTGCGATGCCGATAAGAATCGCGTCACCGGCTTCCTTGCCTCGATCGCGGGCGAGGAGATCACCTCTCTTGAAAACGGCTCTCTGATGTCGAAGCTCTCGCTCGGGGATGCCCTCGGTTACTACTATGACGGAAGCGACTGGTACGAGTCTTCTGAAGCAGGCGCTGCGAAGGTCGGCGGCATCATGGGCGTTCTGGCAAATAAGAAGATCGATCAGCTCGGTGCGGCGATCGATGACATTTATATCGGAGAGATCCTCGGCTACTCAAAGCACGGGGAGGATTGGTACGAGGTCTATATTGCACAAGGCTCCTCTGAGAACGTCAAGGCAAGCGGCATAATGGCGGCGTTCGCGGGATTGACGGTTGCCGATATGAGCCAAGCCGACGCCGTTTCTGCGGCGATGAACAAGGTCACGCTCGGCGATGCGATGGGCTACTACTATGACGGAAGCGACTGGTACGAGTCTTCTGAAGCAGGTGCCGCGAAGGTCGGCGGCATCATGGGCTCGCTTGCCTCCGAGAAGATCGGCGGACTCTCAAGCAAGCTCGAGAGCGCCAAGATCGGCGAGCTGCTCGGCTATACGAACGAGGACGGCACCTGGATGGACGGGGACGACGCCGTTGCGCCGATTATCAACAAGATCTGCAACGCGACCTTCGATACCCTCGACGGAACGCTCGAGCATCTGGCGCTCGGAGA
>JAZNFP010000023.1:0-44581 GCA_045576095.1 Eubacteriales bacterium
TCTGCCAAACGGCACCCTGCGCTTTTTGGGTCAAATGTCGCTATCGAGCACGGCTCACCGCCCCAAAGGGGGGCGCGTGAGCGCGGGTTCGGTTATCCCGCCCGAAGATCGGAAAGCTTGCTTTCCAGGCGCAGGGCGCGGATATCTTCGCCGCAGGCGAAATACCCGTCATCTGCCAAACGGCACCCTGCGCTTTTTGGGTCAAATGTCGCTATCGAGCACGGTTCACCGCCCCCCTTGCATTCTTTTTTTCTTTGTGCTATACTATATCCATCTAACCGAAAGCAGGGAAGTCTATGAACCTATGTCAAGCTTCGGTGATCCGCAGCCTCATGGCAGAGGCGGGGATCACCTTTCGTAAGGAATTCGGGCAGAATTTTCTGATCTCGCCCGACGTTCCCGAGCGGATCGCCGACGAGTGCGCCGATTCGCCCGACACCGTCATTCTTGAGATCGGTCCCGGCATCGGATGCCTGACTGCCGAGCTTGCCGCGCGCTACCGCCACGTCGTTGCCGTCGAGATCGACTCGGGGCTGATCCCGATCCTCGGCAAAACCCTTGCCGAGTTTGACAACGTGACGGTTATCAACGCCGATTGCATGAAGCTCGATCTTGCAGGGGCGATCGCCGACGCCCTTGGTGTTCAGTCGCTTGACGGCGTTACGCTTGCCGTTTGCGCCAATCTTCCGTATTACATCACGACGCCGATTCTGATGCATCTGCTCGAGTCGCGCCTGCCGCTCTCTTCAATCACCGTCATGATTCAGAAGGAGGTTGCCGACCGCCTCGTCTCTCCCCCCGGCAAGAGCGATTACGGCGCGATCACTGCCGTTCTCGGCTATTACGGCACCGTCCGCCGCCTCTTTACCGTGCCGCCCGGGTGCTTTCTGCCGGCACCGAAGGTCAGCTCGAGCGTCGTGCGGATTGACCTTCCGAGCGAGAAGCCGATTTCGGTTTCCAGCGAGGAGACTCTGATGCGCTTGATCCACGCCGCCTTTGAAATGAGGCGTAAGACCCTCGTGAACGCCGTTTCGGCGAAATTTCCGAGCATCGGAAAAGATCGTCTTGCCGAGATTCTTGTCGAGCTTGGCTTTGACGTCAATATCCGAGGCGAGCGCCTTTCGACTGCCGACTTTGCAAAGCTTGCCGACCGTATCGCGGCATTATAAATTTTTGTTGCGGAAAAGAACGAAAATCCTCTTGACAAATTCCGAAATCCATGCTACAATACCATTCGGATTTGCCGAGAGGCATCTGCTGGTGTAGCACAGGGGCAGTGCAGCTGATTCGTAATCAGCAGGTCGTGAGTTCAAATCTCACCACCAGCTCCAAAAAAGGAACCGAGCAACTCGGTTCCTTTTTTTTACTTTTTCACCCTTCACCCTTCACCCTTCACTTGCGGAGCCTGTCGGTTCAAAGATAAGGAAATACTGACAGCAAGCGAAGAACCGAAAATGAGCCGCCTCGGCTTTTGCCCGAGGCGGCTTGCGGTTTTATTTGCTTGCTTTCTCAAGATCGCTCTTGCGGATCTCAACGCGGCGGATTTTTCCGCTGATGGTTTTGGGAAGCTCCTTGACGAACTCGACGATTCTCGGATACTTGTAGGGCGCTGTGTGCGTCTTGACGTATTCCTGAATCTCCTTTTTCAGGGTGTCGGTTCCGACCGTTCCTTTGACGAGTACGATGGTTGCCTTGACGATCTGACCGCGCACCTCGTCGGGAACCGGCGTGATCGCGCACTCAAGAACGTAGGGCAGCTCCATGATGACGCTTTCAATCTCAAACGGACCGATGCGGTAGCCCGAGGACTTGATGACGTCGTCGATTCGGCCAACGTACCAGAGGTAGCCGTCCTCGTCCATCGTTGCCTGATCACCCGTGTGATAGTAGCCGTCGTGCCATGCCTCATGCGTCTTTTCCTCGTCGCGGTAGTAGCCGATAAAGAGACCGCAGGGGGCACCGTCCTTCGTGCGGACGCAGATCTCGCCCACGTCGCCTGTCTTGCACTCGTTTCCGTCGGGATCGAGCAGCACGACGTCGTAAAGCGGGCTCGGTCTTCCCATCGAGCCGATCCTCGGGGTCGAGCCGACGAAGTTGGCGATCGAAAGGGTCGTTTCGGTCTGCCCGAAGCCCTCCATGATGGTAAGCCCCGTTGCCTTTTTAAACTGGCTGAACACCTCGGGGTTGAGCGCCTCGCCTGCCGTCGTTGCGTATTCGATCGAGGAGAGATCGTATTTCGACAGATCCTCCTTGATGAAGAAGCGGTACATTGTCGGCGGTGCACAGAAGGTGGTGATGCCGTATTTTGCGAACATCGGCAGAATGTCCTCGGAGCGGAAGCGGTCAAAATCATAGGTGAAGACCGCCGCCTCACACAGCCACTGCCCGTAAAGCTTGCCCCAGAGCGCCTTGCCCCAGCCGGTGTCCGAGATTGTGAAGTGCAGACCGCCCGGCTTGACGTTGTGCCAATGCTTCGCGGTGGGATAGTGTCCGAGAGCGTATTTGCAGGAATGGGTGGCAATGCGGGGATAGCCCGTGGTTCCGGAGGTGAAGAGCATCAGCATCGGATCGTCCCCCGAGGGGGTGTCTTCGGTACGGTGGTAATGGGTGCTAAAGCGCTCCATCTCGACGTTAAAGCTCTTCCAGCCTGCTCTCTCGCCGCCCACCAGGATCTTCAGCAGATCGGGGAAGTCGGCGGCGGCCTTTTCCGCCTCGGTCGAAACCTCGCCGTCTGCGGTGCAAACGATCGCCTTGACACCTGCCGCTTTATAGCGATAGGTGAAATCGTGCTCAACAAGCTGATTGGTCGCGGGAATCGCGATTGCACCGATCTTGTGCAGCGCCAGCATACAGAACCAGAACTGATAGTGACGCTTGAGAACGAGCATCACGGTATCGCCCTTTTTGATGCCGAGCGACTCAAAATAGTTCGCGGTCTTTGCCGAATATTTCTTCATGTCGCCAAAGGTAAAGCGTCGGTCAGAGCCGTCGTTCCCTACCCAGAGCATCGCCAGCTTGTCGGGGGCTTTTTCGGCAATTTTGTCCACGCAGTCGAATGCGAAGTTAAATTGATCCTCGTTTTTGAAGCGGATTCCGCTGAAAACGCCCTGCTCGTCATAGAAGGATTCGATGAAATCATCGGCAACGGTAGCGGCGGCGCTTTCCTTTTCGGTGGGCTTCGGAGCGGTGTAGGGAACCTCGGGATATTCCTCGCTGAAGGTTCCGTCCTGGGGATTCAAAACGACGGCGTGAAACTCGCATCCCCCCTCGCTCACGGCGATCATGCCGTGTGGGATCAGGCTGTTATAGAAGATCGAGTCACCCTCGTTTAGAACGTCGACGTGACCTCCGATCTGCACCTTGAGAGAGCCCTTTACGATAACGTCGAACTCCTGCCCGTTGTGAGAATTCAGCTTGATCGGCGCATTCTGCTCCTCGGGAAGATAAGGGAACTTGACGAGGAAGGGCTCGGCAAGCTTCTCCTTGAATTTCGGAGCAAGGTTGTTGTATTCCACACCCTGCTTTTTCAGGATCTTCAGTCCCTCGCCGCGGCGCGTGATTGCGAAGGACGAGAGCGTCGTGCTGGTTCCCTCAAGCAGATCGACGACCTCGACGCCGCAGGCCTTTGCACATTTATAAATGAAGGTAAAGCTGAAATCGGTCTCTCCCTCCTCGAGCACCCGATAGGTCTCGACCGAAACGCCGGTCAGGCGTGCAAGCTCCTCGGGGGAAAAGCCCTTTGCCTCGCGCAGATCCTTGATTCTCCCCGCGACTTCCTTTAAGCTGTAGTCCATTTTCGCTGTCTCCCTTTTTGAATTGAGGATATACGAATTTGAATAAAACAAAAGCCCGTCTCAAAAAGCCTTGAGACGAGCTGTTAACCCGCGGTACCACTCAAATTACGGAAAAATCCGTCACTCTCCGGGCTCGGTCAAGCCCTTTGCCTTTACGCAGCAATACGGAAGGAGTCTACTTGCTTTCGCGTTCGGTCCTCCGACTCAGAAGGGATGGGTCCAACGTGCGCCCGACCGCTGCCTCGCACCAACCGGCAACTCTCTGTAAGCCTCACGCTCAGACCGTCTTCATCATAGTCGTTGTTGTGATATTCAAATTTGAACACATTGTAGCACTTTCGAAAAAAAATGTCAAGTGCTTTTTCGAAATTTTTTGCTCCTGCCCCCAACGCGCCCGAAAAAAGGGGCTGTCACGAGCGCGATGCGCCTGCGACAGCCCCTTTCGGTTATTCGATTTCTACGGTGACCTTTTTACCCGAAGAGGTTCCCGCGACCTTCATGACGGAGCGGATCGCCTTGGCGATTCTGCCCTTGCGTCCGATGACCATTCCCGTATCGTCCTCGGCAACGCGAAGAACGAGGGTGACGTTGTCGCCTTCCTCGCTCATCTCAACGGTGACGGCATCGGGCGTGTCGACGATTGCACGGGCAACATCGACGAGAATTTGCTTCAGATCCATGTCATCAACCTTCCGTTTCGTTCGCTTCTCAGCCGTTGCACTTGCTGAGCAGGGACTTCACGGTCTCGGTGGGCTGGGCACCCTTTTTGATCCACTCGTTTGCCTTCTCGACGTCGATCTTGATCTCAACGGGGTTCGAGAGGGGATTGTAGTATCCGAGCTCCTCAATGAATCTGCCGTCGCGGGGCGATCTCTCGTCCGCAACGATTACGCGGTAGGACGGATTCTTCTTTGCGCCCTGTCTTCTGAGTCTGTTCTTAACCATTTTTTCTTTCCTCCGAAAATGTTTTTTCTATATTTGATTTTTGAAAATCCTTACATACCGGGGAACGCGAGCTTCATGCCGCGTCTGCCCCTGCCGGAAAACTGCTTCATCATTTTCCGCATCTGATCGAACTGCTTGAGCAGACGGTTGACGTCCTCAACGGTCGTGCCGCTCCCCTTTGCGATTCGACGCTTTCTTGAGCCGCCGATGATCGACGGATCGACTCTCTCATCCTTGGTCATGGAGAGGACGATCGCCTCGGTTCTCGCCATCTGCCGCTCGTCGATATTGGCATCCTTTATGGCTCCCGGCTTCATTCCGGGCATCATACCGAGCAGCTGCTCCAGATTTCCCATCTTTTTGAGCTGCCGAAGCTGCAGCAGGAAATCCTCAAGGGTAAAGGTCGCCTCGCGGAGCTTCCTTTCCATTTCGGCTGCCGTTTTTTCATCATAAGCGGCCTCGGCCTTCTCGATCAGCGAAAGAATATCTCCCATGCCGAGGATGCGCGACGCCATGCGGTCGGGGTGAAACAGCTCCAGCATATCGAGCTTTTCGCCCGTACCGATGAACTTGATCGGCTTGCTGGTGACAAAGCGCACCGAGAGCGCCGCGCCGCCGCGCGTATCGCCGTCCATCTTGGTCAAAACGACGCCCGTCAGCTGAAGCAGCTCGTCAAAGGACTTGGCAACGTTGACGGCATCCTGACCCGTCATCGCGTCAACCACAAGCAGAATCTCGGTCGGCAGAACCGCCTCGCGGATGCTCCGAAGCTCCTGCATCAGCTCCTCGTCCACGTGAAGCCGTCCTGCCGTATCGATCAGAACCATATCGTTGCCGTTCTTTTTGGCGTGCTCAACGCCCGCACGGGCGATCTCGATCGGACTGACCTTGCTTCCCATCGTAAAGACAGGAACCTCAACCGCCTCGCCGACGACCTTCAGCTGATCAATCGCCGCCGGACGGTAGACGTCACAGGCGACGAGCAGGGGACGCTTTCCCTTGGATTTGAAGTATTTTGCAATCTTTGCCGAGTGCGTGGTTTTTCCGGCACCCTGCAGACCGACCATCATAATGACCGTCGGGGGCTTCGGCGCAATCTCGATCTTTGCCGATTCGCTTCCCATCAGTCGGATCAGCTCCTCGTTGACGATCTTGACGATCTGCTGTGCGGGGAGCAGGCTTTCGAGCACCGTCGCTCCGACGGCTCGCTCGGTTACGTTCTTAACGAATTCTTTAACCACCTTGAAGTTGACGTCTGCCTCAAGCAACGCAAGCTTAATCTCGCGCATGCCCTCCTTGACGTCCGCCTCGGTGAGCTTTCCCTTATTGCGGAAGCGCTTAAAGGCGTTGGCAAGCTTTTCGGTTAGATTTTCAAGCATCGGAACCTCCTAAATCAGGATAACAGGCGAAGGATCTGCTCAACCTCCGCATCGATCCTTTCGGCGGCATCGGCGGCGTCTCTCCCCATTTGCGAGAGCGAGGCGGCAATTCCTCTGATTCGCGAGGCGGAGTCGAGCACCGAGCGGAACTGCGCCGAGAGACCGAGCGTTCTCTCGCACGAGAGAAGCTGCTCCTCGGCGTGCTTAATCACGTGGCGCACGCCCTGACGCGAGATGCCGAGATTTTCGGCAATTTCCCCGAGCGAAAGATCGTCTCGGTAATACTGCTCCATGATTGAGCGGGCGCGTTCGGTCAGCATTCCGCCGTAAAAATCAAGCAGGTAGCCGACCGCCATATTCTTTGCAAACATGATAACCTCGAAGGTAGGGTGACGGACAACCGCACCGCTGTAAACCAAATTGCTTTACAAGTATAGCACAAGGAATCGCTGCTGTCAAGCGTTTTTTCAAGAAAATGGAGACACTTTTAAAATATTTTTCGCTTTTTTTGAAAATCTATTGCATTTTTAGAAAAGATGTGCTAAAATACCAAAGTGGAAAATAATGAAGTCCAAAGCACGGCGCGGCGACCGCTCGCTCCCTCTCAGGTGATGCGGCTTAAGGCAGGTGCTTCGACTCATGTTTTGAAATTTTTTGGAGGTAAAAGAATGCCGAATATCAAGTCCGCGAAGAAGCGTGTGCTTGTCAACCAGGCGAAGGCGCTTCGCAACAAGATGCTGAAATCCAAGCTCAAGACCGAGATCAAGAAGTTTAACGATGCCGTTGCATCGGGAAATAAGGAAGAGGCATCCGCCGCTTACCGTCTCGCTGTCAAGAAGGTTGACCAGGCCGTTTCGCACGGTATTTTGCATAAGAACACCGCAGCCCGCAAAAAGAGCGCTCTGACGGTGAAGTTCAACAGCATCGCCTGACCTTTTGTAACGAATACAGCCGCCCTTTGGCATCTGCCGAGGGGCGGCTTTTCGTTTGGGATCACTCCTTAAAGGCGGAGAAGAGCGACAGCCGCTTGCTTGCGTAGCGATAGGCGCTTTCGTAATTCCCGAGCTCGCGGTAGCAGGTCTCCATATCCGTGTAGATCCGAAAGAGCAGGTAGGAGCCGATTTGCCCCGAGCTCTTTCGCTCCTCGATTCCGACGAGAATCGAGAGCGCTTCGGAATACTCCCCCTGCGAGAGAAGACGGCGCGCCTTGATATGCTCTTTGAGATTCTCATTGTAAATCTTAGGTCCGTCATCCTCGGAGAGGTATCGGAAAAGCTCAAGCCCCACCGCTTCGTTGGCAAGACGGCAGTACCGATCGGTTCCGATCTCCCACTTCGGCGTGCGGGGATTGACGGCAATGGCGCGGCAGAGCTCGGCTCGCGCAAGCAGATGCTCGGTCGGCAAAACGGTTCTCGATGCCGCGTATTCGACCTCCGAAACCATGTGCGGAATCAAGGACAGATTTCCGTCCCGCAGAGCACGCTCGGCAAGTCCGAGCTGTGCCGCGGCAAAAATGAGCGCAACCTCGTCGCGGATTGCCGATTCGGGCAGACGGCGGCAGATCGTCACGCAGTCGGAGTATCGGTTCGAGCGATAGGCGTGACGCAGGCGCGGAAGCGCCTCGCGCACGAGAAAGACGGTGAGATCGTCCTCCTCCGAAACCAGGTAGTCAACGGGAACCGAAAGCGCCTCGGCGAGCGCGTAGAGCGTGGCAAGGGAAGGAGAGACGATCCCCTTTTCGATGTTGCAGATCATGTTGCGGGTAACGGCGCTTCCCGCAACCTCCTTTTGCGTCAGTCCGAGCGCCTTTCGCCGTGCGTGGACCTTTTCCCCGATCGTCATCTTCTGAAGATTGAGCCGCCCTGTTGGTCGATTGCGACGAACAGCGGCATGTCACGGAAGACGAAGCGCTTGACCGACTCGCAGCCAAGCTCGGGATAGGCGATGACCTCGGAGCTCTCGATATGCGAGGCGCAGAGCGCGCCCGCCCCCCCGATTGCACAGAGATAAGCGCCGCCGCAGCGGCGGATCGCATCGTAAACCGCCTCGCTTCGATCCCCCTTGCCGATCGTTAAACGAAGCCCCTCGGACGAAAAGCGCGGCATATAGGGGTCCATGCGCGAGGAGGTCGTCGGCCCTGCCGAGCCGACCGCAAGCCCACCCTTGGCGGGAGTTGGCCCCGCATAATAGATTGCGGCATCCCCAAGGGGGAAGGGGAGAGGGGCGCCGCTGTCAAGCGCGGCAAGAATCCTTTTGTGCGCGGCGTCACGCGCGGTGTAAACGGCGCCCGAGAGAAGAATCTCCTCTCCTGCGCGAAGCTCGCCGACCCATTCGGCGAGATTGGACGTATCGAGTCTTTTTTTCATATCGGTTGCGTATCCTTGCTTTTTTGTCCGAGCGCCGAAAGGGGGTTGGAATCAACGGCACTCTGCATTCCCTTGTCCGAGACGTGCGTGTAGATCTGAGTCGTCGAGAGCTGCTCGTGCCCGAGCACGTCCTTGAGAACGCGAATGTCCACCCGTCCCGTCTGGTACATCAGCGTTGCGGCGGTATGCCGCAGCTTATGAACCGAAAGTCCGCGGTTGGAGAGGCCTGCCGCTTGCAGATAACGGTAAACCATCCACTGAACGGTTTTGGGACTGATTCTCTGCATTCTCGACGAGAGAAAGAGGGCTCGGCATTTTGCCGCCTTCGGATCGGGCGCAAGCCGTTCAGCGTAATACGCCGAAAGAGCGCCGCGGCAGGCGTCATTAAGGTAAACGATCCGCTGCTTGTTCCCCTTTCCCGTTACGCGAAGAGATCGCATTTCGGCGTCTACGTCGTTGAGATCGATTCCGACGAGCTCGGCAAGACGCATGCCGCAGTTCAGAAAAAGCGTTACGATCGCATAGTCGCGAAGACGCGATTTCGATGCGGCGTCTTCCTCAATGACCGAAAGAAGCCGCAGGCTTTCCTCAAGCGTCAGGTACTTCGGGAGAGCGGCGCGGTGACGCGGTCCCTCGATATCGGCGGTGGGGTTTTTGGTTATCAAATGCTTTTTCGTATGCAGGAAGCGGAAAAAAGCACGCAGAGCCGAGAGCTTTCTCGCACGCGAGACGGCGGCGTTTCCGCGCTCGCGGTCGGCGTAAAAGAGGAAGCGGTAGATCGTTTCGGCGCTCACCCTCTCCATATCCGCCACGCTGATATCCGAGATGTCGATTTCGGAAAAGAGAGGGGAGTCGAAGTCAATCTCACGCTCAACGGCGCGCAGATAGCGAAAGAAGATCCGAAGATCGATCAAATACTCGCAAACGGTTTGCTCGCTTCGCCCTTCGATCGACTTCTTGTGGTTCGCAAAGTCGATGGCGATGGCGGGAAAGCTCTCAAGTTCGCGGCTTTTCAGCGTCAGCACTGCCATGACACACGTCCCCTTCCCAATTTCTTTCAAGTGTAATTATAGCATGGATGCGCCCCCGAGTCAAGCAAGAAAAGGCTACGGAAAAAACTTTTAGTGGATAAAATGTAAACAAATGTACTTTCGGGTTGCTTTTTTTGGCTTCATCCGATAAAATAGCAGTGTCAAAATGCAAAACAAAGCACGAGGTTCGTTTCTTTATGAAGTTTGTGAAAGCCAATTCCTACGAGATCGTCCGCTTCATGGTGATCCAGGTCGGTCTTTCCATTTTTGGATTGGTTCTGACGATGGCGTGCCATACCATGAATCCGAGTCTGCTGCTGCCCGTCAGCCTTTTTTCGGTCGGCTTCTATCTTTTTCTCGTTTATTCGGTTGCCTGGGAGAACGGCTCGAAGGATAAGATCCGCGTCGATGCGGGGCGCCTTCCCGACAGAAAGGGGAAGGGCTTTTCGGTGATGCTGCTGGCGCAGCTGCCGTATCTTCTTCTGACGACTTTGATGCTGATCGGCTCGATTCTGGCGGAGCTCGGCTTCAATGCGGTCGGAAGCGGCATCTTTGCCTTTCCCTACATCATCGTGAATTTCCTGACCTCGATTTATCTTGGCACCATGCGCGCCCTGTTCGGAAGCTTCGGAACGAATTATCTGCTTTCCTCGGTCGTCCATATCCTGCTTGTGATTCCCGCCGTCGTTACCGCGGGCTTTGGCTATTTCCTGGGCGCCTCGGGCGCAAAAATCCTTGCCGCGCGTACCACGCGCCCCCCTCGCGCTAACCGTAAGTAATCGGTCATATTTTTATCTGCGCCCCCATATTCTGTCACAAGGAATGGGGGCGTTTTTTATGTTCAAACCAATCAGAGCTGTCGCTTTGCTTCTTTTCGTTGCCGTCTTGCTCGCGCTCGTTGCGAGACTCTCGCCGACAGGGGGGAGGGCGGTGCTCGCACAGCCAAGCTATCCGACCGTGATCCTTGACGCCGGGCACGGCGGCGAGGACGGCGGTGCGGTCGGCGCGACGGGGGTGCTCGAAAAGGATCTCAATCTCGAGGTCGTGCGGCTGCTTGCCAAGAGCCTCACCGAGGCGGGGGTGACGGTTATTCTGACGAGGGACAGTGATCGGATGCTCTACGGGGAGGGCGAAAATATCCCCGGGAAACGCAAGTATCACGACCTGAAGAACCGTCTTGCCTTTGCCGAGCGGGACCCAAATGCTCTTTTCGTCAGCATACACATGAACTCGTTTTCGGACTCGCGCTACTTTGGGCTGCAGGTCTGGTGCGCCGCGAATGACGAAAGCCTCGCGCTTGCCGAGTCGGTCGCTTCTTCGGTCAAGTCCCGTCTTCAGGAAAACAATCGCCGCCGCGTCAAAACGGCAGACGGAAAGCTCTTTTTGCTCTCGCGTGCTCCGGGACGCGCTATTTTGGTCGAATGCGGCTTTCTTTCCAACCGTGAGGAATGCGAGCTGCTCGCCACAGAAGATTACAGAAGGGAATTGTCATTTGCAATTTTTTGTGGTATAATGGAGTATCTGAAGGCAAATTGTGGGGAGGGAGCCCTCCCGGAAACGGAGTGAGCAATCTATGGCAAAGGCACCAAAATCCATCTTCGTCTGCGCGGAATGCGGCGCAACCTCAACCCGATGGGTAGGTCGTTGTCCCGAATGCCGTGCGTGGGACAGCATGGAGGAGACGGCACCCGAGGCCTCCGAACGAGCGGTGGGGGCGCCCCCCGCACCGAAAAGCCCCGCCCTTCGCTTTCGCGATCTTGCGGCGTCGGATTATCTGCGAAGCGAGACGGGAATGTGCGAGCTTGACCGCGTGCTCGGCGGCGGACTCGTTTGGGGCTCGGTTGTTCTGATCAGCGGCGAGCCCGGCATCGGAAAATCAACGCTTCTGCTCCAGATCGGTGCCAGGCTCTGCTCCGAGCGCCGCGTGCTCTACGTTTCGGGCGAGGAGTCGAGCGGTCAGCTCCGTCTCCGCTATAACCGCCTCGGCGTTGAGGGGGACGAGCTTTATCTTCTCACCGAGACGAATACCGATACCATTTTGGGCGAATGCCGCCGCATATCGCCCGACGTCATCATCATTGACTCAGTGCAGACGCTTTGGACCGAGCGCTTTACCTCGGCGCCGGGCTCGGTCACGCAGGTAAGAGAGGGTGCTCTTTCTTTCATCAACTATGCAAAAACGGTCGGTGCCGCCGTGTTCCTCGTTGGGCACGTCAATAAGGAGGGCGGGATCTCGGGACCCAAAATGCTCGAGCATATGGTCGACGTCGTGCTCTGCTTCGAGGGAGAACAAACCCATGCCTACCGTATCATCCGAGCCGCCAAGAACCGATACGGATCAACCAATGAGATCGGTGTTTTTGAAATGGGCGACAGGGGACTCCGCGAAATTCCGAACCCCTCGGAGGTCCTGCTCGCCGAACGCCCGAAGAACGTGAGCGGCAGCTGCGCCGGATGCGTTCTTGAGGGAAGCCGACCGCTCGTGACCGAGATTCAGGCGCTTGCTTCAAAGAGCGTGTACGCCGCTCCGAAGCGAACGAGTGACGGATTTGATTCCAATCGGCTCAGCCTGCTTCTCGCGGTGCTCGAGCGCCGTCTCGGCTTGCGCTTTTCGGAAAACGACGTCTATCTCAATATCGCGGGCGGAATGCGGCTAAACGAGCCTGCCGCCGATCTTGCCGTTGCGCTCGCGCTCATTTCGGGGATCACCGATAAGCTCCTGCCCGATACGCTGATCGCCTTCGGCGAGCTTGGACTTGCCGGTGAGGTGCGCGCCGTTTCGCAGGCCGAGTACCGCGTCAAGGAGGCGATTCGACTCGGCTTTACCGAGATTCTGCTTCCGAAGCGCTCCGTGACGGGACAGCTAAAGGTACCTGAGGGGGTTCGTCTCATCGGGGTGTCGAGCATCTACGAGGCGTTGCCCTTGCTTGCACCGCGCACGCGCGAGTCGTGAGACGCCGTCCGCTTCAGCGCGAAACGAATCCCTTTCCCTTCAGCGATTCGAACAAGCGCTATCACACCTTTGACTATT
Source organism: Eubacteriales bacterium (assembly GCA_045576095.1). GTDB lineage: Bacteria > Bacillota > Clostridia > Oscillospirales > CAG-272 > UBA1740. The sequence goes on from JAZNFP010000023.1 coordinate 12,547, forward strand.
ATTTGAGGAAGAAATACGGCGAAAAATGCGCCGTGATTCCGCTCGATGCAGGATTTTCCTGCCCGAACATCGATGGCACGCGCGGCGTTGGCGGCTGTATCTACTGCTCGGGGCGCGGAAGCGGTGATTTTGCGGGGAATCCCCTTGAGCCGCTTGCTTTGCAATATGCGCGACAGCGCGCGGCGATCGCCTCCAAATGGCCTTGCCGCCGCTTCCTGCCGTATCTGCAGGCGCATAGCAACACTCACGCGCCGATCGAGCGGTTGAAAGAGGTTTACGCCGAGCTTTCCGCCCTCCCCGATGCCGCCGCGCTGCATATCGCCACCCGTGCCGATTGCATTGATCTAAAGCGAGCGCAGCTTCTCGCCTCGCTTGCCGAGGAGCACGATCTGACCGTTGAGCTCGGACTTCAGAGCATCTTTGACGAGACCGCCCGACGCATCAACCGTTGCCATACCTACGAGGAGTTCCTTCGCGGTGTCGAGATGCTCCGTGGGACATCGGCGCGCATCCGCATCTGCGTGCATCTCATCAACGGTCTTCCCGGTGAGGGCAGAGACGAGATGCTTGCCTCGGCAAAAGCGCTCGGCGTGCTCGGAATCGAGGAGATTAAGATTCATTTGCTTCACGTTCTTCGCGGAACCCCCCTCGCAACCCTCTATCTTCGGGGAGGGTATGTGCCGATGACGGAGCAGGATTACGTTGAAACGGTGGCGCTTCAGCTCGGGCTTCTTCCTCCCGAAACGGTGATCGGTCGCCTGACGGGAGATGCGCCGCGCGATTCACTCCTTGCGCCTCTCTGGAGCCTGAAGAAGATGCCGATTTTGAACGCCGTTGACCGATACCTCTTTGAAACCGACGGAATGCAGGGGAAAGCTCTGCGATCCGAGTGGGGCTGAGTCACTAAGAATTGGGGCGCTGTCATCGCTTTTGAGATTGAAAAAAGCAAAAATGCCGAATTCTTAGTGCAAGGTCCTTTTTGAGGCTCGCTTGATTTCGAGCAGAAACCGTCGGCTGACGAGCGAGAGACGTACAAGTGTACGCCGAGCGAGGAAACGGCGATAGAACCAAAAACGATAAAAAGGAGAAACCCCGAAGGTTTTTCGCCTTAAAAATTGAGTAAGTAAAGATAAAACAGGCGCTGCGTCTACGTGCAGCACCTGTTTTCTTTGTTTTTCGTTCGGTTATGCCGAAAGGAAGCAGCACCCTTTCCTTTTTCGGTACGGAGGCAAAAAACCTGCGCCCCACCCCCTATCATCCGTGGGATCGCTTCGTTTTTAACGCTATTGTGCAGTTTGCACAAAAACAGAGGGAGATTTTTTACACCGTGATATGAAAAAAGTAGATAAAAACGGTTGAATTTTGATTCGTCATCCTGTATAATGAAATAGAACAGGCGCCGGTTGGCGCCGGTCAATTTATACAAGGAGCATATTTACTGTTATGGAAAAGGTTATCACCAAAAGCATCCGTAACGTCGCTCTGCTTGGGCACGGAGGAAGCGGAAAAACATCCTTGGCGGAAGCCATGCTGTATCTGACGAAGAACACCGATCGACTCGGTGCGGTCACGGCGGGGAATACCGTTTGTGATTACGACGCCGAGGAGATTCGCCGCGGCTTTTCGCTTTCTTCTTCTCTTGCGCCGATCACCTGGAAGGATATCAAGATCAATCTGCTCGACACGCCCGGATACTTCGATTTCGAGGGCGAGGTCCGTCAGTGTGCGCGCGTTGCCGACGCCGCGATTATCGTGGTGGACGGCAAATCGGGAATCCAGGTCGGAACCGAGCTCGGTTGGGATCTGGCAACCGATGCGGGCATTCCCAAGGCCTTTTTTATCAACCGATTTGACGATAACGAGGCGCGCTTCCGCCGCGTTTACGACGCTCTGCGCGAGAAGTTCGGCGTTGAGGTTTGTCCCGTACAGATTCCCGTTATTGACGGCAACGCCGTCATCGGCTTTGCCAACCTCGTCGACAGCATCATGTATATGTTCGACTCGGCAACCGGCTCCTATACGAGCAGCCCCATTCCCGAGAAGTTTACCGATTACATCGAGGAATTCCGTCAGATGCTCTTCGAGTCGATCGCACAGACGAGCGAGGAGCTGATGGAAAAATTCTTCGGCGGCGAGGAGATCACCCGCGAGGAGGCCGTCGAGGCGATTCATACCGGTATTATCCACGGCGACATCGTTCCCGTATTCTGCGGCGCGGCGGTTAAGATGTGGGGCATCAAGACCCTGCTTGATACCATTGCGGATTCCTTCCCGCGCCCGACGGCAAGAGGGAAGGAGCTTGGCTTTGACGCGGACGGCTCCGCGATAGAGCTTCCGATCGAGCCCGAGGGTGAGACCTCGCTCTTCGTGTTCAAGACGGTTGCCGATCCCTTCGTCGGAAAGATGTCCTTCTTCAAGGTTATGAACGGAACTCTTGACCGCGATATGGTGCTTCGCAACACGACCAGCGGCGTGCAGGAAAAGCTGAACCGCATTTACCTGATGCGCGGAAAGAAGCAGACCGATATCGACGGTCTTTCCTGCGGTGACATCGGTGTGACCGCGAAGCTGGTGAATACCAACACGAACGATACACTGACGGCATCGGCAAAGGACTTCCGATACAGCCCGATTGCCTATCCCTCGGCGTACTACACGATGGCGATTTCCCCGAAGAAGAAGGGCGACGAGGATAAGATCTCCTCGAGCATCGCAAGGCTTCTCGAGGAGGACCGCACGCTCCTTTACGAGAACAACGCCGAAACCAAGCAGCTGCTCCTGTCGGGCCTTGGAGATATGCACCTTGAGGTCGTTTCCTCGAAGCTCGAATCCCGCTTCGGCACCTCGATTGAGCTCTCCAAGCCGAAGATTTCCTACCGTGAGACCGTCAAGGGACGCTCCGACGTGGAAGGAAAGCATAAGAAGCAGTCGGGCGGCTCGGGTCAGTACGGACACGTCAAGATCCGCTTCTCGCGCGGCGAGGCGGAGGGACTGACCTTCACCGAGAACGTCTTTGGCGGCTCGGTTCCGAAGCAGTATTTCCCTGCCGTTGAAAAGGGATTGCTCGATTGTATGCAGAAGGGCGTGCTCGCGGGCTATCCCGTCGTTAATCTTGCCGCCGAGCTCTACGACGGCTCCTATCACGACGTCGACTCCAACGAAATCTCCTTCAAGCTCGCCGCCGCTCTCGCCTACCGCGAGGGACTTCCCAAGGCAAATCCCGTCCTTCTCGAGCCGATCGGATCGCTTCGCGTCTCGGTTCCCGACGATTACGTCGGAGACGTCATGGGTGATCTCAACCGCCGCCGCGGCAAGGTCATGGGCATTGAGGCGGACGAGTCAAAATCGGGATATCAGGTCGTGCTTGCCGAGGTTCCGAAGGCCGAGATGGCGGATTACGTGATCTCGCTTCGCGCCGCCACGCAGGGACGCGGACGCTTTGAGTTCACGGTCGATCGCTACGACGAGGCACCTGCACAGGTTGCACAGAAGGTCATTGCGGAGGCAAGGGCGCAGGCGGAGTAATTTTCATAAATCAAGGGCTGTTGCACGTTTTTTGCAACAGCCCCCCTCTTTTTTTGAAACCGAAAGCGGCAGTGATTTTCTGATTTTCCGTGCTCTACTTGACAAATCCGCCGCAACGGTAGTATAATTAATTAAGATTTACACCGTGCGGAGCTGCCGCACGGAATACGGATTTGGAGGATCTGCGGCCTCTATGGGATACGTTTTCACGCTGCTTGTCGTTTTGCTTCCCTTCCTTGGGCAGATAGGGCTTCCGATCGAGATCCCCTTCCTGACAGAGCATCTTTCGGTCGGGGTGTTGCTTTTGCTTCCGTTTATCGTCGCGTATCTCTGCGACAAATGGCCTGTAAAGGGACTCTCCGCACTTCGTCCCGTTCGGCTCGGCGGAACGGTTCTGTTCGCGATCGTTCTGACCGTCGCCTCGATTCTTGGCGCCAAGGGGGCTGTCGGCGGCTTCGGCGGCGTTTTCCCGTCGCTTCTCTGGGCAATTTTTCTGCCGCTTCTGATTCTCACCGCGCGAGGCAATTTCCGCGTTGCGTACGGGATGGCGGCCTACGCTCTCTTCTCGGTTTTCTTCTCGGCCTATCTCATTTTGCAGGTCATTTTGCTTTGGCGGGGAAGCGGAATTCTCACGGACGGCTTCCTCTCGGAGGCATATATCTTTCAGGGTGTTGAGCTTTCGCGCTTTGCGGATACGGGAATTCCCACGTCCCTTTTCCTCTCGGCGAACGGCTTTTGTCTCTACGTTTTGCCCGCTCTCGCTTATCTTTTGCTTTGGGATCGGAGCGGCTACCGTCTGTTTCCCTTCGTCGGCGGTCTTCTCATCACCGCGGCAATCGGCTTTTCCGCCTCAAGCCTCGGCATCACGCTGGCGCTCCTCGTCTGGGCCGTTTATCTTGTGCTCCCCGTCCTTTATTTCCTTTTGCACCCGTCCGATGCGGTTTACCGCTTTTTGCATGGCGGTGCGCCGCGCATCACGCTCATTCTGCTCACCTTCGTGATCTGCACGACGCTGATCACGCTCTATCTTCTCGACGGTACCGCTAAGGAGCTTCTTCTGCCGAGCGTCAAGGCGGTTTTTGCAAGCGACGCTCTGACAGACGGTTTTGCCGCGATTCCGAAAATTCTCACAACGCAAAATCGGTTGCTTTTCGGTGTGGGCTTCGGGAATCTTGACGCCGCCTTTTCGGCCGTCGGGGAGAGCATGCCGCAGATGAGCACGGTGAGCGAGCTGCTGCTCTCGGTTGGGTTCGTCGGCTTCGGCGCCTTTGCGCTGCTCGTTCTCGGACTGCTTTTGCGATGCCGCGGCAAATTCGGGTACGTTCTGACGCTCCTTTTGATTCTGCTTTGCTCGGTCACGGGCATTTCGATGCTCCCGACCTTCCTCTTCTGGTTCTTCCTTGCCCATTCGGTAGGGAAGACCGAAATGCCCTTCCGCCGCTATCTGCGCGTGGAGTACTGAAAAAAGCGGGCTGCCCCAATGCCTGGCGTGCATTCGGGACAGCCCGCTTTTTTGCGCCCTCAGAAGCGCCTTTTGTACTGCTCGGTGTTGCGCGCCTTATGCGCGCATCCGTACGATTTGTCAAAGTGACCGACGGCGCGCAGGAAGCTGAAAACGACGGCCATCATCAAGGCGTAAAGCACCGTAAAGACCACGATTGCAACGAAGACCGAGGCGGTTCCCGTGATCTTCAGATTTCCCGCGGCGACGAAAACAAAAATAAACGAGACGAGCAGGGCGGCGTAATGAATCAGAAGCCGCAGTGCAACGTGCAGTCGGCGCACCGAAAGAATACGGTTGGCAACGGCAATCAGAAACGAAAAGGCGAGGATCACGAAAAAACGCGAGACGGGAATGCTGACCTCCTTGAACATCCCCTCGGCACGGTTGACGATAAAGGCGACGAGCGAAAAAAGCAGGGTGATGACCGTCGTAAAGACGCAGCCTTCCGTCAGAATATTGCGAAAAATCTTCATACTGTCCTCCGAAAACGGTTTTCTGTCGTTAGGATAGCATATTTTTCTCGGAAAAGCAAGTCGCCCGAGTAAAAAAACACAAAATCGGCGGAATTTCGCCGCACCTTACCTTGACAAGCGCGCGTGCGATATGTATAATATACATATTGCGATGTATAACGCCCGACCGTCGGTCGGCGGATAGGAGAGAGAATATGACGAGAAGAGAAGCGAGAGAAGCGGCGCTGAGCATGCTGTTTGCCTTGGGCTATACGCCCGATAAGGATGCCGAGACGCTGCTTTCCGAGTACGAAGACGAGTTCGACGGTGCGACCGATCCCTACGTCAAGGCGGCGGTAACCGGTGTTCTGGCAACGCTCGCGGAGCTTGACGCAACGATTGCCGAGGCGGCGGTCGGTTGGACGATGTCGCGCATTTCGCGCGTTTCCATGGCGATTTTGCGCCTTGCCTGCTACGAGCTTTTGCATATGCCCGAGATCCCCGTGCGCGTTTCGATCAACGAGGCGGTTGAGCTCTCGAAGAGCTACGATGACGAAAAGGCGTACAGCTTCGTCAACGGCGTGCTCAACCGCATCAAGGAGAGCGAGGCGGTTGCCGCCGTCTCCCACGCCTGACGATGACCGACAGCATCTATCTCGGCGTCGATACGAGCAACTATACGACCTCGCTTGCCGCCGTTGACCGAGAGGGGCGCGTGATCGCCAATCTCCGCCGCTTGCTCCCCGTCGGGGACGGCGAGCGCGGGCTGAGGCAATCGGACGCGCTCTTTCATCATACGAGGCAGCTGCCCGAGCTTTGGCAGGAGCTCCGTCAGCATATCGAAGGGAAAAAAATCGGGGGGATCGGTGTTTCGAGCCGCCCTCGGAACGTCGAGGGCTCGTATATGCCCTGCTTCCTTGCGGGCGTTTCGTCAGCGACGGCGGTCTCCTCGGCGCTCGGACTGCCCCTGACGGTCGTTTCCCATCAGTGCGGACATCTGATGGCCGCGCTCGTCTCGGCGCAAAGGACGAATCTTGCAGACGCTCCCTTCACCGCCTATCACGTTTCGGGTGGCACGACCGAGCTTCTTTCGGTGCGTCCGTCGGGGGACGGAGCCTTCCTTTGCGAGATCGTCGGCGGTACGCGCGATATCAGCGCAGGACAGCTCGTTGACCGCATCGGGGTTGCGCTCGGACTCCCGTTCCCGGCAGGTCCCGCGCTTGAGAGGCTTGCCGCTTCCTATACGGGGCGCGTTCGCCGCCGCCGTCCGACGGTTACCGACTGCCGCGTGAATTTTTCGGGTGTTGAAAATCTTGCCCTTTCTCTGTACCGCGAAACCGGCGATGCCGCGCATACCGCGGCGTTCGTTCTGACGCATATCCGCGACGCGCTCTCGGAGATCGTCTCGTCGTATTTCGAAGAGCACGGAGCGACGCCGCTTCTCTGTGCGGGGGGCGTGATGAGCGCGAAAATGCTCCGCCTTGAGATGCAGAGCCGCTTTGGCGCCTATACCGCCGAGCCCGCTCTTTCATCGGATAACGCCGTTGGCGTCGCCGTCCTGACCGCCCGCCGTGCGGGGGAGGGCAGACTGTGATGGGGGGGCTTCAGCCGATCGCCGTATCGGCGCTCAACGAATACGTCAAAGCACTCCTTGACAGGGACGATATCCTGCAAAACGTCGCCGTGCGCGGCGAAATATCGAATTTCGTTGCCCACCGCTCGGGGCATCTCTATTTTTCGCTCAAGGATGAGCGCGGCGTTATCCGCTGCGCCATGTTCCGATCCTCTGCCGAGAAGCTTCGATTCCGTCCGTGCGACGGAATGCAGGTCGTTGTATACGGCTCGGTTTCGCTCTATCCCGCAAGCGGAAGCTACCAGCTTTACGCATCTCGCATGGAGCGCTTTGGCATTGGCGATCTTTATCTCGCCTACGAGGAGCTGAAAAAGCGCCTTGACGCCGAGGGGCTCTTTGCTCCCGAGCGTAAAAAGCCGATTCCGCGATACCCCCGAGAGATCGGAGTGATTACCTCGCCGACCGGTGCCGCCGTGCGTGATATCCTCCGCATCCTCGGCAGACGGTTCCCCCTCGCCTCGGTGCTCCTTTATCCCGCGTCGGTGCAGGGAGAGGGTGCTGCGGAGTCGCTGCTTTCGGGCGTTGCCTATTTCAACCTCGAGCGTCCTGTCGATACGATTATTTTAGGGCGCGGCGGCGGATCCATCGAGGATCTCTCGGCGTTTAACGACGAGAACCTTGCAAGGGCGATCGCCGCATCGCGTATTCCGATTATTTCGGCGGTCGGTCACGAAACCGATTTTACAATTGCCGACTTCGTCGCCGACCTGCGTGCGCCGACCCCCTCTGCCGCCGCCGAGCTTGCCGTTCCCGACGCCTGTGAGCTGCTTCGCTCGCTTGCGTTGTTGCCCGATCGGCTCCTTGCCCGAATCGGCGACCGCCTTGCCTCTGCCGGAGCGAGACTGTCTGCCGTGACCGAGCGCCCCGTGCTTCGACGTCCGGAGGCGGGGCTGCGCGAGCCGACCATGAAGCTCTCGGCGCTCACCGACCGAGCCGATGCTTCGATTTCTGCCGTTCTTTTATCCTGCTCGTCCGAGCTTGGCCGCGCGGCGGCAAAGCTTGAGGCTCTGTCCCCGCTTGCAACGCTCGCGCGCGGATACGGCGTCGTGCAAACCGAGTCGGGGAAGCTTATCAGATCGGTGGACGGAGTATCGGTTGGCGATATTCTGAAGCTTTCGCTCTCCGACGGAGAGCTGCTTGCCTCGGTAATCGGGGCAGAGAAGAAGGGAGACTGAATCATGACATCCAAAAAAACGCCCTCCTTTGAGGAGGCGATCTCGCGCCTTGAGGCGCTTGTTCTGAGGCTGGAGAGCGGGGAGCTCTCGCTTTCCGAGTCGCTTGAGGCATATTCCGAGGCAATCTCGCTGTCGCGCACCTGCACCGAGCTTCTCGGTGCGGCGGAGCAGAGAGTGCGGATTCTTGCCGCGGGAGCAGACGGAAATCCGATCGAAAAGCCCTTTGCAACGGAGGGTGAGTGATGAGCCAAAGGACCCCCTTTCCCTCGCTTGCCGCATATGCGGAAACGGTAGAAAAGCGCCTCGGCGAGCTGTCCTTCTATTCCGACCCGGATCTCGCGCCGGTTGACGAGGCGCTTCGTTACAGTCTGCTTTCGGGAGGAAAGCGCCTGCGCCCCTACCTGACGGCGCTCTTTTGCCATATGGCGGGAGGGGATCCGTCGGTGGCGCTCGATTTCGGCTGTGCTCTCGAGATGGTGCATACCTATTCGCTCATTCACGATGATCTTCCCGCCATGGATAACGACGATCTCCGTCGCGGCCGTCCCACCTGCCATCGCGCCTTTGGCGAGGACGTGGCGATTCTGGCAGGTGACGCGCTTCTGACCGAGGCGTTCGGGGTGATCGCGCGATGTCAGGGCGTTCCATGTGAGGTGCGCCTTGCGGCTGTCGAGCTGCTCTCCCGCTCGGCGGGAATGCTCGGCATGATCGGCGGTCAGACAATGGATACCTGTATTTCGCGCCGCGCGGTCGATGCGGACTATCTCGAGAAGACCCAGCGCGGAAAAACGGGGGCTCTCATTGCCGCAGCCTGCCGTCTCGGTTGTCTTGCGGCGGGGGTTGTTGACGGACCGCTCGTTTCGGCAGCCAACGCCTATGCAAGCGGTATCGGACTTGCCTTCCAGGTTTGCGACGATGTTCTTGACGCAACGGGTGACGAGAGCGCTCTCGGCAAGCCGATCGGCAGCGATGAAAGAGCGGGGAAGACGACCTTCTATACGCTTCTTGGCAAGGACGGTGCGCTTGCCTATGCAAGAGAGCTGACCGAGCGCGCCAAGGATGCGGTGCGCCTCTTTGCAGAGAGCGAGATGGCGATTGCCCTCGCCGAGCGCCTGCTTTCGCGCCAAAGCTGATATGCGGGCCGATCTGTACCTGTTTCAGGCAGGGTGTGCGAAAAGCCGTGCCGAGGCAAAGCGCCTGATCGAGGGGGGACTTGCCGTGATCGACGGAAGGGTTGTTTCCAAGCCCGCTGAGGAGATTGACGGGACGGTTTCCCACGAGGTTTGTGTGACGGAATCTCCCGAAACGCGCTATGCAAGCCGCGCAGGACTGAAGCTGGAGAGGGCGCTGGACGACTTCTCGGTTTTCCCCGAGGGGCGCGTGGCGCTCGATATCGGTGCATCGGGCGGCGGCTTTACCGACTGCCTGCTTCGCCGCGGTGCGCGTCTTGTTTACGCGCTTGACTGCGGAAGCGGACAGCTTGCCGATTCTTTGCGCCGTGACGGGCGCGTCTCGGTCTACGAGAACTACAACGCCCGATTCCTTGATCCTAGCGATTTCCCCGAGGCGCCGTCGCTTGTGACGATGGACGTTTCGTTTATTTCCCAGACACTCATTTTCCCGGCTATCCACGCGATGCTCCCCGCGGGCGGCGAGCTCATCAGCCTCGTTAAGCCCCAGTTTGAGGTCGGGCGCGGCGGCATCGGAAAGGGTGGGATCGTCAAAAGCGAGGCGATCCGCCGTTCTGCCGTCGAACGCGTGCGTGAGGCGGCGCGCCCCTTTGGCTGGGAGTATCTCGGTGTGATCGACTCTCCCATCCTCGGGGGAGACGGCAACGCCGAGTATTTGGTTCACTTTTGCATTCCCCCGATGCAAGGGGGCGCCACGTTATCTGCTGTGAAAGGATGACCGACGACGATGAAACGTATTCTCATACTTCCGAACGCCTATAAGGATGAGGGCCTTGAGGTGACTCGAGGAGTCGTTTCCTACCTGACCGAGAGAGGCGCGGAGGTTTATGCCGAGGACGGAACCCTCCCCTTGCTTGCCCCCCTCGGCGCGCGTGCGCTCGGAGAGCTTTCGGGTGAGCTCGAGCTGATTATCACCGTTGGCGGAGACGGAACGGTGCTTGCCTCGGCAGGCGAGGCGATCCGTTACGGTCTGCCCCTGCTTGGCGTGAATATGGGCAGACTCGGCTTTCTTGCCGAGCTTGACAGGAGTCAGCTCGATCGACTGTCCTTGCTTTTCACGCACGATTATTCGATCACCTCGCGTATGACCCTTGAGGTTGCGAGCGAGATCGACGGGCAGACGTCGATTCAATCCATCCTTCCTCTCAACGACGTCGTGTTTTCTCACGAGCGGGGAGAGGGGCTCTGCGAGCTGACCCTCTCGGACGGCGACGGAAATCGCATCGACTATCGCGCCGACGGCTTGATTTTGGCAACGCCGTCCGGCTCGACCGCCTATTCTCTTTCGGCAGGCGGTCCGATCATTGACGATACCGTGGAGGCGATTTGCGTCACTCCCGTTTGTCCGCATTCCTTTTTCAGCCGCTCGCTTGTATTCGGGCGCGAAACCCGTCTGACGGTTGAGAACCGCTCCCCGCACGGGAAAGAGGTGATCGTTTCGCTCGACGGAACCGATACGCTGCGGCTTCCGGTTGGCGGAAGGCTTCACGTTTCGCGCTCGAGCCGACCGCTTCGGATGCTGACCTTCGACCGCCATGCCACGCTTGGCACACTCAACCGTAAGATGCAGATGGCCGAGATGAAGTACAGAAAGTCCTGATTACGAAAGGCAGAGGATATGATGACGACCAAAGAAACGAGACAGAGAGCACTCCTTGCGCTGATTGCGCGCGAGGAGATTTCGACGCAGCAGCAGCTGCTGTTGCGCCTTTGCGACGAGGGGATTTCCGTGACGCAGGCAACCGTCTCGCGCGACATCCGCGAGCTTGGGCTGAGTAAGGGCTTTGGCAAAAACGGTCTTTGCTACCGCGCGCCCCAAAGCGAATCGGAGAGTGCCTACGGCGGTAGCCGCGAGCTCTTTCCGCGTACCGTGCGACGGGTCGATTGCGCCGCGAACCTTGCCGTGATCCACACCCCCTCGGGGCTTGCCAATGCCGTTGCAACCTATATCGATTCGTTGCACAGCATTCCGATCCTCGGATGCGTGGCAGGGGACGATACGGTGCTCGTCGTGACACCGAGCGCCGAGGCGGCGCAGGAGCTTGCTTTGCATCTCCGTAACGAGGCGCAGAGAACGAAGTAATCGGAAAGAGAGGGGAAAGCGCCATGCTTCTTTCGCTTTACGTTGAGAATATTGCCGTCATCCGCCGCCTTTCGCTCGATCTTTCGACGGGCTTTACCGCCGTTACGGGGGAAACTGGCGCAGGGAAGTCGGTTCTGCTCGACGCCGTCAAGCTCCTGCTCGGCGGTCGCTTTGAGCGCGAGCTTTTGCGCTACGGCGAGGAATCGGCAACCGTTTCGGCATTGTTCGGGCATCTTGGCGATGCCGCCCTCGGCGCGCTTGCCGATGCGGGGCTCTCGGTTGACGAGGAGGGCTGTATCCAGCTGCAAAGACAGCTCTTTGTCGACGGCAAAAGCCGTGCCCGCATCAACGGGCAGGCGGTCAGCCTGACCGTTTTGCGCTCGCTTGCGCGGTATCTCGTTGATCTGCACGCGCAAAACGAGAATCTGACGCTGATGGACGAGCGTACCTACGCCTCGATTCTCGACGGATATGCCGAGGATGCACGGGAGCTGTCGGAGTACCGAGGCATTTACGCCGAGCTTTGCGAGGTGCGCCGACGTCTCTCGGAGCTCGACCGCGGAGAGGCGGAGCGGCTTCGAACGCTCGAGATGCTTCGCTTTCAGATTGCCGACATCGACGCCGTTTCCCCGAAGATCGGGGAGGATGCGAAGCTCGCCGAAAAGGAGCTTCGGATCAAGAACAGCGAGAGGATCGTTCGCCAGAGCCGACTCGTGTACCGCGCCCTTCGCGGCGCCGAGCACGGAAGCGTCTGCGAGCTGCTCTTAAAGAGTGCCACGGCGCTCTCGCCGCTCGTTTCGCTTGTGCCCGAGCTTTCCGAGATTTGCGAGACACTCTCGGACTGCCGCTTCCGTCTCGACGATGCTGCCGAGCGAGTGTATTCTCTGACCGATGCCGACGAGGGCGACCCGACGGCGATGATTGATAAGATTGAGGGCCGTCTTGACGCCCTTTCCAAGCTGAAAAAGAAATACGGCGCGACGATCGAGGAGGTGCTCGCCTTCCGAGAGAGAGCTGCCGCGCGGCTTGCCGAGCTTGACGCCTCGGACGATACGGTTGCGGCTCTGAAGGAAAGCGAGGCGCGACTGCTATCCGAGGCGAGAGCCGCCGCCGCGTGCCTTTCCGAGCGGCGCCGAACGGCAGCCCTGTCCCTTGAGCGCTCGATTACCGAGATTCTGCTCTACCTCGATATGCCGAAGGTCGTCTTCCGCGTCAAGGTGACGCCGCTTCCTGACGGCGCTCTTTCGCGCGACGGTGCCGACGAGGTCTCCTTCGTCATGAGCGCCAACGCAGGCGATACGGTAAGACCGCTTTCGGCGGTTGCCTCGGGCGGCGAGCTCTCGCGCACCTTCCTTGCCCTTAAATGTGTCCTTGCCGAGCGAAGCCTGACGCCGACGATCATCTTTGACGAGATCGATACAGGGGTTTCGGGAAAGACCGCGCGCAAGATCGGGAAGAAGCTCAAGGATCTCGGTATCGGAACGCAGGTCCTTTCGGTGACTCACTCGGCGCAGATTGCCTCGCTTGCCAACGCGCATCTGCTCATCTCCAAGGGTGAGCGCGACGGCCGCACCGAAACCGAAATCCGAGCCCTGGACAGGGAAGGCAGAATCGGGGAGCTTTCCAGGATCCTCGGCGGCATCGACGTTACCGAGGCACAGCGCCTCGCGGCGATCGAGCTCCTTGACGATCCCGATAATTAACCGTTCTGAAACGCATCGTATGTGAATAGAATAGAGCATCTTTACCTCGGAGGTTACCCCTATGAGGCTCGATGCCGAACTTCTTGCCTATCTTGCCGACGAGCGGCAAATCACGGTCCGCCGCGACGTCCCGCTCTCCACGCTGACGACCCTTCGGATCGGCGGCAAGGCAGATCTGGTGCTGGCTCCCCACGACGGCGGCGCCATGCTTCGTTTGCTGGATCTTCTTTCGCTCTCGGACTCCCCCTTTCGGGTAATTGGCTCGGGAAGCAATCTGCTTGCCTCTGACGGGGGCTATGCGGGAACGGTCGTCTTAATGGGACGGCTTGACCGAATCTCGCTGTCCGACGGAACCCTGCGAGTCGGTGCGGGCGTATCGCTTTCGCGTGCCGTGAACGCCGCAAGGGAAGGCGGACTTTCCGGTCTTGAGCCGCTGTACGGCATTCCGGGGAGCATCGGCGGCGCGCTTGCCATGAACGCAGGGGCGTTCGGATGCGAGATCTCCTCGCGCCTCTCCTTTGCCACCCTGTACGATCCTGCCACCCGTCGGGTTTTCGTTGCAACCCCCGACGAGCTTGGCTTTTCCTACCGCCGAAGCGAGATTCTGGCGCGGCGGCTCGTGGTCGTTTCGGCGGCATTTTGCCTCGTCTCCTGCGACCGGGAGAAGATCGGACGGCGAATGCGTGAGACGATGGAAAAGCGCGCGGCGCGCCAGCCCCTGGGCTATCCGAGCGCCGGATGCGTGTTCAAAAAAGCTCCCGACGGACGCTCGGCAGGCGAGCTGATCGAGGCGGTCGGCATGAAGGGAAAGCGCCTTGGAGATGCGTTGATCTCCGAGCGGCACGCCAATTTCATCGTTAACCTCGGGAGGGCAAGCGCAAGCGACTTCCTTTCGCTTGCCGAGACGGCACGCAGGGCGGTTTTCGAGAGCTGTGGCGTTTGGCTTGACTATGAGCTTGAGATGCTCGGAGATTTTCTCTGAACGCTTACCTCACCGATAGAATTCTTACGAAAGGAGGGCGCGACGGTGTCCTTTTCCCAAAGCATCAAGCTTCGTTTCCTCTCATCGCACGGCAAGAGCCGCTGCTGTCGCCGCGCCTTTCTTGCAGGGCTCGTTTCCTCGGCGGGTACCCTTGAGGCGGGTAGAGTGGGGATCAATACCACCGATCCCGTTCTCGCCGAGGCGTACCGCGCTCTTTTTGCCGACTGTACGCGGGCTGAGCCGCTTCCGCTCGTTCGGACAGCCCCTTTGACGCTTCGTGCAGAAACCGCCGACAAGGGTCTTGTCGGCTATCTCACCTCGATTGATCTTGATCCCGAGGCGCCGCTTTTCGTTATGCGCTGTAAGGACTGCGCGACCGCCTTTGCGCGAGGCGTTTTCGTCGGAGCGGCACGTGTCTCCGATCCCGCATCGTCCTATCATCTCGAGTTTTGTATCGATGCGCGTCCCGCGCGTCTCCGTGCCTACTTTTCGTCGGTTGGACTCCCCCTTCTTGAGGTCGAGCGGCGCGGCGAGCGGCTGCTTTATGCCAAAAGCAGCTCGGTCATCGGGGATTATTTCGGCTCAATCGGGGAAAACGAGGCGTTTTTCTCGATGGCAAACACCGTGATTGAGCGCGAGATCCGAAACGACGCCAATCGTGTTGCCAACTGTGAAGCAAATAATATCCGAAAGGCGGTCAATGCGGCAGGAGCGCAGCTTGAGGCGATCGAGTATCTTGTCGAATCGGGACTCGTCGGGTCGCTTTCCCCCGAGCTTGCCGAGACGGCACGGCTTCGGCTTCTTCACCGCGATCTGTCGCTGACGCAGCTTGCCGCCGTATCGGTTCCCGCCATCTCAAAGCCGGGACTCAGCCATCGGCTCAAGCGCCTGGTTTCGATCGCCGACGAGCACAGAAAAAAGGAATCCGAGGAAAAGGAGGGGGCGCTCTGATGGGATTCGTGCATTTGCATTTGCACAGCGAGTACAGCTTGCTTGACGGTGCCGCAAGGATTGCCGATATTCCCGCCGCCGCTAAAGCGGCAGGACACGATGCCGTGGCATTGACGGATCACGGCGTGCTCTACGGCGCCGTTGCCTTCTACCGTGCCTGCAAGGAAGCCGGCGTGAAGCCGATCATCGGCTGTGAGGTCTACGTTGCGCCGCGCTCTCGCTTCCGTAAGGAGGGGCGGCAGGACCAATCGGGGCATCACCTCGTTTTGCTCGTGGAAAACGAGGTCGGATACCGAAACCTGATTACCCTCGTATCAAAAAGCTTCACCGAGGGCTTCTACTCGAAGCCCCGCGTTGACGTGGAGCTTCTCTGCTCGCATGCCGAGGGGCTGATCGCTCTCTCCGCCTGCATGGCGGGGAAGATTCCGCAACTCATTCTTTCGGGCGATTTTGACGGAGCTCGCGAGGCGGCGCTTGAGTACCGATCCATTTTCGGTCGGGACAACTTCTATCTCGAGCTCCAGGATCACGGTCTTGAGGACGATCGCCGTATCCTGCGCGCGCTTTCGTCGATCTCAAAGGAAACGGGGATTCCCCTCGTTGCCACCAACGACGTCCATTATCTGCGCCGCGTTGATGCAGATGCACAGGCGATTCTCCTTTGCATCCAAACGCAGAGCGTGATCACCGACGGCCGCCCGATCGGCTTTGAAACCGACGAGTTTTACTATAAGAGCACCGAGGAGATGCAAAGGCTCTTTGCCGCATACCCCGAGGCACTTGAAAACACCGTGCGGATTGCCGACCGTTGCCGCTTTGATTTTCAATTCGGAGAGCTGCATCTTCCGACTCTTCGGACCGAGGGGGGGCGCTCGCACGCCGAGGAGCTGTCAAGGCTTGCTCACAAGGGACTTCGGGAGCGCGTCTTGAAGGGAGAGGTCGTTTTTACCGAGGCGCATCCCGAGTCAGAGTATCTCGAGCGCCTTGTCTACGAGCTCTCCGTGATCGATAAGATGGGCTTCAACGGCTACTACCTGATCGTGCGCGATTTCGTCCTTTACGCCAAGGAAAACGGAATTCCCGTCGGCCCCGGCAGAGGCTCGGGCGCGGGAAGCCTCGTTGCCTACTGCGTTGGGATCACCGACGTTGATTCGGTTGCCTTCGATCTGCTCTTTGAAAGATTCCTCAACCCCGAGCGCATCTCGATGCCGGATTTTGATATTGATTTCTGCTATGAGAGGCGCGACCGCGTCATCGGTTACGTGCGGGAGCGGTACGGCGAGGAGCACGTCGCGCAGATCGCCACCTTCGGGACGATGGCGGCACGCGCCGCCGTCCGTGACGTCGGACGGGCTCTCGGAATGCCGTATTCCGAGGTGGATCGTCTTGCCGTGCGGATTCCGCACCACGGCGTTTCGCTCTCGGATGCCGAGGGGCTGCCCGAGATTGCAGAGATTCTTTCGGCATCCGAGCGGCACCGCCGTCTTTTTGATACCGCCAAGCTTCTTGAGGGAATGCCGCGCCACGCCTCGACGCACGCTGCGGGCATCGTTATCACCGAGCGTGAGGTCTCCCATTACGTGCCGCTGTCGGTCAACGGGAGCACCGTCGTCACGCAGTACGATATGGATACCGTTGCCGCCCTCGGCCTTGTCAAATTTGACTTCCTCGGTCTCCGCTATCTGACGATCATTGACGATGCCGAACGCGAGATCCGTCGCCGCATCCCCGACTTTTCGGTCTCCTCGCTGCCTCTGGACGATGCCGCCACCTATCGGATGCTCACAAACGCCCAAACACTCGGGGTGTTTCAGATGGAGTCGGGCGGAATGCGGCAGGTGCTGCGCCGTCTTGCCCCGAGCGGCATCTCGGACGTCATCGCCTGCATCGCTCTTTACCGACCCGGTCCGATGGATTCGATCAACACCTTCGTAGCGCGAAAGCACGGCGAGGAGCCGATCGTTTACGCCATTGCCGAGCTTGCGTCGGTTCTTGACGTCACCTACGGCTGCATCGTCTATCAGGAGCAGGTCATGCAGATCTTCCGCATGCTTGCGGGCTACTCCTATGCAAGGGCGGATCTCGTTCGCCGCGCCATGTCGAAGAAGAAGGCGGACGTGATGGCTGCCGAGCGGAGCAGCTTCCTTCGTGGCGCCGCCGAGCGTGGCATCTCCGAGGCATCGGCATCGGCTCTTTTCGACGATATTGCAAGCTTTGCCAACTACGCATTTAATAAGAGCCACGCCACGGCGTACGGGCTACTGACCTTCAGAACCGCCTATCTCAAATGCCATTATCCGCGTGAGTACATGGCGGCTCTGCTCACCTCGGTGCTCGACAATGCCCCGAAGCTTGCCGAGTATATCGGCGAGTGCTCACGCCTCGGAATCGCGGTTTTGAAGCCCGATATTGCCGAGAGCCGAGTTGAGTTTTCGGTCTCGGACGGTGGGATTCGCTTCGGTCTGCTCGCCGTGCGCGGTGTCGGACGGCAGCTTTTGGAGTCGGTCATCCGCGAGCGCGAGAAAAAGCCCTTTTCTGATTTTTCGGATTTCGTTACGCGCACGAGCGGGTACGACGTGAACCGCCGCCAGGTGGATGCGCTGATCAAATGCGGCGCGCTCGATTGCCTCGGGGATACGCGCCGTACCATGACGGTTGCCGCCGAGCTACTGCTCTCCGACGCGCAGGCAAAGGCGAGGACGAATCTCGTCGGACAGCTGGATTTCTTCAGCGACGCAGCAGTCGGAACGGCGCCCACGGCGACCTACGAGCGCTTTGCCGAGTTCGACAAAAAGGAGCTGCTTGCCTTTGAGAGGGAATACCTTGGCATCTGCTTTTCGGGGCACCCTCTCGACGAGTTTTCGGACGACGCGGCTTCCACGCCGCATACCCCGATCCCGGACGTTTTGGCGGCGGTCGATGAAAGCGGCGAGATCGTTGATCCTGCCTACCGTGACAGGATGAAGCTGACGCTCGTCGGAGTGATCTCCGAGCGCGTCGAAAAGAATACCCGATCGGGAGAAAAAATGGCGTTTGCGGTTCTTGAGGATCGCGTCGGTCAGATCGAGCTGATTCTGTTTCCGAACCGCTACAGCCGCTTTGCCTCTCTTCTGGTTCCGGATGCGGCGGTTGCCGTCGAGGGAGAGCTTTCGGTCAGAGAGGGGGAGGCACCGAAGCTCCTCGTCTCCTCGGTGCGCCGCCTTGGACAAAACAGAGGTGCGGCAGGCGCCGAGCGTCGCGAGGTAACGCTGTACCTTCGGGTCGATTCGCTCACCTCGGACGCCGCGCTCTCGGCACGGGCGGTCGTTGACGGCGCCCCCGGCACCACGCCGATCGTCTTTTTTGAGAACGCGAGCCGTCGCTACAGCGCCTACGTTGGGCACGGCGCACGAGTCTCCGAGCTTTTGCTTGAGCGGCTTCGGAATCTTCTCGGTTCCGATTCGGTCGTTCTGAAATGAAAGTTCCGTTTGAATCGGCAAATCCCCTTTACAAATCGGTTTTCTTCTGCTATACTATAAAATACGGATAAAATTCGCAATGATTGCAAACGGCGGAAAGAGTCGCCCTTCCGCCCCGAAAGGCTGTTTCAGATGAAGAAAAAGCAACAGTATCGCAACCCCGCAAGAGATACGCGCATCGCCACCAAGGAGGATCTGCTCGTCTGCATCCTCCTTGCCTGCGTGATGCTTCTCGTGTTCATGGGGCTTGCTGAATATACCGCGCTTGCGAACCTCTTTTCGGGGGTTCTGTGCGTGATGGTTTATCTCCTTGCCCTGACCTTGCACGCCGCAATAAGGCTCAAAAGCGATCCGATCGTGCTGGATAATGCGATGATCGCTCTGCTGACGAGCCCTCTCGGTCAGCTCGTCTCGCGCCTGCACGAGCCCGTGATGATCTGCGATGAGTTCGGAAATCTCTGCTGGTATAACGAGCAGATTGCCGATTGGGTTTCCGAGCAGGGAATCAAGCTCGGCTCCTCGGTCAACAGTCTTCTTGACGTTGGCGAAAAGCGCCGCGTAAAGCTCGGCTCGCGTACCTATTCCTTCGATGCCGTTTCGACTCGATCCGAGGGGAAGACCTACGTTTTCGTGATTCTCACCGACCGCACCGAGCAGGTAGAGCTTGAGAAGCTGTACAGCGACGAGCGTGTGGCGGTTGCTCTCGTTGCGCTTGACAACGTGGAGGAGGTCATGCAGAGCGTGCACGCCAATTTCCGCGACGCGGTCGCAGATGTTGACGAGATGCTCCGTAACTGGATGAACTCGATCGGCGGCATCATCAAATCCTACGACAACGATAAGTACGTTCTGTTCTTCGACTCCTCTCACCTTGAAAAATTCGTTGCCAGCCGCTTCGAGATTCTGGATCGCGTGCGCAGCAAGGGGCGGGATGGGCTTTCCGTCACCATTTCGATGGGTGTTTCCCGCGTTCCGGGCTCGCTTTCCGACCGTCAGGCGGCGGCACAGTCTGCGCTCGACCTTGCGCTCCAGCGCGGAGGCGATCAGGTCGTGTACAAGCATGAAAACGGCATCGAGTATTACGGCGGCCGTACCAAGGCGGTTTATAAGCGCACCAACGTCAAGGCGAGGATCACGGCGCGTCAGCTCACCTCGATGATCGA
Organism: Eubacteriales bacterium; assembly: GCA_045576095.1. GTDB lineage: Bacteria > Bacillota > Clostridia > Oscillospirales > CAG-272 > UBA1740. The sequence continues at coordinate 32,366 of JAZNFP010000023.1, forward strand.
GCGGAGCACGAACGTCGTCATTATGGGGCATTCCTACGGTGACTTTGACTCGATCGGCGCCTGCGTCGGCATGGCGCGGCTTGCGATGAGCCGCAAAACGCCGGGCGAGGTTGCGATTGCCGTCGATACCTCGAATCCCAACATCCGCTTCAGTATTGAAAAGGCGCTTGAGCTCGACGACTATCATGCAATGCTTCTCTCCGAGAGGGAGGCAGCCGAGCGAATCGGCGAAAATACGCTTCTGATCGTCGTTGACGTCAATAACCTTGCTTACGTTGAGTACCCGTCGCTTGTCAAGCGCGCCTCGAGCATTGCCGTGGTTGACCACCACATCCAGACGGCAGAATTCCCACCGAAGGTGAAGCTTGCCTACATTGAGCCCTCTGCATCCTCGGCATCCGAGCTGATTGCCGAGATGATCGAGTATGGGGTTAGCGGAGCGGGGCTTCGCAAGGAGGAGGCTGAGCTTTTGCTTGGCGGTATGCTCCTTGATACCAAGCATTTTACGCGCAATACGGGAACGCGAACCTTTACGGCAGCGCGCTATCTCCGCGCCGAGGGGGCAGATCCCGCCGAGGCAAACGCGCTTTTCCGCGTGGAGGCAGACGCCTTTTACAAGGAATCGCGCTTTATGGGCAACGTCGCGATTTACCGCGACAGAATCGCCATCTCCTGTCTAGACGAGGAAACCGACCCGAGCTACCGTGTCATTGCGGCGCAGGCGGCGGATAAGATGCTGACGATCAACTCGGTTGATGCGAGCTTTGCGCTCGTCAAGATTGAGGGCGTCACCTATATCTCGGCGCGCTCGGACGGAACGATCAACGTGCAGAGAATTCTCGAGCGCTTGCGCGGCGGCGGCCATTTTGATGTCGCCGGCGCACAGGTTGAGGATCAGGAGCTGCAAAGCACACTCTCGGTTCTCAAGCGGAGTATAGACGATTTCCTTGACAAGAGGCTTTGATTTCAAACGACACAAACCGAAAGGACAGGCAGAATCATGAAAGTAATTCTTTTGACCGACGTAAAGGGACACGGAAAGAAGGATCAGGTCGTCGTGGTTTCGGACGGCTTCGCGCGGAACTTCCTCTTTCCTCAAAAAAAGGCAATCGCCGCCGATGCCAAGGCACAAAACGATCTGAAGGGAAAGGCAGAGGCTCGGCAATTCCGTCACGATGAGGAGAGACGGGCGGCTGAGGAAACGGCAAAGCGCCTTTCGGGCGTTACCGTTCGTATCAAGGCATCCTCGGGCGCGGACGGCCGCCTTTACGGCGCCGTTACGGCCAAGGAGATTGCGACCGAGCTTGCCGCATCGGCAGGAATCACCGTTGACAAACGGAAGATCCAGCTTGACGCGCCGATCAAGGCGTACGGAAGCTATCGAATCGAGGTGCGTCTGTTCGAGGACGTCTCGGGCAGCTTCACCGTTTCGGTTGAGGCGTAAGCGATGGCAGGCGAGAGTGATCTCATCAGACGGCTTCCGGTATCGGTCGAGGCCGAGCAATCGGTGCTCGGCTCGATTCTGATCAAGCCCGAGAGCTTTGAGGTGATCGCGGGGATGATCTCGGCGGATGACTTCTATATGGAGGAGCACCGCGTGATCTTCACAGCGATGCAGAATATGTTTATGACGAGCCGCTCGATCGATACGGTAACGCTCGTCAACGCACTCGTTTCCGAGGGCAAGCGCGACGAGTCGGGTGGTATTCAGTATATTACCCAGATTGCGCAGACCGTGCCGACCGCCGCCAATATCAAGGATTACGCCGCGATTGTTCGCGAAAAGGCGCTGCTTCGCCGCTTAATTGACGCCTGTGACGACATTTCTGCCGTTGCATATTCCGAGGCGGGCGATGCCGCGCATATCATTGACGTTGCCGAGCAGAGAATCTTTGATCTTGCACAGAACCGCGATTCCAAGGAGTTTCGCCACATCAAGAATATTCTGACCGGCGTTTATCAGGATCTGGTCAACAAATTTGAGCATAAGGAGATCGAGGGCGGCGTCAAAACCGGCTTTACCGACCTTGATCACGTGCTCGTTCAGCTCGGCGCGGGCGATCTCGTTCTGATCGGAGCCCGTCCCGGTATGGGAAAGACGAGCTTTGCCATGAATATTGCCACCAGCGCTGCCAAGTCCTCGCATAAGGCGGTTTGCGTTTTCTCGCTCGAGATGTCGGGGGAGCAGCTTGTAAACCGTATGCTTTCGAGCGAGGCGCTCGTCGATAGCCATTCTCTGCGCTCGGGCGAGCTTCGCCCCGAGGATTGGGAAAAGCTTGCCGATGCATCGACCTCCCTTGCGGGCTGCGATATTCTGATCGACGATACCTCGGGCATCACGCCGACCGATATGAAGGCAAAGCTTCGCCGCGTCAAGAATCTCGGACTGGTCGTGATCGACTATCTCCAGCTGATGCAGAGCGGCAGAAATATTGAAAGCCGCGTCAACGAGGTCGGCGACATCTCCAGAAACCTCAAGATCATGGCAAAGGATCTCGGCGTGCCGGTCATCTGCTGTGCCCAGCTTTCGCGCGGTCCCGAGTCGCGTACCGTAAAAAAGCCGATGCTCTCCGATCTGCGCGATTCCGGAGCTATTGAGCAGGATGCGGATATCGTCATGTTCCTGTACCGTGACGAATACTATAAGGATGCCGAGGGCTCAAAGGCAGACGTCGATGCCAACCTTGCCGAGGTCATCGTTGCCAAAAACCGCCACGGCTCGCTTGCAACCGTTAAGATGGGCTGGAACGGACAGTTTACCAAATTTATTACCCTTGACAAGATCGGCGCAGAGGGATGAGTCGAGTCTTGTCAGTTTGGCAGGCGTCGGAGCGCGTTCGAAAAACGCTGCGCTCGCTTTTGCCGTCAACAAAGGTCGGGATTCTCGTTGCCCTGTCGGGCGGCGCCGACTCTGTATTTCTTCTGTCGTGCCTTTGCCGTATCGCCTCGTCCGAGGGGATCAGACTGTCGGCTTTGCACGTTGAGCACGGAATTCGCGGAGAGGAATCGCTTTCCGACGCCGCGCTCTGCCAAAGGCTTTGTGACGCACTTTCCGTTCCTCTGACGGTCGTTTCGCTGTCGGTTCCCACGGAAGCGAAGCGAACGGGGGAGGGGCTCGAGGAATGCGCTCGCCGCCTGCGCTATGCCGCGCTTGAGAGTGCGCGAGAACGGCTCGGATGCGACTATATCGCTGTCGCGCATCATGCCGACGATCAGGCGGAGACGGTTCTGCTTCATCTCCTTCGCGGAAGCGGAGCGAAGGGGCTCTTCGGGATGGCGCCCTTGCGTGAGCGCATTCTGCGCCCCTTGCTCGGCTTTTCGGCAGACAAGATTCGAGCGACGCTTGACAGCGAGGGAATCTCCTACGCCGTCGATTCGACGAATGCCGACGTCGCTTACACCCGGAATTTTTTGCGCTGTCGGGTCTTTCCGCTCCTTCGGGAGCTAACGCCCGATCCCGTCTCTGCGGTTTGTCGCGCCGCCGAGCTGCTTCGCCGTGACGTCGCCTGCCTTGACCGCATGGCGGAGGAATTCCTTGACGATCCCGATCGTTCGACCGACCGCGCCGCGCTTGCCGCTCTGCCGGCACCGATCCGTGCGCGTGCTCTGATGCGCCTTGCCGTTCGTGCAGGGTGTGAAATGCCGTCGCTTTCGCAGATTGATCCCGCCGTCGCGAAGATTGTGGAAACCGGCGTCTGCGAGATTTCATTTCCCTCGTCGCTGACTCTTCGGATCGGGCGCGACCGTGTTGCGTTTGAAAGGGAGCGGGAGGAAAGACTCCCTGACGACGCCCTGAAAATGGGCAAAAACGAGCTTTCGGGAAACCGAGGCACTCTTTTCCTTGCCAGGGACGGAAAAGACACCGCGCATTCCTTAAATGTTTACAAAAAATCAAAGAAAGCCACCGTTTCATTTGATAGAATAATAGGGAACTTGTCCGTTCGACAGCTTTTACCCGGCGATGCTTACCGCTATGGCGGAATGCGCCGAGAGGTGAAAAAGCTTTTTGCCTGCCGACGGCTTTCCGACGATGCCAGACGGTCTGTACCGATCGTTTGCGACGGTGCCGGAATCCTGTGGATTCCCGGCTTCGGAGTCAGAGAGGGCTGCGAGGCGACGGCGGACGCGGAGCATCTGACGCTTCTCTATGTTCCGGTGGCATGCGATGACACAAGGAAGGACGTTAAAAACAATGGACAGCATGATCGCAAAGGTTCTGGTAACCGAACGGGAGATCGATGAGATCGGTACTCGCATTGCCGAAAGGATTGACGCCGATTTCGGCAGTCGCAATTCGGGCAGGCTTGTGCTTCTCGGAATCCTGAAGGGCTCGGTCGTATTTCTCGGAGATTTGATGCGAAAGCTCAAAACCCCCCATGAAATCGAGTTCATGAAGGTATCCTCTTACGGTGCGGGGACCAAATCCACCGGTGAGCTGAAGATTCATCTCGACGTGATGCGGCCCGATCTCGGGGACTGTGACGTCGTCGTCGTCGAGGATATCATTGACAGCGGCAGAACCCTGTCCTTCCTTGTGAAGTACCTGAAGGAGCGCGGAGCCAGAAGCGTTCGTACCTGTACGCTTCTCGATAAGCCCTCGCGCCGTGAGGTCGATTTCTCCGCCGATTACGTCGGTCGGGAGATCCCGGATGAGTTTGTCGTCGGATACGGGCTGGATTACGACGAGAAGTACCGTATGCTTCCTTATGTTGGCGTGCTTGCCCCCGAGGCGTACACCGACTCCGCCCAATAAGGTTCGGACACGAACCCATCTGAGAAAGGCGTACCGAATTACATGAAATCAAATTCCAAAAGCAATATTTTGATTCTGCTCCTGCTCGTCGTGGCGGTCATTTTCTTCGTGTCGATCCTCGGCGACGGCGGCGAAGAGGAGATCAAGCTGACCTACGGTGACGTGATCGAGCTGCTCGAAAACGACCTTGCCGTTGAGGTTTCGCTCGATAACGAATCCTACGTTACGATCAAGGGCCTGATTCCGCTTCTCGACGGGAACGGCGATTACCGACGCGATCCTGCAGGAAAGATTCTTTTCGAAACGCGCGACGGAGCTCCCGTCTATCAAACCTATACCTACCGAATCGCAAGCTACGTTCAGCTTGAGGAGATCCATGCGATTGCCCGCGAGAATCTCGGAGAGGGGAACCTCAAGACCTTTGACTTCGAGGAGCCGAAGGATACGCCGTGGTACGTTTCCTTCATGCCCTACCTCATTCTGATCGTCGCTCTCGTTCTTCTGTATTTCTTCGTGCTCCGCTCGGCAGGTGGCAGAGGCGGCAAGATGGGCGGCTTTGCCCGTTCGCACGCCAAGCTCAGCTACAACGAGAAGAACGCCGTGAAGTTCCGCGACGTGGCGGGAGCGGAGGAGGAGAAAAAGGAGCTGGAGGAGGTCGTGGAGTTTCTCCGAAACCCCGAGAAGTTCGTGCGCCTCGGGGCGAGAATTCCGCGCGGCATTCTGCTTGTCGGCCCTCCCGGCACGGGTAAGACCCTGCTTGCAAAGGCGGTTGCCGGCGAGGCGGGCGTTCCCTTCTATTCCATTTCGGGCTCGGACTTCGTCGAGATGTACGTCGGCGTCGGTGCCTCGCGTGTCCGCGATCTCTTTGAGACGGCGCGCAGAAACCCTGCCAGCATTATCTTTATCGACGAGATCGACGCCGTCGGACGTCACAGAGGCGCAGGCCTCGGCGGCGGACACGACGAAAGAGAGCAGACCCTGAACCAGTTGCTCGTTGAGATGGACGGCTTCGGAAACCACGAAGGCGTTATCGTGATGGCAGCAACCAACCGTCCCGATATTCTCGATCCCGCGCTTCTGCGCCCGGGACGCTTTGACCGTCAGGTAACCGTGAACTATCCCGATCTCAAGGGACGGGAGGAGATTCTTCGCGTGCACGTCAGAAACAAGCCCCTTGAGGCGAACGTTGACCTCGGCCGTATCGCGCAGACCACAGTCGGTCTGACCGGTGCCGACCTTGCCAATCTCATGAACGAGGCGGCGCTCCTTGCCGCACGCCGCGATAAGGCGCTGATCGGCATGAAGGAGGTCGAGGAGGCGGCGCTGAAGGTGATCGTCGGCGGCGAAAAGAAAGGGAAGATCATTTCCGAGGAGGAAAGGCGCATCACCGCCTATCACGAGGCGGGGCACGCGATCGTCTCGCATCTGCTGCCGAATACCGATCCCGTTACCCGAATCACTATTATCCCCACGACCAAGGGCGCCGGCGGTTATACGCTGATGCCCCCCGTGAGCGATCATTCCTACGAATTTAAGCGCGATATGGAGCGCGATATCGCCATCTCGCTCGGCGGCAGGGCTGCGGAGCAGATCATCTTTTCCGATTTCACGGGCGGTGCTTCGTCGGATATCAAGCACGTCACGAGGATTGCACGGCGCATGGTAACGGTTTACGGAATGAGCGACGAGCTTGGTACCGTCAATCTTGCCGGAGAGCACGGCGAGACCGAGGTTTTCCTTGGCCGTGACTTCAGCTCGGGCGAGAACCTTTCCGGAGAAACCAAGGCGGCGATCGACCGCGAGATCCGTCGCATCGTGGAGAATGGAAGAAAGCGTGCGGAGGAGCTCCTTCTCGCCAACCTTGAGAAGCTCCATCGCGTTGCCGCCTTCCTGCTTCAATACGAGGTCATGGACGGCGAGCAGTTCGCCGCTCTGATGGATCGTAACGCTTCCGACGAGGAGCTCGTTGAGATCGTCCGTGAGCGCGAGGCAAAGAGCCGGCGCGAAAACGAAGAGGCAGAGGAGGAGCGGGCGCGCCGCGAGGCAGAGGAGCGCGAGAGAATCGCGCACGAAATGGGCTTTTCTCCCTTTGAGGAGCCCGCGGCCCCGAACTCTGCTCCCACCGATGGCTCGGATAGCCAAGACAACTGATTTTGCAGGCTCCGCCCGCGTCTTCTCGACGCGGCGGAGCTTTTTGTCGTCCGAAAGAAAAAAGTTTCGAAAAAAAGGAAAGCACTATTGCATTTTTGATTGAATTATGCTATAATACGGTTTGCACGGAAGCGCCTGTCGGTGCAGCCGTGCCGTGCCTTATCAAGAGTGGCGGAGGGACAGGCCCTGTGAAGCCCGGCAACCGGCGTATGCAAGGTGCTAATTCCCGAAGATGAGGCGATGGATGCAAGCTGCGGCTTCGGGACCTGTTTTTCCCGAGGCTTTTTATTTTTCCATACACGAAACACGAAAGGAACGACATGAACAGAAAGCTATTTACATCCGAGTCGGTGACAGAGGGGCATCCCGACAAGATCTGCGATATGATCTCCGATGCCGTGCTTGACGCGCATCTTGCCGTTGATCCCGAGGCTCGCGTCGCCTGCGAGACCTTCACGACCACGGGGATCGTCAACGTCATGGGGGAGATTACCTCGAAGGCAACGGTCGATTATCAGAGCATCGTTCGCAAAACGGTTGCGAAAATCGGCTACGATTCCGCCGAGTACGGCTTTGATGCCAACACCTGTGCGGTTCTGTCCTCGATTCACGAGCAGTCCGCCGATATCGCCCTCGGAGTCGACAAAAGCGCCGAGGCAAAGTCGGGCGAGATGACCGATGGTCTTGACATCGGTGCGGGTGACCAGGGACTGATGTTCGGATATGCCTGTGACGAGACGCCCGAGCTGATGCCGTTGCCGATCTCGCTCTCGCACAAACTTGCAAAGCGCCTTTCCGAGGTCAGACGCAGCGGCATTTGCCCCTATCTCCGTCCCGACGGAAAAACGCAGGTGACGGTCGAATACGTCGATGGGGTGCCAAAGCGCGTCGATACCGTCGTCGTTTCGTCCCAGCATTCGGCGGAAATCCCGATGCAGACACTGCGTGACGATATCCGTCGCGAGGTGATTGAAAAGATCATCCCCCCGTCGCTTCTCGACGCCGAAACAAAAATCTACATCAACCCGACCGGACGATTTGTAATCGGAGGCCCGATGGGGGATACGGGACTGACGGGACGTAAGATCATCGTTGATACCTACGGAGGATACTCGCGTCACGGCGGCGGCGCCTTCTCGGGCAAGGATCCGACCAAGGTTGACCGCTCGGCCTCCTATGCCGCTCGCTATGCAGCAAAGAATATCGTTGCGGCAGGCCTCGCCTCTCGCTGTGAGGTGCAGCTTGCGTATGCCATTGGCGTTGCCCGACCGGTTTCGGTTCTCGTCGATACCTTCGGAAGCGGCAAGCGCTCGGATTCCGAGATTGCCGAGGCGCTCGTTTCGTGCTTCGATTTCCGTCCTGCCGCGATCATTGCAAGCTTTGATCTCCGCCGCCCCATCTACAGCGACTTTGCCGCCTACGGACATATGGGACGCGAGGATCTTGACGCCCCCTGGGAGCGGCGCGACCTTGCGCCGAAGCTTCTTCGGGCGCTCGGCGAGGAGTCGTAACGCGACCTTAACGGCAAGCATATTCTTGCTCACGGAGGTGTGACGGATATGCTTGCCGCTTTGCTTCTTTCGGCATTTGCCGTATACGGATTTTTTTCGCTTGTTATCGCCCTTTCCGAACGGTGTGCCGAAGCCGTGGCGGTCAGGGCAAAAAAGCAGGAGACTGTGAAAAGCCTTTCCCACCGCTGTGCGCTCGCCTCGCGCTGCGGCAGAGAGACGGTTGTTTTACTCGACGACTCGGCACCGAGCAAGGAGCTTCTTTCGCTCGGTTACGCCGTATACCTTCGCGTAGCGGAGGAGAAAGGAGATCGGGACGGTGGCACTTGACAAAACCGCGCGGGATGCCGAGCTTTCGGGCTCGGTTGAGTCGGTCGTTTACCGAAATACCGCAAACGACTATACCGTGATCGAGCTTGTGACCGAGGACGGTCAGCTCGTTACTGCCGTCGGCTCGATGCCGTACGTCGGGGAGGGAGAGACGGTGCGGCTCTTCGGCTCGTGGACGCACCACAGCGAGTACGGCGAGCAATTTTCGGTCACCGCCTTTGAAAAGGAGCTGCCGAGCACCGCCGCTGACATTTTGCGCTATCTTTCGGCGCGGAACGTCAAGGGAATCGGCGCCGTCACGGCGCTGAAGCTCGTCAACCGTTACGGGGACGACACCTTTGACGTCATCGAAAATCATCCCGATTGGCTTGCCGATATTCCGGGAATCTCGGCAAAAAAGGCGCTTGAGATCAGCGAGTCCTTCCGCGAGCAAACGGGCATCCGCTCCCTGATGATGTTCTGCAAGAGCTACGTCGGGTCCGGCTCGGTTACAAGAATTTATCGGCGCTTCGGCCCGGGAGCGGTCGGAATTCTGCAGAAGAACCCCTATCTTCTTTGCAGTGAGATCGAGCACATTCCCTTTGAGCGTGCCGATGCGATCGCCGAGTCGCTCGGCTTTCCGAAGGACCATCCCCTTCGTCTTGCGGCGGGGATCGATTACGTTCTTCGCTATAACGCCCAAAGTAACGGACACGCATGCCTTCCGACCGATCATCTGCTTGACGCTGCCGCCGCGACTCTTGCGGTGTCGCGCGCGACGATTGAGGAGCGGTTGCCGACTATGCTCTCCGAGGGAAGGCTCCGTGCCTACGGGGATTTTCTTTTCACACGCGAGAGCGCTGAGGACGAGTCCTACGTTGCCGAAAAGCTGACGCTTCTCGACGGGGGGGCTCCCGCCGTCTCGGTACCCGACGTCGATCGCATGATCGAGCGGCTCGAGAGCGAGCACGGCATTATCTATTGCAGAGAGCAGAGAAGTGCCATTTACCAGGCGTTTCGCCGCGGGGTGCTGATCGTCACGGGCGGCCCGGGTACGGGAAAGACCACGGTCGTGCGCGCGCTGATGCGGATGTTCCGTCTCCTCGGTCTCTCGGTCGCGCTTGCCGCACCCACCGGACGGGCAGCCAAGCGAATGTCCGAGGCGACCTCGGAGGAGGCGAAAACCATCCACCGCATGCTGGAAATGGAGCGCGTGGATGACGCTCGTCCCGCTTTTCACCGAAACGAAAAGCAGCCGCTTGACGAGAAGGTGATCATCGTTGACGAGGCCTCGATGATTGATTTGCCGCTGATGGCGGCACTGCTGCGCGCCACGGGACGCACGAGCCGCGTGATTCTGATCGGCGACGCGAGCCAGCTTCCGTCGGTCGGGTGCGGAAACGTGCTGGGGGATCTCGTCGCCTCGGGGGTCTTTGCAACCGTCTCGCTTTCCGAGATCTTCCGTCAGGAAAAGGGAAGCCATATTATCACCAACGCCCACCGGATCAACCGAGGCGAGCTTCCGCTTCTTTCCCGCGAGTCCAACGATTTCTTTTTCCTTCCTCGGGCAAGGGAGGAGGAGATTCCCGAAACGGTGCTTGAGCTCATCAAAAAACGTCTGCCGCGCTCCTACGGCGAGCAAATTCAAAGCGAGATACAGGTCATTACCCCCTCTCGCCGCGGTCGGTCGGGCACCGAGAGCCTGAACTGTCTTCTCTCGGAGACGATGAATCCCCGAACCAAGCGCAAAAAGCAGATCAAGTTTCGCGATACGGTTTTTTGTGAGGGGGATAAGGTGATGCAGCTCAAAAACAACTACGAGCTCGAATGGGAAAAGGGGGGCGTTTCGGGTGTCGGCGTTTTCAACGGCGACATCGGCCGCATCGAGAGTGTGGATCCGAGCAAAGGGGAGCTGACGGTCGACTTTGACGGCCGTCGGGTCTTGTACCGAAGCGCCGAGCTTGAGGAGCTTGAGCACGCCTATGCCATTACGGTTCATAAAAGCCAGGGAAGCGAGTATCCCGTCGTCATCATGCCGCTCTACGGGTGCGGTCCGATGCTTCAGAGCCGCAATCTGCTTTACACCGCCGTCACGAGGGCGAAGCGCATGGTCATCCTCGTCGGCCGAACCGACGTTCTTGCCACCATGGTTGCAAACGATCGGCAGATCCGTCGCTATACCTGTCTCGTCGAGCGCCTTACAGCAAAATAAATTCAAAAAATTTCCAAAATTTTCTTCACAAGTCTTGCAAAAACAAAAAGAATCCTGTATAATATGTTAGAATCGTCAAATTACGAAAAAGTTTCGCAAAAAAATCGGAAAGGAGTGTCGGCGTATGCAGAAAAAAGCGGGAATTGACCTTGGCTCGGCGAATCTTTTTGCCGCTGCCGGCGGAAGCGTTGCGTTCAGCGAGCCCTCCGCAATCGCGCTTGACCGCGTAACGGGGCAGGTGCTTTACTACGGCGCGCGCGCAGAAAAGCTGCTTGCGGCTCCTCCGAAGAACGTCGGGCTCCTTCGACCGTTCCGAAGCGGCGTAACGGCTGAGCTCGAATACGCGCAAACCATCCTTGCCGGCATCATCGGCGAGTCCTTTTCCGGGGTTTCGCATCTTGCGCTTTCGGTTCCTTGCTCGGCAGGCGAGATCGACGAGGGTGCCTTGATCGAGATCGCGGCGCACTGTGACGCCAGATATCCGCATACCGTTTATTCCCCGATCGCCGCGATTGCCGGATCGGGCTGTGCGGCAAGAGATCAGATTCTTTCGGTCGAGCTTGGCGCGAGCATGACGAATATTGCACTCGTCTGTGACGGTGAAATCATCTATATGAAGAGCATCCCCGTGGCCGGTGAGGCGTATGATCGCGCGATTGCCGCCTATCTGCTCCGCGAGCGCGGAGCGCGGGCTTCGCTGCGTACCGCAGAGACGGTCAAAACGACCATTGGCTCGGTTTGGTCGGAGGGTGTGGCACGCGAGATGCAGATCACCGCGCGCCATCCGGAGACCGCCCTTCCTCTTTCGGTTACAGTCCGAAGCGACGAGATGTACCGCGCGCTTGAGGAGCCGACCGCAGCGATCCTTGAGGCGATCTGTGTCGCCATCTCCCATATCCCGACAAGGCACGTGCATCAGGTGTTTGAAAACGGCATCCTTCTTTCGGGAGGAACCGCCTTGCTTGACGGACTCGATCGGATGATCACCGGGGTAACGGGTGTTAAGACCGTCAAAGCGCGCAATCCCCTGACCGCCGTTTGTCTCGGACTGGATGCGATCGTGTCGTCTCTCGGCGATCGCGCAATCGTCTCGGTTCGCAATCTTTCGGGACTGTATTTGGGAAAGTGTCGCTCGCGATAAGAAAGGAATGATGGAAATGGCAAAGAAAAACAAGCTTTTCGTCCGTGTAATGGCCGCCTTTCTTGCGGTTTTGATGGTGGTTGGCGCCTGCTACGTAACGATTCAGTTCGTTTTGATGTAAGAGGCTTGCAAACGGCTGCCC
>JAZNFP010000024.1:0-36477 GCA_045576095.1 Eubacteriales bacterium
GAAGTTGGAGGAATACATACATTACTACAACAACGAGAGAATTTCATTAAAACTAAAAGGAATGAGCCCGGTGGAGTACCGAGCTCATTCACAAGCAATTTAATATTTGATTTTTGTCTAAACTTTTGGGTTCACTTCAAATGCGAGCTTGCATTTGAGACAGCCCTTTTGCTTGCATATATTCCTCCTCCAAGCATCAGCAAAAAGGAAGATTCTCAGCTTAGCCTTCTCGGCGTATCAATGAGTCCTGCAAGATAGTCAAGGGAAACGTTGTAGTATTTTGCCAAGACAACCATCCTCTCAAAAGGGATGGCTCTTTTCCCGTTTTCATACTGCGCGTAATAGGACCGGCTTGTACCGAGCACCTTGGCGATCTCTTCCTGGCTTTTGTCGAAATCTTCCCTCAAATCCTTGAGTCTTTGATATATGCTCATATTTCCACCCTTTTTTTAAAAAATTATAGCACATATGGACTAAAACTGTTGGCTTTAGTTCATATATGGTCTATAATGAAATTGGTTCTCTTTTGAACGAATATGAAAGGAGTGAAAAAATAAAAACCACGCTTGAAAGGCTTTGGAATGAGTATCTGTCGGAGGAATGCGCCAAAATGGATACCGACGCAGAGCGAACGCCTACCGAAACCGCCGCAGAGCTGCATGAAAGAGCAAACGTCAGCTTAAGTCAGGAGCAGCAAGCCGCCATAGAAAAATACGTTGATGCATTGTTTGACATTGAGGCTCTCTTTGTAAAAAAAGCGTTTTTCAAGGGCTGTGAATTTGCGGTTTCGTTTCTCCTGGAATCGAAAGCTCCGTAGAAAGCAGCTACACGGCAAGAGACGCGAGACGGGCAACGGCATCGCCTGCCGCAAGGCAGCGGCCGTGCTCCTTTATGTAGGAAAGAGAAAGCGCACCGCCGCGCCGCTCCCCGAACTCCTCAACGAAGGACAACGCCCCCACACGCGTACCGCTCTTCGACTTTTCCTGCAAAACCAGATAGTATCTGCCGTCGTCTGCGACGTAGACGGTGCTGAGAAGCGCATACCCGATGCGATAGAGCTGTCGGCATACGGCAAGAAGCTCGCGAAGCCCCTCGAAGCAAAAGAGCACGGGACGAAGCTCAGGCGGTGCCGACAGCTCTCCCATGCGGTCGGGAAGCGTTCTTGCTCGACTTGGTTTGCCGAGCTTTGTCAAAAAAATCTCGCATCCGCCCCCCTTTGATGGATACAGCTGGACGAGCACGCGGTCGCTGGCGGCGTCAAAGCCGCTTTGGCGGCGAATCTCATCGAAGAGCTCCCGAAGCGCCGCCTTTGCCCCCGGACTGTCAAGCTCACTCTCCCCGAGATCGAGCGCAAAGCGGCGAACCTCCTCTGCCGTCAAAATGACCTTCAGGCGCGAGTCGCCGATGATAATGAGTTCCATATTCTCACCTCGTTTCCTCTTACATTATACTCCCTTTCGGTGAAAAACGAAACCATCAATTGTTGGCAGCGCCGCCCCTTTCTGCCATCGGGCAGGCGAAAAACTAAACAGGACTGTCTCAAATGCAATTTTGCATTTGAGACAGTCCTGCGGGATATGCTCAGACGTCGCGGTGCTCGCACCAAACGCAGCGCCAGACGCCCTCCTTCTCGTTGGTCAGCTTAAAGAGCTGGGGCAGCTCCTGCTCGGTCGTCGTGATGCAGCGGCGGTTCTTACAGGTGCAATCGCTCTTCAGCGGGAGCGAGACGGTTTCCGAAACGGATTTGGGCGACGGTGCCGAGAGCTGCTTGTCATCAAGCAGAAACAAAATCAGCGCCATCCGCATATACTTGCCGTACAACGCCTGCTTAAAGTAGCAGGCTCTCGGATCGGCATCCACCGCGACCGAAATCTCGTTGACACGGGGAAGCGGATGCATGATACAAAGATCGGACTTGGCATCGACGAGCATCTCGGGCCTCAGGATGTAAAGATCCTTCACCCGCTCGTACACTGCGGTATCCGAGAAGCGCTCTCTCTGAATGCGCGTCATATAAAGGATATCCAGCTCGGGGAGCGCCGCTTCAAAATCACTCGTCTCGACGTAGCTTGCGCCGCTTTCCGAGAGAATATCGCGCTTGACGTAGCTCGGGACCCTCAGCTCCTCGGGAGAGATAAGCACGAAGCGGATTCCGCTGTAGCGCGAGAGCGCGGCAATCAGAGAATGCACGGTTCGCCCGTACTTGAGGTCGCCGCAGAAGCCGACCGTCAGATCCTTGAGTCTTCCCTTCTCGTGACGGATGGTAAAAAGATCCGCCAGAGTTTGCGTCGGATGGTTATGTCCGCCGTCGCCCGCGTTGATGACGGGAACGGGGCTCGAAAGCGATGCAACGAGCGGCGCGCCCTCCTTCGGATGGCGCATGACGAGGATATCGGCATATCCCGCCACGATACGGGCGGTATCCGAGATTGACTCGCCCTTCGCCGCCGACGAGGTGCTCGCCTCCGAGAAGCCGAGCACGTTTCCGCCAAGCTCGTACATCGCCGCCTCAAAGCTCAGACGCGTACGCGTCGAGGGCTCGAAAAAGAGCGTGGCAAGCTTCCTGTGGCGCATCGTCTCGGCATAGCTCATGGGGCTTTCCATGATCGATGCGGCAACGTCCATGAGTCGGTCGATCTCCCCGACCGAGAGGTCGAGAATATCAATCAGCGATCTCACCGTGCGCCTCCGATCCAGCTCTCGTCGGAGGGATTGTTTCGGAAGGCGATCAGACGCTCAACGTCCTCGGGCTTGATATAGCCGGTCTCGGCAGCAACGGCGGCAACCGTCTCAAAGTCGGTCAAGCTGACGTTTCTGACGCCTGCGGCGGCAAGACGGTCAAGTCCCTTTTGCATGCCGTAGGTGAAGATGCTGGCGATGCCGAGCACCTCGGCGCCTGCCTCGCGCAGGGCATCGACGACGTCGATGACGCTTCCGCCGGTCGAGATGAGGTCCTCGATCACAACGACCTTCTGACCTGCCTCGAGCTTACCCTCAATACGGTTGTTTCTGCCGTGATCCTTCGCGCTTCCTCTGACGTAGCCCATGGGCATGCCGAGGATATAGCCGGTGATGGCGGCGTGTGCAATTCCCGCCGTGCTGGTTCCCATCAGCACCTCGGCGTCGGGATACTCGCGGCGCACGATCTCGGCAAGCCCCCTCTCGACGTCCTCCCGAACCTTAGCATCCGAGAGCGTCAGACGGTTGTCACAGTATACGGGGCTCTTGATTCCGCTTGCCCAGGTAAAGGGCTCGTCGGGACGGAAGAACACTGCCTTGATCGAGAGAAGATCCTTTGCAATCGTTTCTTTCAGCTGTTTCATGGTTTTCTTTTCCTTTCAATCAACAAATTCCGCTACGCAGCGGCGGTATGCGGCAACCGGATCCTCGGCGGCCGTAATCGGTCTGCCGACGACGATATAGTCCGAGCCGATCTCCTTAGCACGGGCAGGGGTCGTTACGCGAACCTGATCTCCGACTGCCGAATCGGCAAAGCGAACACCGGGGGTGATTGTCAGAAAATCGCTTCCGCAGGTCTCATGCACGATTCCTGCCTCGAGCGGCGAGCAAACGATGCCGTCAAGACCCGAGGTCTTTGCATTCTTGGCATAGTGCAGAACGGTATTCGGGAGCGTCTCGGAGATGAGCAGTTCCTTCTGCATCGTCTCCTCCGAGGTCGAGGTCAGCTGGGTAACGGCGATCAGCTTGGTGGGGCGCGAGCCGTCGGCGCGAGTCAGTCCCTCAATGGCTGCACGCATCATATTCGAGGTTCCCGAGGCGTGCAGATTGCAGATATCCACGCCAAAGGACGAGAGAACAGCCATCGCACACTTGACAGTGTTCGGAATATCGTGAAGCTTGAGATCGAGGAACACCTTGTGTCCGCGAGCCTTCAGCTCCGAGACGATGGAGGGACCCTCGGCATAGTAGAGCTCCATACCGATCTTTACGAAGGGGCGCAGCTCACCAAATCTCTCAAGGAAGGTGAGAGTCTTGGCTTTGCTTTCAAAATCGCAGGCAATAATAACGTCTTTTCCCATTTTTTCGTTCCTTTCCGGTTTTAGGTGTCAATGTGCGGCACCGATGATATCCGAGAGACGCTCGATTCCATACCGCTCCATGACGGCGGGAAGCTGTGTGAGAATATCGCGGCAGATATAGGGATCAACGAGGTTCATGGCACCGATCTGGGTGGCGGTCGCTCCCGCCATCATCATCTCAATGACGTCCTCGGCGCTTGCAATTCCGCCCATCCCGATGATCGGGAGCTTCACAGCCGCGTAAACGTCATAGACCATACGGAGCGCGATCGGGAAGATTGCGGGGCCCGAAAGTCCGCCCGTTCGGTTCTTAATGAGAGGACGGCGGCGGCAGAGATCAATCCGCATACCCATCAGGGTATTGATCAGCGAGATGCCGTCGGCACCGCCCGCCTCGCAGGCGCGGGCAATCTCGGTGATGTCGGTGACGTTGGGCGAGAGCTTCATGAAGATCGGCTTATCGGTCACACGGCGCACCGCACGGGTCACCGCCTCGGCTGCCTTTGCCGAGGTTCCGAAGCTCATGCCGCCGTCGTGAACGTTCGGACAGCTGATATTGACCTCGAGAATGCCGACCGCATCGTGCGCGGCGAGCTTTGCCGTCGTCTCGGCGTACTCCTCGATCGAAAAGCCCCCGATATTGGCAACAACCTTCTTATGGAAGACCTCGGTGAGCCTCGGCAGCTCCTCGGAGAGCACGTGATCCACACCGGGGTTCTGCAGTCCGACGGCGTTGAGCATTCCGGATGCCGTTTCGGCGATTCTGGGGGTGGGGTTTCCGAATCTCGGAGCCGCCGTCGTTCCCTTAAAGGAGAAGCTTCCGAGAAGATTGATGTCGTAAAGCTCTGCCATCTCATACCCGTAGCCAAAGGTGCCGCTGGCGGGGATGAGGGGGTTATCGAGCGCAAGGCCCGCAAGAGTTACCTTGAGGTCGGCCATTTGATCTCCTCCTTTTCCATGATGGGGCCGTCGCGGCAAATGCGCTTATAGCCCGTGAGCGTCTCGCAGGAGCAGCCCATGCAAACGCCGAATCCGCAGCCCATGCGCTCCTCGAAGCTCATCTGACCCGAGGTCGCCGTGGCGGCCGAGACCGCACGGAGCATCGGCTCGGGGCCGCAGGTGTAGAAATAGGTGTACTCCCCGACCGAATCGATCGCATCGGTAACGAAGCCGCGCTTGCCGTAGCTCCCGTCGGCGGTGCAGACGGTGACCTCGGCGCCGAGCTGCGCAAACTCGTTTTCAAAGAAGACCTCGTCCTTCGAATTGAAGCCGAGGATAACCTTGACCGTCTTGCCCTCACAGATCAGCTGCTTGGCAAGCTTGTAGAGCGGGGGAACGCCGACGCCGCCGCCAAGAAGGAGCGGACGGTCGCCGCTCTTTGCCGTATCGTATCCGTTCCCGAGACCGGTCAGGAGATTCAGCGTCTCGCCGACCCTCATCTCCGCCATTTTCTCGGTTCCCTCGCCGACCACCTTATAGATCAGGGTCAGGCTCGAGGAATCGGCGTCGCAGACCGAGATCGGACGGCGCAGGAATTTCCCCGCAATCCGAAGGTTTACGAAGCGCCCGGGCGCGCAGTCGGATGCGTCGCCCGAAAGCCTCATCAGATAGGTGCTCTTGGCGATCCTGTCGTTGGACAGGATTTTGAAATCAAGCTGCTTCATCTCACACCTCAGGCGTCAATCGTCGAGATGCAAATCGTCGTCTCCTCAAGCACGTCGAGCAGCACCTTGACGGTATCGAGCGCGGTAAACATGGTGACGTTGTTCTCAACGGCGCACTGACGGATCTCGTGACCGTCGGAGAGCGGACCGTTGGCATCGAGTGCGCGCGTGTTGATGACGTAGGTCACGTAGCCCTGACGGATCGAGTTCAGAATCTCGTCGCTTCCCTCGCTGATCTTGCGGCGCACGCGCGTACGGATGCCGTTCTGCTTAAGGAAGGCTGCGGTTCCGGCGGTTGCCTCGATGTTAAAGCCCAGGTTGTAGAAGCGGCGGATGAGGGGCAGCGCCTCCTCCTTATCCTTGTCGGCGATGGTGGCAAGGACGGTTCCGTAATTGGCAACCTGCATGCCTGCCGCCTGCAGTGCCTTATAGAGCGCGCGGTTGAGACTGTTATCGTATCCGATCGCCTCGCCGGTCGATTTCATCTCGGGGGAAAGGTATGCGTCAAGGCCGCGAAGCTTTGCAAACGAGAAGGCAGGAACCTTGACGTAATGGCGCTTCTTCTCCTCGGGATAGAGAACGTTGATTCCCTGCTCGGGCAGGCTCTTGCCAAGCATGACGAGCGTTCCGATATCGGCGAGAGGATAGCCGGTTGCCTTTGAGAGGAAGGGAACGGTACGCGACGAGCGGGGGTTGACCTCGATGATATAGACGTCCTCCTTCTCGTCAACGATGAACTGGATATTGAAAAGTCCCACGATGCCAATGCCGAGACCGAGACGCTCGGTGTAGTCAAGCACCGTCTTCTTCACCTTGTCGGAGAGGCTGAAGGCGGGATAAACGCTGATGCTGTC
Source organism: Eubacteriales bacterium (assembly GCA_045576095.1). GTDB lineage: Bacteria > Bacillota > Clostridia > Oscillospirales > CAG-272 > UBA1740. The sequence continues at coordinate 6,559 of JAZNFP010000024.1, forward strand.
GCCCGAATGGATACCGGTTCTCTCAACCAGCTCCATGATTCCGGGAACGAATACGCGCTTTCCGTCGCAGACGGCATCCACCTCAACCTCGCGGCCCTGGATATACTTGTCAAGAAGAACGGGCTTGTCCTCGTCGATCTCAACCGCGGTCTTGAGATAATGGCGGAGCATCTTCTCGTTGGCGACGATCTGCATCGCTCTGCCGCCGAGCACGAAGCTCGGACGAACGAGAACGGGATAGCCGATCGCCTCTGCCGTTTTCACGCCGTCCTCAATGTTGGTTACGGCACGTCCCTTCGGACGGGGGATGTTCAGGCTCTCGAGCACGTGCTCAAAGGAATCGCGGTTCTCGGCGCGGTCGATCGCCTCGACGTCGGTACCGATGATCTTTACGCCGCGCTCCATCAAGGGTGCGGCAAGGTTGATCGCGGTCTGACCGCCGAGCACGGCAACGACGCCCTCGGGCTTCTCAAGCTCGATGACGTTCATCACGTCCTCAACCGTCAGAGGCTCAAAATAGAGCTTGTCACTCGTCGTATAGTCGGTCGAAACCGTCTCGGGGTTGTTGTTGATGATGATCGCCTCGTAGCCTGCGTCGCGGATGGCGCGCACTGCGTGAACGGTCGAATAGTCGAACTCCACGCCCTGACCGATACGGATCGGGCCCGAGCCGAGCACGACGATCTTCTTGCGGTCGGTGACGACCGAGCGATTGCCCTCGCCGTAGGTCGAATAGAAGTAGGGGATATAGCTTGTCTCGTCTGCCGCGCAGGTGTCGATCATGTGATAGACCGGGAAGAGCTTTTTCTCGCGGCGCATCTCGTACACCGCAAGCTCGCTCGTCGCCCAGAGCTTGGCGATAAATTTATCCGAGAAGCCCATTTTCTTTGCCTCGGCAAGAACCTTCTCGTCAAAGGGCGCCTTGGCAACGCGGCTCTCCTCGTCAACGATGTTCTTCATCACGGCAAGGAAGGGGCGGCTGACGAGTGTCAGAGAGAAGATCTCGTCGATCGAGACACCGAGGCGCATCAGCTGCGTCACGGCGCAGAAGCGGTCGTCGCGGCCCTCCTTGACGTACTCCTTAATCTCGTCAAGCGGCATGGTATCAAACTTGGCGGAATAGAGGTGGCAAAGACCCGTCTCAAGCGAGCGGACCGCCTTGAGCATGCTCTCCTCCCAGGTGCGGCCGATGCTCATGACCTCTCCTGTCGCCTTCATCTGCGTACCGAGCTTGTTGTTGGCGTCGGCAAACTTATCGAAGGGGAAGCGCGGCATCTTGGTAACGATATAGTTGAGCTTGGGGGTGAGATCGGCGGTGGCGTCCTCGGTGATCTTGATCTCGTCGAGCGTCATGCCGACGGCGATCTTGGCAGTCACGCGAGCGATCGGATAGCCGCTCGCCTTACTTGCAAGCGCCGACGAGCGCGAAACGCGGGGGTTGACCTCGATCACGTAATAACGCATCGAGTTCGGGTCGAGCGCAAACTGCACGTTACAGCCGCCCTCGATCTTCAGGGCGCGGATGATCCTCAGGGCGCTGTCGCGGAGCATGGTATACTCGGCATCCGAAAGCGTGAGGTTCGGCGCAACGACCACGCTGTCTCCGGTATGCACGCCGACGGGGTCGATGTTCTCCATATCGCAGATCGCAATGGCACGGTCGGTCTTGTCGCGCATGACCTCAAACTCAATTTCCTTGTAGCCGCGCACACTCTTCTCGACCAGAACCTGATGCACGGGGGAAAGCGCGAGCGCGTTCTTCATGATGTCAAGCAGCTCGCCCTCGTTATCCGCAAAGCCGCCGCCGGTTCCGCCGAGGGTGAAGGCAGGACGGAGAACGACAGGGTATCCGATCTTTTCGGCGGCGTCTCTTCCCTCTTCAATGCTCTCGGCAATCACCGACTCGATCACGGGCTCGCCGATCTCCTCGCAAAGCTCCTTGAAGAGCTCGCGATCCTCGGCGCGCTCGATACTCTCGCTGCTCGTTCCGAGAAGCTCCACGCGACACTCGTTCAGAATGCCCTTCTTCTCAAGCTGCATGGCAAGATTGAGTCCCGTCTGTCCGCCGAGTCCGGGAATGACGGCGTCGGGGCGCCCGTAGCGAAGGATCTTCGCCACGTACTCGAGCGTCAGCGGCTCCATATAAATCTTATCGGCAACCGAGCGGTCGGTCATGATGGTCGCGGGGTTGGAGTTCGCCAAAACGACCTCGTAGCCCTCCTCCTTCAATGCAAGGCAGGCCTGGGTTCCCGCATAGTCGAACTCGGCAGCCTGTCCGATCACGATCGGGCCGGATCCGATGACAAGGATCTTCTTCAAATCGGTTCTTTTCGACATAATTATTCTCCTCCGCCTTTCGGCAATTTCAATCTGGTTTTCGTCAGTTGTCGGCAGCGTATACCGTCCTGCCGCCCAAAAGCGTCATACGGATCTCGCCCCGAACGCGCATTCCCTCAAAGGGGGTTGCCCTTCCCATCGAAAGGAAGCGGCTTGGGTCAACCGAATAGCTCTTTTCAAGATCCACCGCAAAGAGATCTGCGGGCGCGCCGATCTCGATTCTGCCGCCCGGAAGCCCGAACCGTCGGGCAGGCGACGCCGTCATCGCGTCAACGATGCGCGAGAGCGGCACCCGTCCCTTCAGAACAAGCTCGGTATAAAGCACGGGGAAAGCGGTCTCAAGACCGACGACCCCCATCAGAGAGCCCCGAAGCCCTCTCGACTTCTCCTCGGCGGAGTGCGGCGCGTGATCGGTAGCAATCATATCGACCGTTCCGTCGGCAAGTCCCTCGAGCAGCGCCTCCCTGTCGGCGGCCTCCCGCAGCGGCGGATTCATCTTGAAGCGCCCCTCGTCCCGAAGGTCGGCATCGGTCAAAATCAGGTAATGCGGTCCCGTCTCGCAGGTGACGTCAAGGCCCGATCTCTTCGCCTCGCGGATCAGGCGGACGCTCTCCTTGGTCGAAACGTGGCAAACGTGGTAGGCGCAGCCGGTCTCGGCAACCAACGCAAGGTCCCGCTCGACCTGCCGCCACTCGCTCTCGGACGGGATGCCGGGGATCCCGTTTGCCCTTGCAAAGGGGCCGTCGTGAATCACGCCGCCGAAAAGCAGGCTGTTGTCCTCGCAATGGGCAACGATCGGCTTTCCGAGCGCCTTCGCGCGGAGCATCGCCTCTCGCATCATGCCCCGGTCCTGCACGCCGCGCCCGTCGTCGGTGAAGGCGATGACGTCGGGGGCAAGTCCCTCAAGATCAGAAATCTCCTCGCCTCTTTGCCCGACCGTAATCGTTCCGTACGGCAGAACGCGGATTTTCGCATCGCGCCGAATCGCCTCAAGCTGAGGCAGCAGATGCTCGGGAGAATCGGGTGCGGGGGAAAGGTTCGGCATGGTAAATACGGTGGTATACCCACCGTGCGCGGCGGCGGCGCTGCCGCTTGCAACCGTCTCCTTATACAAAAAGCCCGGCTCACGGAAATGCACGTGCACGTCCGTCAAACCGGGAAAGAGAACAAGGCCGTCAAGCGACACTTCCTCTGCATGGGGAGCGTCGATCACGGTCGCGATATCGGCAATCTTGGCGTCACGGATCAAAAGATCGGCACGAAGAAAGGCGCCGTCCTGAAAGATCCTTGCACCGCGAAGCTGGCGTTCCATGGAATACCTCCTCATTTTTACAAAAAAAGCCTTGCCGAGAGCGGCAAGACAGACCTCGGGCAAGGGGCGCCCGAGAGGTATCCGCCGCGGCGATCCCGCGCGGCAGCTTCATGATCCATCTTGTCGGCATCACGGTACCGACTTAAAGATTTCTTTTCGTATATTTTATCACAATTCTGCCGTTTTGTCAAGAGAGAATTGAAAGAAAATCAACCCGCTCGACAGAAATTCCTACCATATGGGAATTGACAAATCCGAGATGATCATGTATAATAAATAATACTACGGACAAGACACGGGAGGCGGTCATGCAGACGAAGCGGATCCTCGTTACCTCGGGCTCGGGCGGTGTCGGAAAATCCTCGGTTGCCGCGCATCTTGCCGCGGCCCTTGCCGAGCGCGGAGCTCGCGTTCTGCTCGCCGATCTCTGTACGACCGGGCGTTCGCTCGATCTTCTCACTGCGTGTGCGCCCTCGCTGCTGTACGACATCGGAGATCTCCTTTGCAGCCGAACCGACGCCTCACGCGTTGCCGTCAGGCTGAAGGCAAAGGGCGAGCTCTATCTGCTCCCCGGCGCCTTCCGTTCGGAGCGTGCTCCGACGCTGCCCGAGCTTTTGCGCGCCGTGCGCGTTGCCGAGGAAGCGGTTTCGGCGGAGTATACTGTTTTCGATTCGCATTTCGGTACGTCGGCGCTCCGCGCCGCCGCCATCTCGGATCAGGTCCTGCTCATCGCCGACACCTCCCCCGCATCGCTGCGCGCCGCCGCCGAGGCAGCGCTCTCTCTGCCAACCGAGAGCAAGGCGGGACTTGTCATCAACCGATTCCCCTGCTATCCCCGTCTCAAAAGCGAGATCCCGTCGGTTCTCCCCTGGCTCAACGAGATCCGATTGCCGTTGCTTGGCATTCTCCCCGATTCGCTGACCGTCTCGGAGCGCGATGCGGCGGGAGACGCCACCTCACTGACGAAGGAGAACCTCTCGGTTGCATACCGAAGCCTTGCCGCGCGCATAGCGGGGGCGCACGCACCGCTCTGCCTCGGCTGGAAAAAGCTCAAAATCAAACGTCGGCATCTGATCGCCTCTCTGATCGGCTGACGTGCTGCCATTTTTATAAAAGGAGGAGCCTCACACCATGGAAATTGCAATGATCGCCGACGATTCCAAGAAGGAGCTGATGGCGCAGTTCTGTATTGCATACTGCGGAATCTTAAGCCGCCACCGTATCTGCGCCACGCAAACGACCGGGAAATACGTCAAGGAAGCGACCGGGCTCGACATTGAAATGATGATGTCCGGAAGCACCGGTGGATGCGAGCAGATCATTTCCCGCATCGCCTACAACGAAATTGATCTCCTCTTTTACTTCCGCGATACCGAGGCAAAGAGCGGATGGGACAGCGCCGCAGAGAACGACGCAACGCTGCTCCGCCTTTGCGACGTGCATAACGTCCCGATCGCAACCAACATTGCGACGGCAGAGGTTCTGGTGCTCGCTCTCAGTCGCGGCGAGCTGGATTGGCGCGCCATGGTGAACCCGAGAAGCGCTTCGCGTCCAATGGGTGGGCGCTCGCGCAAATAAGCCTTTGAAAGAGGATCGGGCGGTATCTGCCCGATCCTTCTGTTCTTACGATGAGGATTGGAAAGGAGACGTATCGGATGACAAAGCCCGAGCTTGGGGTCAACGTCAGGGAAACGAGTACGGTCACGCAAGCCGACGGCGACGTGACCGAGCTGAGCTCGCTCTGCACCGGATGCCTGCGCGAATCCCGAAGCGGTCTGCTTCTGACCTATACCGACCAAACCGAGGGGGGAAAGGTCTTTAACCGCGTTCGGATCTCGGGAGATCGCGTTTCGGTCGAACGGACCGGCGCCGTCTCGCTCTCGCTCACGCTGGAGTCGGGGCGGACCGAGCAGACCGTCTACCGCGTGCCTCCCTTCGCCTTTGATATGACCGTTACGACCGAGTCGGTAACGGTAACGCGCAAGCCAAACGGCGGTCTTTGCATCAAGCTCGTCTTCGGGACGGTTCTCGGCGGCGCACCGCAAGCGACCGAGCTTGTCATCGAGGCAACGCCAAGGAGGGATGCACCGTGACGCAAAAGGAGCTGAAAGCCCATCTGAAGGGCGAGCACCTCGGCGGAATCTATATTTTTGCCGGCGAGGAGGACTACCTCAAGCGCTATTATACTGAGGAGATGCGAAAAAGAATCCTCGTCGAGCCCGCCTTCGAGCCCTTCAACCACCTCTCCCTTGAGGGGAGCGCGATCGACTTTGACCTGCTCCTTGACGCTGTCAAGAGTCCGCCCATGATGGCAGACTTCAAGCTGATTGAATGGGACCGTGCCGACTTTGAGTCGATGAAGGAGGGAGCGCTCGAGGCCTTTGCCTCGCTTTCCGCTCTGGTTGCCGAGCATCCCTATGCGGTCCTCGTCTTTCGCGCTACCCCGTCCGAGCTGAATCTCGGAACGGCAAAGCGTCCGTCGTCGCTTGCAAAGCGTCTTCGGGAGCACGCCGAGATCGTCTCCTTTGACGTTGCGACCGATGCCCAGCTTCTCGCCTGGCTGAACAGCCATCTTGCTCACGAGGGGTTAAGCGCAACCGCAGAGGCTCTGCGTAAAATTCTCAGCCGCGTCGGGCATAAAATGGAGATTCTCGCAGGTGAGCTCGATAAACTTGCCTGCTACTGCCGCGTGCACGGAATCTCGGTCGTTACCCCCGAGCTCGTGGCTCTCGTCTGCGCTTCTACCGCCGAGGACGATGCCTTCGGGCTCTCCAACGCCCTTCTGAAGGGGGATAAGCGCGCCGCCTACGCCTGTCTTTACGATCTCAGGCGGCGGAGAGTCGAGCCGATGCTCGTGCTCGGTCAGCTGACGCGCCTGTTCACCGATCTGACCGCCGTTTCGCTTTTGCTTGCCGAGGGTGCCTCGGTCTCTGCGATCGCCTCGGCCCTTTCAATGAACGAATACAAGGCGGGGCTTTACGTCAAGGGCGCACGGGCGCGCTCGGATGCCTCGCTCAGGCGCGCCGTTTCGGTCTGTCGGGATGCCGATCTTGCAGTCAAGGCGGGCGCGGACCCCGGCGTACGGCTCGATCTTCTCGTCGCCGAGCTGCTCTGAATGCAAACGAAACCGATAAGGAGAGATACCATGAACGAAATTCGAGAGGCGGCAGCAGCCGCCACCGCCGAGCTCTGCGAGGCGGCAGGGCTTACCGAGGGGAGCATCGTCGTCGTCGGCTGCTCCACGAGCGAGGTGCTCGGTGAGGGAATCGGCACCGGCTCCAGCCCCGAAACGGCAAGGGAAATCGTCGAGGGGGTTCTCTCGGTCCTCGCGCCGCGCGGCATCTATCTTGCGGCACAGTGCTGCGAGCATCTGAACCGCGCTCTGATCGTCGAACGGGGAGCGATTCCCTCAGCCGAGCGCGTCAACGTCCTGCCTCAGCCGAAGGCGGGCGGCTCCTTTGCAGCAGCTGCCTACGCCGCCTTCCGGCACCCCATCGCCGTCGAGCATATCCGCGCCGATGCGGGGCTTGATATCGGCGGTACGCTGATCGGTATGCACTTAAAGGAGGTTGCGGTTCCTCTGCGGCTTTCGGTGAAAAGGATCGGCGAGGCGCCGCTTTTGGCAGCACGCGTGCGACCGAAATTCATCGGCGGTGCAAGAGCCGTATACGACCAAGCGCTTTTATAAGCATTTTATAACCGACCGCTTTTATAAGGATATGAAAAGGGTGTGGTGTCAGACAACTGACACCGCACCCTCGGTATTGAGAGAGCTTTTTTAATCCTCCGCACCGTAGCCGTAGCGATACAGCGCCGCCCGAAGCTTCTCGGGGGGCGTTCCTTTTTTGGAGAGTCTCGAAAGCAGCGCGCGCCTTGAAAGGGCAAAGTCGATCTCGCCCTCCTCGCACGCCGAGGCGATCGCCTGCCTTGCATCCTCACGGGAATACCCCTTTGCACAAAGCGCTGCCAGAACCCGCCCGGGTCCCCAGAGATTGCGCCGAACAAGCGCCGCGGCAAGCGCCCTTGCCTGCTCGCTCTCGCGGATATACCCAAGCTCGCTCATACGTGAAACGGCAAACGCCGCGGCATTTTTTGAAAACCCCTTCTGCAAAAGCTTCTGAAAAAGCCCGCGCCTGCTCGGCGAGCTGATCTCAAGGATCCGCACGGCAGAGCGGTAGGCAAGTCTCCGCTCATGCTCTGCCGTCAGACGAAGGTATGCCGTCTCCCCGAGCGCTTCCCCCACCGACGGCGCACCGAGCGTCTCCCATAGGCTCCGCCCGACCGTCAGGTCGATGGCTTCCCCGTCCTCTCCTGCGACCGACAGGGAGAGCGCGTGCTCCCCCCTCGGCTTCACGGACAACAGTCTGTACTCGGTCATTCGTTCGTGTCGCCAACCTCAAAGTCGCGCAGATCGAACTCGCCCTCGCCCTCATCGGCAAGGCTTGCAAACTCGTCCTCCATCTCGATTCTTCCCGCCGCCGCACGGATGGTCTCGGAAAGCTCTGCAAGGAGCCCGGGCTCCGACTCGATATACTGTCTCGCGTTGTCCTTGCCCTGCCCGATTCTCTGTCCGCCGTAGGAGAACCACGAGCCGCTCCTCTCGATCACGCCGAGGTTCACGCCGATGTCGAGGATCTCGCCCGCCTTCGAGATGCCCTTTCCGTAAAGAATGTCAAACTCTGCCGTACGGAAGGGGGGGGCAACCTTGTTTTTCACGACCTTGCACTTTACGCGGTTTCCGTAGACCTCGCCCGCATTCTTCAGGCTCTCGGTCTTGCGGATATCAATGCGGACCGATGCGTAGAACTTGAGCGCGCGGCCGCCCGTAGTCACCTCGGGGCTTCCGTACATGACGCCGACCTTCTCGCGAAGCTGGTTGATAAAGATGACGACGCAGTTCGATTTGGCAATGACACCCGAGAGCTTTCGCATTGCCTGGCTCATCAGTCGCGCCTGCACGCCAACGTGCGAGGCACCCATTTCTCCGTCGATCTCCTGCTTCGGAACGAGCGCGGCAACCGAATCGACGACGATGATGTCGATCGCGCCCGAGTTCACCAGTGCCTCGGCAATCTCCAGTGCCTGCTCGCCGCAGTCGGGCTGAGATACGAGCAGATTATTGATGTCTACGCCGAGATGCTTGGCGTAGATCGGATCCAGCGCGTGCTCGGCATCAATGAAGGCTGCCTCGCCGCCCGCCTTCTGCACCTCGGCAATGACGTGCAGGGCAAGAGTCGTCTTACCCGAGGACTCGGGACCGTAGATCTCGGTAATTCTTCCCTTCGGGATACCGCCGATGCCGAGAGCGAGATCGAGCGTCAGCGATCCGCTCGACACCGCGCTGACGTTCATGGCGGCACTCTCGCCAAGTCGCATGATCGCACCCTTTCCGCAATCGCGCTCAATGCGCGAGATCACCGTTTCCAGCGCCGCCTTGCGATCGCCCTTGATCTCCTCGGCCTTTACAGCCGCAGTTTTCTTGCTTGCCATATTTTTTCTCCTTCTCTCGTTTCTGTAGCTCTATTGTAGCACGGGATATATCCAATAAATCGGACTAATCAAAGGAAAATGCGAACTGCACCGCGCGGACGGATCGAAAGGCGCATGGCGGCGCCCTGTCCGAAGACCGAATCCATCACGGCGGCATAATCGGCAGAGAGCTCGCGGCGAACGAACGCCTGAATCGTTCCCGCAAAGCCGCCGCCGTGCACGCGCCAGGCACAGCCCTTGCCCGAAAGGAAGCCCTCGGTCAGAGCGAGCGCAAGCGAGAGTCCCTGCTCACCGACGTTTTTGGTGGTATAGACGTTTTGCAGATACTTGAAGCTCGAATCCCCCGAGGCAAGCACGCCGTCAAGGAAATCGGAGATCCGCCCCTCGCGGAGCGCCGATCCCTGCGCCTTGACGCGTCCGTTCTCTCGGACGAAGTGCAGCGCGCGGAGAAGGGCGCGGTCGCCTGCCGCCGCACGGAGAAGCGGCGCGTTCTGCAAAAGCTCGGCCTCGCTGACGCCGCGAAGCACCTCCCGTCCGAAATAGGCGGCGATTGCCTTCATCTCGGCGGGAACCGAGGCGTAATCCTCGTTGAGATCGGCGTGGTTGCCGCCGGTGTTGACGATCACCAGATCGTATCCCGCCTCGGTGAGCGAGAAGTCGATCGGCTCGATGATCGGCGCCGACGGATCGGCAAAGTCGATGGCAACGAAGCCCCCGACGGCACACGCCATCTGGTCCATCAGTCCGCTCGGCTTTCCAAAATAGACGTTCTCGGCGTACTGTGCAATCTTCGCAAGCTCGGCGTTCTCGACACGGCCGCCGCAGTAAAGGTGATTCAGAATATTGCCGATCATGACCTCAAAGGCAGCCGACGACGAAATGCCCGAGCCCTTGAGAACCTCGGTGGTGGTGTAGGCAACGAAGCCCCCGAGCGTCTCGCCCCGACGGACGAGCCCGTTTGCAACCCCCGCGATCAAAGCGGCGGACGAATAGTCGGCGTATGCCGCGGGATCGCCGCTCTCTGCGAGCACGACGGTATCCTCGGGATACCCCTCGCTTTTCAGACGGATCACGCCGTCGTCGGTTTTTGCGGCAACGGCAATGATGTCGCGGTCGATCGCGCCGGCAAGAACGGCGCCGTGATTATGGTCGGTGTGGTTGCCCGAGATCTCGCTTCTGCCGGGAACCGAGAAGAGCTCGATCTCAAGGTCCTCTCCGTAAAGCTCGGTAAAGCGGCAAACGGCGTCGGCGTAGCGACGGCTCTGTGCCTCAACATCCCTGTAAAGATCGGCGTGACGCGAGAGCGCGCCGCTCGAAAGAAGCTCGAGAATCTGTTTTGCTTTCATTTGATCTGTATCCTTTCTTTGCTCGTTTGACAAGCCGTTATCCATTCTTTAACCATGCCGTAATCTCGGGAAGAAGAAGCTCGGCGAGCTCCTCTCTCGTCCTAGGAACGCCCTCTCGGTCAACCTCGACGAAGCGAACCCCCTCGGTACGGCGAAACCAGGTCATCTGGCGCTTTGCATAGCGCCGCGTGGCGCTCTTGATGCTCTCCACTGCCTCGGAGAGCGGAATTTTTCGGTCGAGATACGGAAGCATCTGGCGGTACCCGATCGCCTGCTCGGCGGTCTGCCCCGGGGCGAGATAACCGTCCCGATAAAGCGACGCGACCTCGTCTGCCAGCCCCAAATCCATCATGCGATCGACGCGGCGATTGATCCGCTCGGCAAGGATGGCGCGATCGCGGTAGCAAAGGCAGAAAACGAGCAGCTCGACGAGCGCCCCCGTCCGTTTGCTTTCGGCATCCAGACGGCTTTTGGGAACCCCCGTCAGATGGGCGAGCTCCAAGGCGCGGATAACACGCCGCAGATTATTCGGATGAACACGCTCGGCACTTTCGGGGTCGATCGTAGCGAGCCTTGCGTAAAGCCGCTCGGCGCCCCCCTCGGTCTCTGCCTCGGCAAGAAGGGCGGCGCGAAGCGCCCCGTCTGCACCCGGTGCATTTTGATGACGACCGCCGCGAAGCGCCTCCAGATAGAGTCCGGTTCCGCCGCAGACGATCGGAATCGCACCGCGCGCAAGCACCTCGGAGATCGCCTCTCTCGCCATCTCGCCGTACTCGGCGGCAGAAAAGCGAACGTCGGGATCGACGACGTCGATCAGATGGTGGGGGATGCCTTCCCTCTCCTTAAGGGTTGGCTTGGCAGTGCCGACGTCAAGACGGCGGTAGACCTGCATCGAGTCGCAGGAGACGATCTCGCCGCCGAGACAGTGCGCCAGCTCCAGAGCAAGGTCGCTTTTGCCCGACGCGGTCGGACCGACGATTGCGATTGCTCTCACCGAATCACCTCCAAGAGATAGGCAATGAGATCCGAGACGAGATCCCGCCTTGCGCCGCGACGTCCGAGGTGCCCGAACGCCGCCTCGTTTTCCGCCGTCTCGCCGTGCCCGATATGGTCGTTTCCGGCGACGGCGAAGCCCGCTCCCACGAGTGCCGCGATCAGCTCGCCGTAATGCCCGATGCGGTCGATCATCCCGTGAGACAGCTGCACGATGGCGCGTGCCTGCCCCTCGGGAGCAAAGAGGTATCCCGTAACCGAAACGCCCTTGGCGGCGGATGGGAAGGTGATCGTTTCTTTCATTTCAAAAAGTCCTTACGGTCTTCCCACCTCGCCGAGGAAGGCAATCACCTCTTCGCGGGTCGGGAGCGATTTCGAGGCGCCGACCTTGGTAACGGTCAGAGCGCCGACGGCATTTGCAAAGCGAACGGCAGTCAGAATATCGCTGCAGCCCCCCTCGCAGTAGGCGATGGCGAGTGCCGCCGTAAAGGCATCGCCCGCCGCCGTCGTGTCAAGCGCGCGGACGTTGTAGGCAGGTACCATGTGGCAGAGCCGTCCGTCAAAGATGAAGGCACCGCGTGCGCCGAGCTTAATCACGTAATATTTCGCCTTGACCATGCGCGAAAGCGCAAGCGCCGCACGCATACAGGACTCCGATCCGGTCGGTACGATTCCCGTATAGATCTCGGTTTCGGTCTCGTTCGGTGAAAAGATCTCCAGAGTCGGAAACTCGGCAAAGGAGTAGGTTCGGTCGGCGGGTGCGGCATCGAGAATGACGGGAATCCCGCGCGCCGCCGCCATCTTTGCCGCCTCAAGCGTCACCTCAAAGGGTGTCTCAAGCTGCAGGCAGAGGGCGTCGGGCCGCGAGGCGATCGCCTCGGCGGCGTCCTCGATCGAAAGCGTGCGGTTCGCGCCGGGGTAAACCACGATGCGGTTCGCGCCGTTTGCCTCAAGAAGGATTGCCGCCATTCCCGTATTGGTGGTTCTGTCAACCTTGACGTATCGGGTGTTCACCCCGTACTCGGTATAGGTGTCGAAAAGGCTCTTTCCGTTCGCATCGGCGCCGAGCCGTGCACAGAGCATTGAGTCGGCTCCGAGCTTGGCGGCGGCGACAGCGCAATTGGCGCCCTTTCCGCCTGCAATATGTACCATGGCACCGTTCGGATCAAGCAGAGTCTCCCCCGCCGCCGGAACGCGCGTCATACGAAGAATCATATCCATGTTGGCACTGCCAACCGTCAGAAGCTTCACCTGCTTCATCACACATTCTCTCCTTCCGCATAGGACCCAAAGGAAGCCTCCTCGTCGTCGGCATCCTCAAGATCGGTCTTCGCCGGACTCCAAAGCATCCCCGAAAAGGGATCCTCTTCCTCAAGCCCGTCGTCCTCCTCAAGCGCCGCGGCGCCCTCGAAAAACGGAGAAGGCTCGGCAGAGGCGTCGGTGTCCCCCTGCATCACGTAAAGCGAATCGAGCACGTCGTCAAGATCAAAGGAAGCCTCGCCGTCGGTCGGCGTATCTCCGAGAAGCATCGCCAGCGGGTCCTCTGCCGCAGGGGCTTGTTCGTCAAGAGCTTCCTCGTCGAGCGCGTCTTCGTCGAGCGCTTCCTCGTCGAGCGCTTCCTCGTCGAGCGTGTCCTCGTCGAGCGCGTCTTCGTCGAGCGCTTCCTCGTCGAGCGCTTCCCCGTCGAGCACTTCCCCGTCGAGCACTTCCCCGTCGAGCGCTTCCTCGTCGAGCACTTCCTCGTCGAGCGCTTCCTCGTCGAGCGCTTCCCCGTCGAGCGCTTCCTCGTCGAGCACTTCCTCGTCGAGCACTTCCTCGTCGAGCGCTTCCCCGTCGAGCGCTTCCTCATCGAGCACTTCCTCGTCGAGCGCTTCCCCGTCGAGCGCTTCCTCGTCAAGAGCTTCCTCGTCGAGCGCGTCTTCGTCGAGCGCTTCCTCGTCGAGCACTTCCTCATCAAACGCTTGCTCGGCAAGCGTTTCCTCGGCAAGGAAATCCTCATCGGGCTCCTCTGCAACGAAGCTCTGCTCTCCGAGCGGAAGCGTCTCTTCGACGGCAGGAGCCTCGGTGGGCGTGTGATCGGATGTCTCCGCGGCATCCGAAAGAAGCTCGTCGGGGATAACGAAGGTCAGCGTTTCGCCGTCCGACGGCTCGCTTGGGATCGCCTGAACGGACTCTGGCTTTTCCCTCTCTCCCGAGGCAAGCGCCAGCGCCGCCTCCGCCTCGGCGCGCAGCTTCTCCATCTTGATATGCTTATACTTGCGGTCTACCTCGCGGGCGATGGTCGATTCACGGCTTCGGCAGGTGAAGATCAGGCTCTGCACGCCCTCGTCGGCAAGGGTACGAAGCGCTTTCATCGTACAGGTTGCACGGAAATTGTCCTGATGTGCAAAGCTCTCGTCAAAGACGAGCGGCGGCGCTTCCCTGTAAAGCAAATCAATGTAGGCAAGACGGAGTGCGATATAGGCAAGATCGCGCGTTCCGCCACTTAAAAACTCGACCGAGCGGCGCTCCTGCCCGCGGGCAAAGTCGAGCATCAGGCTCTCGGAAACGCCCACCTCGTCGTATTTCCCGTCGGTCATCGAGGACATCAGACGGCGCGCGTACTCGGAAAGGCGGGGAGTAATCTCCCGTCGAAGGTTCTCCTCGGCACCGCTGACTGCCTCAAATGCCAACGTCAACGCCTGCTGCAGCTCGCGCATCTCGGTAATCTCCGCCGTCAGAGCCCGAATCTTCTCGTCAAGCTCCACGGGGTTGGTTGCGGCGTCGCGAAGTCCGTCGATCTCGTCCGAGAGATCGACCTGCGTACGCTCGATCGTTTCAAGCTTCTCGGTACGCACGCGAATGCCCTGCAAAATCTCCTCGTAGGACATATCGCAAAGCGTATCGCGGATCTCGGGGGAAAGCGACTCTCTAAGCTCGGTCTCGTCCTCGTCGCCGAGCCGTCCGCGAAGCTCCGCGATCTCCTCGTGCATCTCGCGCTTTTTGCGCTCGTACACCTTCGCCTCGCTCGTAATGGCATCAATCTCCTCAACCATCGCGTCAATCACGGCACCGACACCGACCTCGGGCAGGCTTCTGCCCCAGCGGCGAACCGACTCGGAAAGCGAGGCGTGCGAGGCAAGATAGGTTTTCTTTGAGCGCTCAAGCGCCTCCTCCGCATGACGAAGGGCGCGCGCACGCATACGGCTCGCCTCTCTGACCTCGGAGATGCGGTCGAGAAACCGCAGGAACTCCCGCGGTCCGCCAAAGCCGTAATCGAGCGCATACCCCCTTGCCCGACGGCGTCTGGCGAGGGCGGGAAAGAGCGAGCCGACACCCAGCAGCGCAAGGACGACCGAGGCGACGGCGCCGATCGTCATCGACAGAGGTGTCGTCACGCCGAGCACCAAAAGCAAAACGGAAAGCACGGCAAAAAGCACGGCGGCTCCGAGGAAGGCGGCGGCGTTTCGGCAGATGGCAAAGAGCCCCGAGCGAACCTTCTCCTCTCCGCCGTGACGGTCGATACGGAAGAGCGTTCGCTCGCTCTCAAGATTGCTCTCGTTTTCCTCCCGAACCGTCACGAGCTCCTCCTGGGCGCTCTTATACGCCGCATAGGAATCTCCCGCGACGCGGCGGTTGATCGTCAGCTCGGTACGGTACGAGGCGTCCGGGAAAAATCCGTTTTGGGTATGTCTTAAACGGAACTCCGCCTCTTCGCCCTCCAGCAGATACTCCTCGCGCTCCAGATTGTGCAGCTTGTCAAAATTGTTGATCACGGCAACCGTCTTGAAGCTGCTTTTCAACTTCTCGAGCTTCGAAAGCTCTTCCTCGACCGCCTTTTTCTCCCTTTGACCGGCAACGAGCTCTGCCTCACGGGCAAGCAGAAGGCGATTGATCTCAACAGCACGGTCGTGCTCCCCGACCAGCTCGGCTGCACGCGCACGCAGGCGGGAAAGGTCCCCCTGCTCGCCTGCCGCGGCAATCAGCCTGTCCCGACGGCGGCGGAGCATCTCCGAGGCGCGCTCGGCGCTCGTTCTCTCGTCCCCCGAGAACAGGATCGAGGTAATCTGATCGAGCATCTTATCCTCGCCAACCCGCGTATCGTCAAGCTGACTGATAAAGGCGGAGGAAACGTACACGGCGTTCGGCACGCCGAGAAAATACTCGCCCGCATCGGTCTCGGTCACAAGACTGCCCTCGGCAACGTCAATGGTGCGCGTTCTGTCGCGGAACTCCTCGCCCCCGGCAAGGTTCCTGACGATCGCCGAATAGCGCTCGATGCGGTAGCGCCGCCCCTTGACCGAAACGATCATTTCCCCCTCTGCCGTTCCGCTGTCCCAGCTCGTACGGCGGCGGCGCTCGTCAAGCCCCGCCTCGTCCTTCGAAAAGCCGTAGAGCATAAAGCGGATGAAGGCCGAAAGCGTACTCTTTCCGGACTCGTTCGAGCCCTCAATGACGTTCAGCTTGTCCCCGAGCTTCAAATCAAAATGATGCAAAAGCCCAAAATGCTTCACCGATACCGATTCTATCAGCATGGCTTGATCTCCCTTCCCTCTCTTCCCGATAAAAACCGCACGGCGCGATCGACCGCCGTCTTACTCTCGGGCGACGGCTCGCCCTCGTAGCGATAGTCAAAGCTCCGACAAAACTCCTTAATATCCTCCCGAAGGCTGTCGTAATAGGCAAGCTCGATCGACTCCGCCACACGGTGGAATGCCGCCTTATCCTTTTTGCTCATGCGCTTGTCGGCATAGGCGAGCAGGCGTCGGTAATGCGGCAGACAGAAATGTCCCTGTGCGGCGAATTTCTCGCGGAAGGAAAAATCGCTCTCCCAGAGAAGAATAACGGTCGAGATCATGTTCGCAAGATGGAACTCGACCCGCTTGCAGATATAGCAGGACGACTCAATCTCCTCAAGCGCCGAAAGCCCCCCCGTTTTCGACACGAGCGCGGCAAGCCCGCTCGGGAAAATGCGGGCGCGCGCCTCGTCGAGATGACTCTCGAGCATCAGCGCCATGCCAAGGCGGTTTTTACGCTTCTGCATCCGCGAAAAATGCCCGTCGCAAAAGCCGAGACGGTTGGTCTGCACGCGGATATCCGGCTCCATCATCGAGGCGCCGAGAATCAGCTGAAGCTCGTCCTCCTCAAGACGGCGAAAGAGCGTACAGATCGGGCAGCCCGAGCTCGGGTTGTCCCTCGAATCGTCAAACGCCTCGTTTACGGGTATGGTATAGATCTGCTCCACGCTTTCGTCCTCCGCTCGGTCTCAGATAGATAGTTAATAATATTATACAACAACGCGCACGCGATTGCAAGAGAATTGCATGAGAAAATTGCAATTTCCGATCAAAGGGGCGCCGCACGGAAATGCCCCGTGCGGCGCCCCTTGCCCACTCCTTGCCGCAGCCGCTTACTTTTCGATCAGCAGCCGCACGCATCCGTCGATTGACGATGCGAGATCCGCCGACTCGAGCGACTCCCTCGGAAGAGCGTTGAGCTCGGCAATCCGTTCGGGAGAAACGCGGTACCTTCTTGCAAGGCTCCAAAGGCTCTCGCGCTCTGAGGGATAAACCGCAAGAATCTCGGAATCCGAAAGCTCTGCCGAGGGCCCCGTCTCCGACTCCTGCATTCCGACCGCAAGCGTCAGGGTTCGGCGGCGGCTTGCGCGCACCGTCAGAATCAGCTCTCCCTCGGCGCAAAGCGACGCCGCCTCAAGACGCCCTCTGACGTCGCCGACCCGCGCCGTCACCTCAAGCTCGGCATCCTCGGCAAGCTCGCTCGGAAGAGGGATCCGAATCTCAAAGGGCGAGGTGAAGGAGGTTGCCGCATAGTCGGGACGCCCCTCGGCATCGTCCGTGCCGAGAAGAAGCGCAGCGTCGATCAGGCACTCTCCCAGAACCGTCAGCGCCTCTCCCTCCCTTGCCTGCGAGCGAACGTGAGCGCTCATTCCAAGGTCAATCACGGCTGAGGCGTCCTCGCTGTCGCTCTCGCTTCTCGAGGTGCGGCATTCGAGCTTCTGCCGATGCGTCAGACCCCCGAGCAGCTCGGTTACGGGTATGCTTTCCTTCCTTGCAACGAGGGGGGATTTCAGCGAAAAGGCATCAACAACCGCCGTCTCAACGATCGGCGTCAGCACCTCAGCCTCAAGCTCGAGCCCGACGTCCAGCATAAGGCGCGTTCCCGCGCCCTCTCCCGACACTCCGCGCGCCTCAAACGACGTGACGATCGGATAGACGAACGCCCTTGAGCCATCCAGCCTCTCACAGGGCATCGTTGCCTCAAAGGGAATGCGATGACCGAGAAAATACGGAACCGCCCCCTCCCCGGAAAGGAGCGCCCTGCAAAGCACCTCGCCCTTGACCTCAACGCCCCCCTCTCCCATGCGCGTCTCGGTGATCTCGGCTACCGCATCGGCAACGAGAAGCTCGGTTCCCGCCTCGACGGTCTTGGTATCCGAGAGTGTCAGATCCGACAGCGAAAGCAGCTCTGCCCGCATCATCCGAAGCGGATGCACGAGCCGCACCGTATCCTCCTCCAGAAGCATTCGCTCCCCCTCGGCATCCCCCGGCTTCACCTCTCTGTACACGTGCGGCAACAGCGAGAGGGTGCTGCGAACGGTGATCCGCCTCGGTCCGCCGAGACGGCAGCTCACCCCCTCAAGCTGCGGCGCGAGAAGAAGCACCTCGGCATCGTCGTCTGCCGGAAAGGAAAAGCTGTACTCCGAGGTTACGTCAAGAGTCGAAAGTGTGCCCTCGTCGGTGCTGTAAAGCACGGTATGCACGCACAGCCCCGCGCATTCGGTATGTCCGCCGCGGCGGTAGCGCCCCGACGGCAGCACGCGCGTATGCACGCGCAGGATCCGACGGATCTGGGGCTGATAGTCGGGAACGCTGTATTCCCCGACGCTCTCGACCCGAAGCTTATCGCCCGCCGTTTCGGTACGGGCAGAGAGTGTGCTTGCTTTCACCTGTTTCATAAAAAGATCCCCTGCTCCTTTGCATTTTTGCTAAACTGTATGCAAAGTCAGCAGGGGATATGCGCGGCATCCCGTCTTCCTTCGGGCTTTTTCAGACCGCCGCAAGCCTTTACAGCTCTGCCGTTTCCCGAATCGGCACGATTGCCTCGTCGGCAAGCGAGAGGATCTCGGCACGGTCCGATTCAGCCGATGGATCAAGCACGGCGGTGACGGAAAAGCCCATTTCCCGTGCGGTGCGGATGCTGTAAAGAGAATCCTCGTATACGCGGCACAAGGCGGGCGCGTCACAGCCGAGGCGCGACAGGGCGAGGCGGAAGATCGAGGGGTCCCACTTCCCGACGCCCCCATTATCCTCGGGAGCAAGCACCGCCGAAAAGCACTCGGCGAGCCCAAAAAGGCGAAGCGCACGGTCCGCGTATGGGTGCGGCGTTGCCGTCACGAGCGCCGCGCGGCCGCCCGAGCCGACGATCCCACGCAGAATCCTCACGACGTTGCGGTAGGGGACGACGTCGGTGCGGTAATGCCGAAGAACGGTCTCGTAAATTCCGAGGCGAAGCGTTTGCAGCGGCAGAGTGAGCCCGTAGAGCGCCGAAAGAAGCGCGGGGAGCTCGGAAAGCGGGGCGGACAGCACCGCCTCGCTCGGCAAAAGCCCAAGCGTGGCGAGAA
Organism: Eubacteriales bacterium; assembly: GCA_045576095.1. GTDB lineage: Bacteria > Bacillota > Clostridia > Oscillospirales > CAG-272 > UBA1740. Next base: position 25,658 of record JAZNFP010000024.1, read on the forward strand.
ATTCTCCCCGCGCCGCATTCCAGAAGCCCATGCTGTCAAGCAGCGTTCCGTCCATATCGAAGATCGCGTACTGCGGATATCGTCTTTTCTGCATCTCAGCTTCCCCTTGCATCACCGAAAACGAAAACGACCTTTCCCTCTTCGAGCGCAAGAGACGCCGTAAAGGGCTTGCCGTTTTTGGAGAGGAAGCCCGAGATGGGACGGGTTTTTCCGACCGTGATAAGATCGCGCGCCGCGCCGAGCGGCACGTCACGGTGGCAAAGATTCATCGGAATCGAAAACGAGCATCCCTCGCCAAAGCCCATGCATCCGTATCGAAAGCGTCCGCGCACGACGTGCTTGCCGCAAAGCGGACAGTCTCCGACAATCTCGCCGATTTTTCCGGTCTGCCCCGATTCCCCCGGCGCCTGCCCGATCGTTTCACCCTTGGCAGCGAACACGACGCGGATCTCCTTTGCCGCAAGCTCCACGCTCTCCCCGACCGTCATCCTTCCTCGGTAAACCGATTTCAGCGCGCGGCCGAGCTCGGCGGTCTTGAATTTATCCATATTGATCTTCAGCCGATCCAGCGAGGTCACCAGATTCTCCCCATCGGGCAGCACGGTATACACGTCCTTTTTCAGAGCAATATACTTGCTCCTTCTCGCGTTGTCGATAATCCCCGTGCGGGTTGCCTCGGTGCCAAGCTCAAGGCCCTCGAAAACGGCGCGGTACTCCTCGCTGTCGTCGCCCTCCTCGCCCGCCTTCTCCTCTGCCGCCTGCTTTTCCTCGCGGAAGGGATTTTTCAGGTAGTTGTTCAGTGTCTCAATGGTATAGTGCTTCGGGGGAGTCGTTTTCTTCTCGGTCGGGCGAAAATCGAGCTTCACCTCGTCTCCGATCTCAAGGCGCGGCAGAATCTTGTCCTTTTTGTTATACTCGTCGTATTTCGTCCAGCCCGGCTCGAGCAGGATGGTCCCCTTCAGGGTGAAGGTCTCGTGCCCCGGGATTTCAATCGTCAGCTCCGAGCGCTCAACCCTGCATTCCTCGGAGCAGAAAACGGCAACGAACCGTCTGAAAACCGTCGAATAAACGGTCAGCTCCCGCTCGCCGAGCGCCCCCTTCGGGGGAATCTTGTAGGTCGGCGTGAGCGCCGAGTGCGACTCGATCTTCGAGTCGTCAAAGATGCTTTTCGAGAAGCGGAAAGCAACCGGATAGCCAAGCCCGGCAATTGAGGAAAGGATCTGCCGAACCTTTCCCTCCTCCTTTTTGGCAAGGTACTCGGAATTGGTTCGGGGATAGGTGAGATAGCCCTGCTCGTAAAGCCTCTGCACCGTCTCCAGGCTGTCGCTCATCGACATCTTATGCTTTTTACCGAGCAGATTCTGCAGAGTTGAGAGCGAAAAAAGCTTCGGGGGATAGAGCGTTTCCTTTTTGCTCGTTTTCCCCGTCACCCGTGCGCCTTTTTCGTTATAGGCGTCACACAGCGCCGACGCCTCGTTTTTCTCGGATGCCGAAAACCTCTTTTTCGACAGCAGCTCAACCGCCTCGCCCCCGGTTCTTGCCTTTGACTCGACCGCATAGTAGAGCTCGGGGATGAACTCCCTGATCGCCTTGTCGCGCTCGTAGATGGCACGCACGATCGGCACGATCACGCGACCGACGCGAAGGAATTTCCCCGTTTTCAGGGTTGCATAGCGCGTGAGGTTGGTCCCGTAAAGCCAGTCGATATAGGTACGGGCATAGCCCTCGTCGGCAAGACGGTCGTATTCCGCCGCATCCCCCGGAGCGGCAAGCGCCGCACGCACCGTCTCGGGCGTCTGATCGGGAAGCCAGAGGCGCTTTTGGGGCTTCGGCGTCTTCAGAGCGCGGTCAATGCAGAGCCGCACGATGATCTCTCCCTCGCGGTCGGCGTCCCCCGCGTTGATCACCGCCGTGACGTCGGGGCGGTTTACGAGTGCCGTGATGATCTCAAACTGCTCGGCAACGCCTCGGTCCACCTGCCGATCCTCGCCCCTGCGGAGCTCAAAGCGGAAGCTGTCGGGGATGCAGGGAAGATTCTCCATCGTCCAGCGCCCGCTCCCCCCCACGTACTGCTCGATATCCACGAGCGAAAAAAGATGTCCGAACGCCCACGTCACGAGATAGTCCTTGCCCTCGATATAGCCGCGGCGTTTGGTCGTCGCGCCGATGGCAGAGGCGATATTCCTTGCAAGACTCGGCTTTTCGGCAATAATCAGCTGCATGATTCCTCCATAACGATTCGGTAGGCGGGCAGATAGGTCTCGCGGTAAAGCGCGCTGTGACGGAAAAGGGGTCTGCCCGCCGCTTCCCAATCGGAAAGCGCGCCGAAAAGCGCCGACTCGGAAAAGGCAAGGAGCCCCTCGGATGCCATCAAAAGAAGCTCGGCAAGCATCGCGTCAAAGCGCGCGGGGTCGGGGGCTTGCGAGGCTGCACGGAGAAAGCGCTCGGCAATCTCCTCGGGGGAGATGCCGCGCTCGCGCGCGGTACCGAGAAAGAGCCTCGCATAGCCGCCGCCGATCGGCTCAAGAAGCTCGGACAAGGCCGGCGCATCCGCCATCTCCTCGGCGATCCGAGCCGCCGCCAAGGATGCGTCGCAAACGAGATGCCCCGGGCCGTACGCCGCCTGATAGACGAGCTTGAGAAAATCGGTCGGCTCGGAGCTCGGATAACGGTTTGCGTGCAACAAAAGCAGCTCTCGCACGGTCATATTCCACACTCTCCCTTCGCTTTCGCGATACTTGCGGTCGGTTTCGTATTTTTTGCGAAAATTCATGTCCTTTTCCGATATGAATCGAAAAAGTGCGAGCTTGGCGAGTCGGCAGGGACACGCTGCGACAGACTTCGTCAAGATGGCAAAACGCAGAAAATTGAATTTTGCCTCAAAAAAAGTTATCCACCGAACAAAAAGTGGAAAATGTGAAAAACGGCTTCTCAAAAAGTCTTCAAAACCGCATATTTACGCGTTTGGCAAAAAAATGCACCCGAGTTATCCACTGTTTCCACAAGTCGGCAGGTTCATAACCTCTCGCGTGACCTTCTTGTGCAAAACGCACAAACAGCGTTTCGACAGAATGCAACAAAAATCGAAGCAGGAAAAATTATCCAAATGAAGCCTTGCAGGATTCGCAAACGAAACGGTGTAAATTTTACGATTTTCTTGAGCGTTTCGATGGCGCTTTTCGACCCTTTGACCGGGATGCGGACGAAAAACGCTTGTCTTCGCCGCCAAATCCGCCCCGACTCCTGCCCCTTTGTGCAACACCCCGTGCAGATCCTTCATTTTTAAGATACCGTCTCTCCGCTCCCCCCTCGGGACGGACGAGACACCCCTTTTCAAAGCCGATCAAATCGGTACGGCCGACGCGGCGAAGCGCCTCACGCACCAGAGGTGCGTTTTCGGGCTTGCCGCTCTGGAGCAACGCCCGCTGCAGCTGCTTTTCGTGATAATCCCGACAAACCGAAACCTCGCGCCCCGTCAAGGGATGAATTCCGGTCGCGTACATGACGGTCGAGATGGTGCCGGGCGTCGGGTAAAAATCCTGCACCTGCTCGGGGGAATAGTTCCATTCCTTGAGCCAGAGCGCCATCTTCACGGCGTCAAGCAAGGTCGTTCCCGGATGGCTTGACATAAGATACGGAACGAGATACTGATCGAGTCCCGCCTCGCGGCAGAGCCCGAAGTATTTGCTTCGGAACGCCTCGTAAACCGCAATCGGGGGCTTGCCCATCATCGAGAGCGCGTGATCGGTACAATGCTCGGGGGCAACCTTCAGCTGTCCCGAAACGTGCCGGGAAACGAGCTGGCGGAAAAACGAATCGTCCCGATCGCACAAAAGATAATCGAAGCGGATGCCCGAGCGGACGAATACGCGCTTGACGCGCGGAAGCCGCTCGATCTGCCGAAGCAGCTCGGCATACTCTCTGTGATCGACCCGAAGATTCTTGCAGGGCTTTGGCGCAAGGCACTTGCGCTCGGCGCAGACACCGTGCGTCAGCTGATGCGTGCAGGACGGCTCTCGGAAATTGGCGGTCGGCCCGCCAACGTCGTGGATATAGCCCTTGAAATCGGGAAGCTCGGTGATGAGCTTCGCCTCGGCAAGAACGCTCTCGACGCTCCTTGAGCGCACCTCGCGCCCTTGATGAAAGGCGCGGGCGCAGAAATTGCAGGCGCCGAAGCATCCGCGGTTATGGGTAATCGAAAAGCGCACCTCGCTGATCGCGGGAACACCGCCCTCGGTCTCGTAGTCGGGGTGATAGGTCCGCGCGTAGGGCAACGCGTACACGCGGTCAAGCTCGGCTCTCTCAAGCGGCGGCATCGGCGGATTCTGCACGAGCATCCGCTCGCCGTAGTATTCGGTCACGGCGCGACCGCGCACCGAGTCGGTCTCGCGGTACTGCATAGCAAACGTCTCGGCGTAAGCGCGGGGGGAGCTCTTCAGCTCATCGAAATCCCTGCCCTCCCGCACCTCGAAATGCACGGCGTCGCCCCTCGAGCCGAGCCAGACGGTCCCTCTGACGTCGCGGATCTTCTTGATCGGCACGCCCCGATTGAGAAGCTCGGCAATCCGAAGAAGGATATTCTCCCCCATACCGTAGGTCAGAAGATCGGCGCGGCTGTCAACGAGCACGCTACGGCGCATCCGATCCTCCCAATAATCGTAATGGGCAAAGCGGCGCAGCGACGCCACAAGTCCTCCGAGAATGATCGGAACGTCCCCGTACGCCTCGCGGATACGGTTCGAATAGACGATCACGGCACGGTCGGGGCGCCGCCCGATTCTTCCGCCGGGCGAGTAATAATCGTAGCTCCGCTTCTTCTTGGATACCGTATAATGCGCAACCATCGAGTCGATGTTGCCCGCCGTCACAAGGAAGCCGAGCCGCGGTCTGCCAAAGCGCCTGAAGTCAAGGCAGCTCCTATAGTCCGGCTGGGCGAGAATCGCCACGCGGTAGCCCGCCGCCTCAAGCACTCTTGAGATGATCGACACGCCAAAGGACGGATGATCGACGTAGGCGTCGCCCGTCACATAAACAAAATCGGGGCGATCCCACCCGCGCGCCGCCATATCGGCGGCAGACACGGGCAGAAACGCCGCGCGGTCAAGCATGCTCGGGAAGGGTGAAGCCCGACAGCTCCACCTCGCTCTGGGTTGCGTTTTTCATATCGCGCAAAACCGCACGCCCCGACTCAATCTCGTTGTCACCGAGCATCAGAACGTAATCGGCGCCGAGCTTGTTGGCGTACTTCATCTGTGCCTTCAGGCTTCTGCCGACGAGATCGCATTCGGCAAAGATCCCCTCTCGGCGCAGGCGCTCGGTGATCTCGGCAGCCTTAATCTGCGCCCTTTCGCCAAGCGAGGCGAGATAGATCCGCGGCTTCTCCTCCGAAATATCGGCGAGCCCCTGCTGCTCCATCGCCAAAATCACGCGCGTAATGCCCATGCCAAATCCGATGCCCGACATCGGCGCACCGCCGAGCGACTCAACGAGTCCGTCGTAACGGCCGCCGCCGCAAACGGTGCTCTGCGCACCGATGCCCTCGGCGATGAACTCAAAGACGGTACGGGTATAGTAATCAAGACCGCGCACGATGGCGGGATCAATCTCGTAGGCAACGCCCATGGCGTCGAGCGCTGCCGTCAGTGTCTCAAAGTGCGCCCGACAGTCGTCGCAGAGATAGTCGAGCGTTTTCGGCGCACGGCGTGCAATCGCCGAGCAAATCGGGCTCTTGCAGTCGAGCAGACGGAGCGGATTCTTCTCAAGTCTTGTATGGCAGGTGTCGCAAAGCTCGCCGAGCTGCGCCCCGAAATGCGCCTTGAGCGCGTCTCGGTAGGCAGGACGGCACTTGGTACAGCCGATCGAGTTGAGATGGAGCTTGATATTCCGAAGCCCGAGACGGCGAAGGACCGACGAGGCAAGCGAGATGACGGTCGCATCCGAGATCGCACTCTCCGATCCGAAAAGCTCGGTGCCGAACTGAAAGAACTCGCGACTGCGCCCTGCCTGCGGCGCCTCGTGACGGAAGCAGCTGATGATATAGTAATACTTGAGCGGCATGGGATCGCTCTGGCAACCATGCTCGAGCAGGGCGCGCACGACGGGAGCGGTTCCCTCGGGGCGCAGGCTGATGCGGCGGTTCTCGTCGCGGTCGGCAAAGGTATACATCTCCTTTTGCACGACGTCGGTGGTATCGCCGACCCCCCTCTCGAAGAGCTCGGTATTTTCAAACATCGGGGTGCGGATCTCGCCAAACCCATAGCGAGCCGCCTCGCTGCGCATCACGCTCTCGATGTGGCGAAACAGCGGCGTTTTATCGGGGAGAATATCCATCGTCCCTTTAATTTTCCGGATCATGTTCGGTATTCCTATTCCTTTCAGAGTTCTTGGTATCGCTTGGGAAAAGCACGCACTCGGCGGCGGCGAAAAGCTCAGCGATCCGCTCGGTGTCCCCGAGGTAATCGAGCATCCCGAGCACCGCCTCAAAGGCGCTTGCAGCGCGGTAATCGGCAACGCTCCGATGCCGCGGACGGCGCAAATGGCCCGAATTGGCGGCGCGGCGGGCAACATCCCTCTCATCCTCGGCAAGGCTCGGCAAAAGCGCTCGGTAAACCCTCGCCTGCGCCTCTGCCGTCACGTAATCGAGCGCGGCGCGATTGAGGTCCTCGGCGCGCGAGATGCCGCGGGCAACGAGCATCCGCCGCACGTACAGGCTGTGCACCGCATCGCCGAGATAAGAAAGTGCGCCGACGCTCGGGAGCGCGGCCTGGCAGATCGGTTCGTGCATATCGTTTCCTTTTTTCTATCGGTTGATTTTCGGGGCATGAAAGTGACGCTCCCACGCGCGCCAAGGCGCGCACCCCGAGAGCGTCACAGGCATTCGGTTGGGCTGCCCTCAAAGACCGAGGGCGCCAAGGAAGGCGGAAAGATCTCCGCCGAATTTTGCAAAGAGGACGGCGATTCCGATCGAAAGCGCGCTCAAAAGCACGGCTCCGACAAGGAACCCGAGAACGGCAAGCCCCGAAAAGCGCCCGTTCCTTTTCACGCCGTCGGCAGACTCCTCGCCGTAACGGAAGCTGCCGTAAACCTCCTCGTAGCTCTTGTTCTTACGCAGGCGCTCGGTCTCGGCCTCGAGCTTGCGGTTCCGCGCCTCGGCATCGCGCAGGCGCCGCTCGGTCAGCAGCAGACGGCGGTGCATCACGCGGCTCTCCGAAAGTCTCTCGTACTCCTCTTCCCCTCGGTTCAGACGGCTGTCAACCTTTTTTGAGATCGCAGCGAGCTTCTCCTTGAGCGCCGGGGAGCCGATATGCTGAAGCACGATGTAGTAGCGATTGGTCGCAAAGGGCGTCGGAGACTTTGAAAGCTCGCGCAGCCCCGTCGCGGGAATCGATGCAAGGAGCTTTCCAAGATACGCCTCCTGGCATGCGGGGTCCTTTTGGATCGCCTCGTCAAAGAGACGGTTCGCCTTCATCCAATTCTTGCGGCGAAGCGCTCGGTTCGCCTTGGCAAGCAGCTTTTTATCGGTCGGTGTCGGGAACAGGCGCGCGCGCGCCTTCGCCTTTCTTGCCGAAATCACGTCCATATCGGCGCGCTGTGCCTCGGCGAGATTGCCGCTCTCGCGGTGAAAGCTTTTTCTGCGGTTCCTCTCGTCCTGTTGATCAAGCGCATCGAGCTTTTTGAGCTTGCTGCTTTCCCAAAGCGTTTCGTTCGGGAGCTCGGCGCGGCTCTTTTTTGCATATTTCGCCAGCATCCGCTTGGTTCTTCTCGAGCCGAAGCGGCAGGCAAGGATATAATCGGGGTTCTGGCGGAGATCGAAGCCCGCCTTGGCAAGCCCCTTGACCTTCCGACACGGAACGGTACACATCAGGCGAAGCAGATAGGCGTCGGCAAGATCGGGCGAAAGCGAAATCAGCTCCTCAAGCAGAACCTGCGCCTTGGCATACTTCTTTTTCGAGATCAGCAGACGGATTTCGTCAACCCGAGCGTCCTCCTCCCTCTGCGTGATCTTAATCCCCGAAAGGACGTTCGCCTCCATACGGCGCCCCGCCTCGGAAATGACGATTGCCTCACGCTCGGAGAGTCGGTTCCGCATGACCCGACGGGCGGTATCGCGGCTTCTCTTGTCGCGCTTTCGGCGCACGGACGATACGCGGCGGTCGGTCTTTTCGGCATAGCGCGTCAGACGCGCTGCCTCCTCGGGGGTCGAGAAGCGGACGGCGAGTGCAAAGCTCTCGCGGTCGGAGAAGGACACGTCGTGTCCGTCGAGCATTTTGGTCCGTCTCAGGCGCAGCTCGCACAAAAGGCATCCGAGATACGCCCGAGGGCAGGTGGGGTCCTTTTCCAGAATCTTGCGGTAGATTTCCTCGGCGCGCGGGAACCTTCCCTGATAGCGAAGCCTATCAGCGTCCTTTAAGAGATGCGGCACCTCCTCGCGTCCGGTGGTAATGACGGTGCCGTACACGGTCACGCGCTCGTCCCCGTAGGGTGCGCCGAGAAGTCCGCGCAGATGCGCGAGCTCGACCTGTGCGGCGGAAAGCCTTGCCGTCAGCTCGGCCTTATCAAAGGCGTAGTTTCTGGCGTCGATGGCAGACGCCTCGGCGGCGTTTACGCGCGCTGTGAGTGCCTTTCTTTCGGCATCCGCCAGCCGTCCCTCAAGCGAGGAGATATGCGCGTAGGAGATCTCCTTCTCGCGCGTGGCAAGCTCGAGGCTTCCGATTCTTGCGCCAAGCTCGCTGCCAACGCGCGAAATTTCCGTGCTCGCCGTCGAATCGGGTGCCGGCGCAGTCGGCTCGGTACGGATTGGGCGGACCGAGGAGGAGATCGGACGGAGTCCGTTTTTCTCCTGCACGGCGGCAAGGTCGCTTTCCAGGCGCTTTCGGGTTGCGCGCGAGCCGTAATGCACGGCAAGCAGGAAGTTCTCGTTGGATTCGAAATCGCGGCCGTATCTTGCAAGCTCGCGCTCGCTTTTCAGCTTCAGATCGGTCAGAAGCAGTCCGACGTACGCCTCACTGCACTCGCCGTCGATCTCAAGGGCCGAGCGGTAAGCCGACGAGGCCTTTTTCCATTTCCCCCTCGTGCGAAGGCGGTCGGCACGGTCAAGCTGCTTGGACAGGCGACGGGCACGAAGGCGATCGGCCTGCTCGGCGGAAACGCCGCTCTGCCGTCTCTCCTCCTCCGCACGCTCGGCGCGGCGGCTGATCTCGGCAAGTCGGCTTTCGGTGATCCGATCGAGCGCACGGCGGCGCGCCTCGCTGTCAAGAAGCTCTCGGCGCGATTCGTTGATCTTCGCCTTCGTTGAGGCGTCGGCACAGGCATCGAGACGGCGGCGAAGCGCACCGTCGCTGTAATGAAGCGCCAAGAGAAAATGCTTGTCGGAGGAAAGCTCGGCAGACTCGCCGAGCGCCTTGAGCCCACTTGCCTTTTTCCCGGCAAGCGCCTTTCCGAGATACGCCTCGGCGCGCTCGGGATCGGCAAGCAGCACGTCGTCGTAAAGCGCGTCCGCCTTCTTCCACCGCTTCCTTGCAAGGGCGCGGTCGGCACGGCGGAGCTTTCTCTGCACGGCGGCACGGTCGGCATTCTCAACACGGCGGGTGACCAGGCGCTTATCGGCGGCGGCAATCGCCGCGCTTGCCGCGCGCTCGGCATCCGAAGCACGGTAGGGCGTACGGACGGGCTCTCTGACGGCGGCAGGCTCGGGCGCCTTGTCGGTCAGGAGCGAAGCAGTAGGCCCGGAAGCCGAGGAGGGGCTCCCCTCTCCGACGCTCCTTGCGGCAAACGCCGTCAGCGCCACAAGAGCGGCTGCCTCGGCTCTGGCGTTCGCCTCTGCCTCAAAGCGCGCTCTTTCCTCTGCCCTTGCCTTTTCGTCGGCCTCTGCCTTTGCTTTTGCCTCGGCATCGGCTCTCGCTCTCTCGTCAGCCTCCGACTTGGCTCTTTCCTCGGCTCTTGCTTTTTCCTCGGCCTCGGTCTTGGCTCTTTCCTCCGCTTCGGCTCTTGCCTTTTCCTCCGCTTCGGCTCTTGCCTTTTCCTCTGCCTCGGCTCTTGCCTTTTCCTCTGCCTCGACCCTGGCTCTTTCTTTTGCCTCCGCCTCAAGCTCGGACCTGAGCTTCACGTTGTTTTTCACCGCTCCCGCACCGGCGGAATGCGAAGGAATGATGCCCGCCTTATGCCAGGGGGCAGACACGCGGGTCGTCTCGGCGCTCTTTGGCAAAGCAGACGGCAACGGCGCTCGGTCAAGCATGGCGGCGCCGCCGAGAGAATAGGAGAGTCCGCAGCTGCGGCAGCTGCCGCTTCGGCTCGCACCGTCCAGTCTTACCTCTCGCCCGCATTTCGGGCAAACGATCTTCGTCATCATTGGCAATTCTCCTTGCGCGCATCTGGTATCGGAGGGTGCGGTCTCTGCACCGCACGCCGTATCGCTAAATCTATATAGTAATTATACCATATATCTACGCAAAGTCAAGAAAGTTTTTCACATTTTTCGTTTTTCGGGAGCACAGGTCTCCCTCTCGGAACGCCAAACCGAAAAAGGGGCTGAGTCACTAAAGATTCAGGCGTTATCATCGCTTTTGAGATTGAAAAAGCAAAAACGCCGAATTCTCAGTGCGAGGTCCCTTTTGGGCCCCGCTTGATTTCGGCATAACCGAACGAAAAACGATAAAAAGGAGAAACCCCGAAGGTTTTCCGCCTTAAAAAACAGGATGCATAAAGGAAAAAACAGGTGTTGCGCCTTACGCGCAGCACCTGTTTTCTTTGTTTTTCGTTCGGTTATGCCGAAAGGAAGCAGCACCTTTATTCCGTCTCGGAGGCGCGCTGAAACTTGTTTG
>JAZNFP010000025.1:0-4441 GCA_045576095.1 Eubacteriales bacterium
GGCTTTTTTGTGCTGTCCGTACAATTTGGGGCAGTTCACAGTGCCGTCGAGGGGGGGCCTTTGCATTGGTGTTCGGTTGTTCGGATAGGTAAGACTTACGCCTTCGGAGCTCGCACATCCTCTGACGCCCTTACCTTTCGAGCCATTGCTCCTGCGTATAGGTCACGCCGTTATAAATGATCCGCTCGACCATAGCCCCCTCCTCGATATAAAGTGCGGGGCTATATTTACTTCCGGGATTGCAGGTGATCGTACCGACAACGGCGCCCGCACCGATCGTAAGATTCCCTTTTCCCGCATAGGTGAGCGCGCAGGAGTCGATCGTATCGACCTTAGCATCAGTGATCCGAACGTGTGCCTGGTTGGCTACGTAAATCGAGCCGTACTCGCCGCCCTGTATCACGGTTTTGGTCGTATTGATAAACGCCGCATCGTAGGGCTTATAGCCATCCTTCTCGGTGGTAACACCGGTCATCGTGCAGTCGATCAGATAGCAGTTCTTTTTGCTGTAGTGCGAAAATGCGGGAGCAATGTTGTTTCCGCCGTTGTTGATATGCAGGGTTGCAACCAGATCCTCGATCGTCAGATTTGTGACAGTGAAAACACCGTTGGAAAGACCGGTTTCGTAATCCCCGATCTCAACGAAGCCCGATCCGGTCACGCGCAGGTCGGTCACAGTCGCATCCATACCGAGTGCGGGGATGAAGGCAACGTAGCCGTAATCATTGCTGACACCGGCTTGCGTACCGATGCCGATCGCCGTGATCGTGCAGCCACCGCCGTTGATATTCAACGGCACACCCTCCTCGCCCTTCATCAGGCTCTCGAGGCTCACTTGCCCACTCGGAAGGGTAACCGGCTGAACGGTGAAATCATTCGACAGATAGATGCCGTCTGCACTTGACGCAAACGCGTCCATGATGCCTTGAATATCGGAAACCGGCGTATAGGTCTCGTAGATCTTCGGCACAACGGTGTACCACACGTCGCCGTTCTCCTCTGTGCTTGTGATCACCTCAAAGTCCTCGGCGACCATGCTGCCGCCGTCGGCGGTGCGAGGATCAAAATTGACGAAGGTTCCGCCGTAGAGGCAGATCTTCGCATCCTCTGCCCCTGTCGATACAAGAAGCGCACTATCCGCCTGTGTCCTGAAAAAGCCCTTGTAAACGTTGATCACAGCACCCGTATCGGCAAAGAGAACCGTACCGCCGGATATGCTGTAATCACCGCCATGAATATTCACGACCGCGCCGCCGTCCGCCGAGATAAGACCCGTGCGGATCTCGCTTTCGGCATAGACTCTGTTGTTTGAGCCACCGACGAGATCGAGCCGCGCTCCTTCAATCACGTGGATCAAGGCGTCAAGCGGCTTCGTTCCGACGTAGCTTAGGTTGTTTTTGGACAGATGCAGCTCCGTATCGGTCCTGACGAGCAGACCCGCGAGGTATTCATCTTCAGACGAGCCTGCATTGATCAGCGAATCCTCGTCGGTTATGCCGATATCCTTGTTGATCAGGATCTCATCATCGTATTCGACGGATTCTCTCAGATCCTCAAGATTCTCCACGTAGGTCGCGCCAAAGACAATATCCTTATCGTAATCGGGACCGAAGATATCGCTCTCAAAGTCGACCTGCGTTGCGCGAAGGTTGACGCCAAGCTCGACCGTCGGGGTATCGGCTCCGTAATTGTTGATGCTGTCGCCCACTCCCTCCGGCATATAGACGATCATCGCCATATAAGCAACGTCTCCCGCTCTGAGCCGCCTTGTTGCGCCATCGTAATCCTTCAGTCCCTTTGAAGAAACCGACACCCTCCTGATCGCTTCGGCATCCGACAGCATCCCACCGTCGGTCTCAAAAACTCCGAACACGAGATGATCCGACAGCCGAAAGCTCTCCCCGGAGGCATTTTGACCGGACGTCTCAGAAAAGACGTTCACAAACAGCTGATACTTGAGGGCAAGCTCTCCAACGTTTGAGACCCGCAGATACACAACCTCAACCCGTCCCGGCTCCCAGATGGCATGCCGATCGAAAACGTCCGAGCTGCCGGCTACGGTCTTCCACTCGGTAAGTGCGCCTCCGTCCCCCTTGGCATATTTGAGCTCTACCGAAAGAGATCCCGAGATGATCACGTTGTTTGGGCTGACAGCACTGTCGGTAAACCAGGCAAACGTCGTTCCAACGAGCATGGATACGCATAAAAGCAGCGATAGGATCGCGCTAAAGAGCGCATATCTTGTGCCCTTCAGGCTTGTCATTTTTGCGTATCACCTCCTCAAGACGGAACAAGTACGTTCGATGCATCCGCCCTCGCAGGCGAACGCTTAATGCTGGACCTCAAAATCACTTTGAAGAATTTTCGTATTATAGAGAATATGCGGTGCAGACGGAACACCGCAGCGGGGCTCGAGCACAAGCGGCACACCACCGGCTCCCGGAGCCACCGTCACCTCCACCTGAAAAATGAAGGGGGAGTTTAACTCGCGGCCGTCCTTGCTCTTTGTGCTCTCCCCGACGATCACCTCGGTGAGCTTCGGGTACATATTATCGCAGGTAACGATACAGTACCCCTTGGCATCGGATTGCTCGGTAAGCGTCAGCGTCACGGTGTAGACCCCCGTCCGAGGCAAAAGTGCCGTCCTTGCAGACGGACGAAAGGCGTTACCGGTCAGAGGAATCTCGTTTCCATCACTGTCCTTTACCTTAAATTCCAGGAGGAAGGAGCCGGAAACCAAAGCGTTACGGTCGCTTTCGATCCCGTCCGAAAACCACGCGTAGGTCATCGAGCAAAGCAAGGCAAGACAAAGAAGGATGCTGCCGACCGATAGCAAAAAGCTTCGCAAAAACAGCTTGTCGCTGATCATCCCAACCGAGCTTTTCATTGTGCATCCTCCTTTCCCAAAAAGCAATTTCTTTGGCCGCCGATTCGCACGCACAAACGGCAAATCTCGGTCTGTTCCCCTTGCGCACACACCCACTCGTCTCAATCGCGAAACGTTCGGTCCGTTATTAGAGTGAGGCAACCGAAAGCTGTCATGCCGGAGCTTGCGAGCTCCTGAGCCTTAGATCCCGTACCGAAGGTGCCGCCGGTAACGGTTGCTGCCCGGCTCATGATTTAGCCCATAAGATCGATGATGACCGTCTTTTCTGCAGGAATCTCTACGCTGTTGCCGAGAGCAATCGGGGCGCAGTCTGCTGCGAGAGCTGCAAGCAGCTCTGCCTCTATGCCGACAGTAGCCACTGCATCATACTGATTGTCAAAGCTATCATTCTCAAAGGTCAGCTGCGTTGCAAAGCACTTCACGGCAAATTCAGAACCGATAGACAGATCCTGATAATCGTTGTTCGCGGTTTCCTGCATCTTAAGCGCAACGGTCACAACGTCGGTCTCCCCTTTGAGAAGATCTCCGCTTGCAGTTGCAGGTATGCTTGCAAGAACCTCGGTAAGCGTCCCAAGCCTGGTAAGCTCGGGCATTGCTCTGTCTGTAAGAGCAATCTCGCCCTCGGCGTAGTAAACGTCGATCACGTCTGCGAGCTTGGAAATCTCTCCGGTAGCCACGATAGCGAGCTGATACTTGAGCGCCAGCGTACCGGCATTACTGATCTTGATATTCTTTGCCTCAATGTAGCCGGGCTCCCACTTGTCATAGTTGAAGATCGCACCCTCGGTAGCATCCTTATAGGTCTGTTGTGTGCCGTTTGCGGTTGCATCCTTCCACAGCATCTCAATCTCAAGCGTTCCGGACTGAATGACGTTACCTGCACTCGTTACCTCATCGGTAAACCATGCAAAGGTCGTGCCAAGCAGCATGATGAAGCAGAGAGCCAGAGCAAAGATGCTCGAGATAAGCGCTCGCTTTGCGGTTCTCTTTGTGGTTCTGTTAGCCATTATTAGACTCTCCTTTTGTGCTTTACTGTGTAACCAACTGTATGTAAAAGCGGCGATGCCGAAGAACACCGATCAGGGGCTCTCCCGATCCTCGGGGAGTGTGGGGGGCTTCTCCTCGGTGCGCTCAAGCTGTGCCTTGAGCTTCATGAGTTCTTCCATCATGCGGCGGTTCTCCTCGCGCTCTGCGGCAAGCTCGGCGCGCTCTGCGCGGATCCGCTCGGTCTGCTCTGCCCGATATTTTCGGAAAAGCCGCACGACGTTCGTTCCGTTATAGAGGATCAGAAGCAGAAACGGGGTGAGAATGCAAACGATATACCCCGGAGTCGTTTTTACGAAGGCGAAGAATCTTCCGACGAAGGGGAGCTTCCCCACGTATTTCCCAAGGACGTATTCGGGCTCAACGAGCGCCTCGTCAGTCACGCCCGTATTCGTTCCGTAGGTTACGTAGCCGATGACCTTTCCCTCTCCGTTCGTTTTGACGTCGCGGATGCGGTGGGTGATCGTCTCGCCGTAGCTGTCACTGTTGGTCGAAATAAAGGCAATGACG
>JAZNFP010000026.1:0-8886 GCA_045576095.1 Eubacteriales bacterium
CCTCAAATGCGAAAATCGCATTTGAGGCAGTCCCTTGTTTATCGGGTTTCGCTGTTTTTACGGTGAAAGCGGTGCGCCGCAAGCAAAAGCACGGCACCGATTCCGATGAGGGCAAGACAGGCGAGTGCGGCGTTGAGGCAGGAGATGCTTGCCGCGGTAGGAAGCGAGGCAAAGCCGCTCGGGAGAAGAAAGGCAAGACCGACCGCAAAGGGGATCGGCAACAGCACCAGGAACAACAGCCAACGTCGGCTCATCCGCTTCACACCTCTTTCGTTCATAATTTATTTCGCTTTGCAGGGGTATTATGGCACAAAAATATGAACTAAAGGTGAACAAATGAGTTATTTATGAAAAATAAATGAAGGAAATTCGAATGATCTTGAGAAAAATATTCATAAATGACGACGGCTGTCGGATTCTGTCGCGTCCACGGGGGGAAGCGGCGCTTTTGCTTTCGAAAAGGTGATAAACTTGGTGAAAAAGAAATTCAAGACGATCACGGCAAGAGAAACGGCGAGCTTGGCGGCAAGGTCGTTTGCATTGAGGTAAATGAGGAGCGCAGGAGTAAAGTTTTCAAGCACCCCCGAGCCGAGCCTCAGCAAAACGAACGAGACGAGCTGCAAAAGAAGCACGCTTCCGCGACGTCTTTCGAAGAAGACGAAGCTTCGGTTGGCAAAGAAGGCGAACAGAACGGCAAATACCCAGGATACCCAGTTAAAGACGGTTGCATAAAGCGCCTCGTTTGCCTCAAGCAGCATGGGGAACCAAACGCGCGTGCAGAGCGCATAAACGAGAAAATTGACTGCGGTCGTCAGAACGCCGACGATGCCGTATCGAGCAAGCTCCCCAAAACCCTTCATAGAATAACCTCGCATTTCATGTGTCTCTATTATACCGCCGGCTTTGGAAAAAATCAAGCGATCAAAGAAAATCTTGCCAAAATACCATCTGAAACCGAAAAGCGCTCAAGGTTTTTTCACAATTTTTCAAATTGTTCACACAAATGGCACGAGGTATGCTATAATATAAGTAATGTCAATTTCAGGCGCGGGAGGTGTGCGGATGTTTGGCTACGTCAGACCTTATATCCCCGAGCTTCTCGTGCGCGAGGAGCGATACTACCGCGCGCTCTACTGCGGCCTTTGCAAAACCATGAAGAAAACGACGGGGCGGCTCTCGTCGCTCTCGCTCAGCTACGATTTCGTTTTCTTCGTGCTTGTGCGGCTTGTGACCGACGGTGAGGAGATTCGGGTCGGGCGCCATCGCTGTATCGTGCATCCGCACAAGAGAGTGCCGATGGTCGAGCCAAACGAAACGCTGCGGCTTGCCGCGCGGATCTCGGCGCTGCTCACCTATCATCAGTTAAAGGACGATTTGAGGGACCGAGGCGTTCGGAGAAAGCTGCGCGCCGCCTGCCTTTTCCCGATCTTCCGCCGTGCCGCACGCCGCGCAGCGCTCCCCGAGCTCAACACAGCGTTCCGACTTTGTCTCGATACGCTTGCAAGCCTTGAGAGCGAGAGGTCTGCTGCGGTCGATCCCTCGGCGGATGCCTTCGGGGAGATGCTTGCCGCCGCCTTTTCCGAGGGGCTTTCGGGGACAAACCGAAGAATTTGCAACGAGATCGGACGGCATCTCGGCCGCTTCATCTACGCTGCCGACGCCGCCGAGGATTACGAGGACGATCGGAAGCGCGGAAACTATAACCCCTATGTCGTTGCCTACGGCGGACGGGAGCTGACCTCATCCGACCGCGCCGCGATGCATACGGCGCTTTGTCTTGAGCTTTCGGCATTGGAGAAGGCGGTCGATCTTCTGCCCTTCGGGGAGAACGGCACGGTGCGCGCCATCATTTCGAATATTTTGTATCTCGGACTGACCGAGCACATCAAGAAGCTCGCCCCGAGCGAGGAGAAAGGAACAGATCATGATTCAGGATCCCTATAAGGTGCTTGGCGTCTCGCCTACAGCCTCCGACGAGGAGGTTAAGCGGGCGTACTACGCGCTTGCCAAAAAGTACCATCCCGATAATTACTCGAAGGACAACCCTCTGGCGGATCTTGCGACCGAGAAGATGCAGGACGTTAACGCCGCCTATGATGCTATTCAGAAAATGCGGAGCACGGGCGCCGCAGGGGGAGGCAGCGGATATTCGGAGCAGAGCTATGCGGGGCAGGGCGATCCCCTGTATCAGCAGATCCGCCGCATGATCAACGCCAACCGCTTCGGCGCTGCCGATTCTGCCCTTGAAAATATTGCCGTTGCCAACCGAGGCGCCGAATGGCATTACCTCAAAAGCATTACCCTGATGCACCGCGGCTGGGTCAACGACGCCATGCGCGAGCTTGAGATCGCCTGCTCGATGAATCCGGGCAACCCCGAGTATCAGCAGGCAAAGCAGATGTTCAACCGCACGGCAAACGGCTACGGAAGCACCTATTACAACGCAGGCTACAGTCGCGGCGGCGGATGCTCGGACAGCGATCTCTGTACGACTCTTTGCTGCATGAACCTGCTCTGTAACTTCTGCCAGTGATGAAAAAAACAAGCGAGCTGACTCTGTCGGCGATTCTGACGGCGCTCGGCGTGATTTTCCTGCTGCTTGGCCGGCTCGTGCCGTCGCTTGACATCGTTGCGATCCTCTTTGCTTCGCTTCCGGTCGTGTTTGCCATGCTCGAGCTTCGTCGCGTGTGGGCGTACCTGATCTATTTTGCCACCTCGGCACTTGCGCTGATGCTCCTGTTTGGCTTTGTTTCGCTCGAGTATCTGCTGTTCGGCGGGATCTACCCCATCCTGAAGTACTATTTTGAAAGGCTTCCGAGGCGCCTTTCGCTTTTGCCGAAGCTTCTGTTTTTTAATTCGGTTGCCATCGGCGCACTGCTGCTCGGCGGACGGCTGTTTGGAGTTGAGCTTTTGCTCTCGCGCGAGCTTCTCATTCCGATCTGGCTGCTTGCCAACCTGACCTTTTTGATCTACGATCTTCTGATGACACAGATGATTGTGCGTTATTTGAGGCAGATCCGTCCGAGGATCAAGAGATTCCTGAAATAAGAAAGGACCCCTATGACGAAAATCGGATTTGTATCGCTTGGCTGTGCCAAGAACCTGGTCGATACCGAGGTGATGCTTCGCCTTCTGTACGACGCGGGGTACGAGATCGTCCCCGAGGATACCGAGGCGGAGATTATCGTCGTCAACACCTGCGGCTTCATTGAGAGCGCCAAGCAGGAATCGATCGACAACATTCTTGACGTCGCATGGCTGAAAAAGAACGGCAAGCTTCGGGGCATTATCGCCACCGGTTGTCTTGCCGAGCGCTACCGCGGCGAGATCTTTGCCGAGATGCCCGAGGTCGATGCCGTGCTCGGTACGGGAAGCTATCATGAGATCGTGCGCGCCGTTGAGGCGGTTTCGCGCGGGGAGCGCTTCTCCTCGTATCTCGATAAGGAGGCGGCACCGCTCGGCGGCGACCGATGCCTTACCACCCCGGAGCATACGGCGTATCTCAAGATCGCCGAGGGGTGCGACAACCGCTGTACCTACTGCGCGATTCCGAGCATCCGAGGAAGGATGCGCTCGCGCACAATCGAGGAGATCGTTGCCGAGGCAAGGGAGCTTGAGGCGCTCGGCGTCAAGGAGCTGAACCTCATCGCGCAGGACACCTCGCGCTATGGGCTTGATCTTTACGGGAAATACAGCCTCGCGCACCTTGTACGCGAGATCACGCGTGCGACCGAGATTCCCTGGATCCGCCTGCTGTACTGCTATCCCGATAAGATCACCGACGAGCTGATCGCCGAGCTTCGGGACAATGATCGGCTGCTCAAATACATGGACGTTCCGATCCAGCACATCTCGGACAGGATCCTTGCGGGCATGAATCGGCACGGGAGCGCCGAGCTGATCCGTAAAACGATTGCGAAGCTCCGCCGCGAGGTTCCCGGAATCACCCTTCGCTCTACGGCGATCGTCGGCTTCCCGGGCGAGACCGACGCCGACTTTGAGGAGCTTTGCGCCTTCGTCAAGGAAGCAAGGTTTGAGCGATTCGGCGCCTTTACCTATTCCCCCGAGGAGGGAACTCCCGCCGCCGAGCTGCCGGGGCAGCTTGACGAGCAGACTAAGCAGGACAGATACGATATCCTGATGCAGACCCAGCTTGCGGTCGCAGAGGAGCTCGGAAAGAGAATGATCGGTAAAACGCTGACGGTTCTGTGCGAGGGATACGACGTCGTTGCAGAAACGCATTACGGCAGAAGCGAGGGCGACGCCCCCGACGTTGACGGCAGGATCTACTTCTCGGCAAAGACGCGCATTCCCGAGGGCAGCTTCGTGCGCGTTTTGATTACGGAGGCGCTTGACTACGATCTTGTGGGCGAGGTCGTTTCGTAAAACAGCCGAAGATGATGAAAAGAAAAAGGAGATAAAACAATGCAAGACAATCAGATGAAGGCACAGAGGATCATGAACCTTCCGAATATTCTTTCGATCGTGCGGATGATCCTCGTTCCCGTTTTCATGGCAAGCATCCTCTACATGGGCAGTAATATCAAAATCTGGGGCTTTGTGATCCCCGCCGCAATCTTTGCCGTCACATCGCTGACCGATATGCTCGACGGCAAGATCGCGCGCAAGTACAACCTGATCACCGATTTTGGCAAGTTCCTTGATCCCCTTGCCGATAAGTTCATGGTATTCGGCGCCCTGATCTCGCTGCTTGCCGCACCCGACTACGCCGAGATCCGCATGATCCTCGTCTGGGTTGCCGCGATCGTCATGCTCCGCGAGCTCGGAGTCACCTCGCTTCGCCTTGTCGTTGCAAGCCGCGGCGTCGTTGTGGCGGCGTCGATTTGGGGAAAGATGAAGACGGTAACGCAGATCTTTGCCATTCTGATGCTGATCCTGGAGCCGCTTTTCCCGATCTTTGCTCAAAATCATATCCTCTCCTACGCGGCGATGGCGGCAATGGCGATCACGACGGTCGGCTCTGGCGTGACATACCTTGGTGCGCTCTGGCCCTACGTCAGCGGCAAGAAATAATTGTAAACGTTTTGTAAATTCCAAAAAGCTTTCAACATTCTCTTTACAAAGAGGGAAAAGTGTGCTATAATATTGCCGATTGACCCGGTCCACGGTCAGCGGATCAGCTTCACCCGCCGCCGGCTGTGCTTCGGGCAAAAATAAAATATGCGAAAGCATGAAAGGTGAAAAGACAATGGAAAAGGAACTCAAGCAGCAGATCATCGAAGCCAACAGAATGAGCGAGAACGATACCGGCTCGCCCGAGGTTCAGATTGCGATTCTCACCAGCAGAATCAACTCTCTGACCCAGCACATGAAGCAGAACCCGAAGGATCACCACTCCCAGAGAGGCCTGCTCAAGATGGTCGGTCACAGAAAGAACCTGCTCGGCTACCTGGCAAAGAAGGATATCGAGAGATACCGCGCCATCGTCGCTAAGCTCGGTCTCCGTAAGTAATTCGGAGCCAAATACACAGACAAAAGCGTGGAAGGCGGCCCCGAGGTTGTTTTCCACCTTTTCTGTGTAAAGCGTTATCTACGGACGGCGGAGGTAGCAATTAAAAAGGGGTCGCAGAGGTGCTGCGGCAACTCTTTAAGTGCTATGTCCTCCTGTCCGAAAAAATAATAGGAGGTTTCAAAAGATGAAATCATCAGCAAAATCCTTTGACAACTACAAGGTCTACCGCTATAATTTCGCCGGCAGACCCCTGGTCGTCGAAATCGGCAAGCTTGCAGGTCTTGCAAACGGCTCCTGCCTCGTTCGCTACGGCGATACGGCAGTGCTCGCCTGCGCAACCGCATCGGCTGCACCCCGTGACGGCATCGACTTCCTGCCCCTGTCGGTCGATTACAACGAGAAGATGTACTCGGTCGGTAAGATCCCGGGCGGCTACCTCAAGAGAGAGGGCAAGCCCTCGGAGAAGGCAGTGCTCACCTCGCGTGTGATCGACCGCCCGATCCGCCCCCTGTTCCCCAAGGATCTCCGTAACGACGTTTCGATCGCTCTTGAGGTCATGTCGGTGGATCAGGATTGCTCCCCCGAGATCGCCGCAATGATCGGTGCCTCGATTGCTCTCTCCATCTCGGATATCCCGTGGAACGGCCCGATCGGTGGCGTGTTCATGGGCATGGTCGACGGTAAGTACGTCGTTAACCCCACGGCAGAGGAGCGCAAGAAGAGCGATCTTGATTTGACGGTTGCCGCAAGCGAGGCAAAGGTCGTCATGATCGAGGCAGGTGCAAACGAGATCTCGGACGACGAGATGTTCGGCGCCATCATGCACGCGCATGAGGTCATCCGCGACCTGCTCACCTTCATCAACGGCATCATCAAGGAGGTCGGCAAGCCCAAGTTTGCATATACCTCGGGCGAGCTGGATCACGAGATGTTTGACGAGATCTTCGCATACTGCGAGACTCGCGTGATGGAAGCGCTTGATACCGACGATAAGAACGTTCGCGATGCAAAGCTTCAGCCCATCATCGAGGACATTTCCGCAACCTTCGGCGAGAAGTATCCGAACCTCTCGGTTCAGCTTGCCGAGCTGATCTATAAGATTCAGAAGAAGATCGTCCGCCGCTGGCTCATCAACGACAAGAAGCGCGTTGACGGCCGTGCCATGGATGAGATCCGTCCCCTTTCCGCTGAGGTCGGTCTGCTCCCCCGTACGCACGGCTCGGGACTCTTCACGCGCGGTCAGACACAGGTTCTGACGATCGCCACCCTCGGCTCCGCTGACGAGGCGCAGAAGCTTGACGGCATCGACGAGGAGACCTCCAAGCGCTATATGCACCAGTACAATATGCCCGGCTACTCGACGGGTGAGGCAAAGGCAGCCCGCAGCCCCGGACGCCGCGAGATCGGTCACGGTGCGCTCGCAGAGCGCTCGCTCATCCCGGTTCTCCCCTCGGTGGAGGAGTTCCCCTATGCGATCCGTCTCGTCAGCGAGGTCGTCAGCTCGAACGGCTCCACCTCGCAGGCATCGGTCTGCGGCTCGACCCTTGCACCCATGGAGGCAGGTGTTCCGATCAAGGCGCCTGTTGCAGGTATCTCCTGCGGTCTGATCACCGAGGACGACGGCTCCTGGACCACCATGATCGACATTCAGGGCCTTGAGGACTTCTACGGCGACATGGACTTTAAGGTTGCAGGTACTCATAAGGGTATCACCTCGATCCAGATGGATCTGAAGATCGACGGTCTGACCCCCGAGATCATCCGCGAGGCGCTCGTCACCACCCATAAGGGCCGTGACTATATCATCGACGAGGTCATTCTCAAGGCGATCGAGGCACCCCGCACCGAGGTTTCCGAGTATGCGCCCAAGATGATCACCATGCACATCAATCCCGATAAGATCCGCGAGGTCATCGGAAGCGGCGGAAAGGTCATTCAGAAGATCGTTGCCGATACCGGTGCCAAGATCGACATCGAGGACGACGGAACCATCTTCGTCTCGGCTGTGAAGCAGGAGAGCATCAATATGGCAAGAACCATCATTGAGGCGATCGTTTTCGAGCCTGGCGGCGGCGAGACCTACGATGCAACCGCCACCAGAATCATCCCGATCGGCGCGTTCGTTGAGTACGCTCCCGGTAAGGAGGGCATGGTCCACATCTCGAAGCTTGACAACAAGCGCACCGAGAAGGTCGAGGACGTTGTAAACGTCGGCGACCGCGTCCGTGTCAAATACCTCGGCACCGATGAGAAGGGCAGACACAATCTGTCGATGAGGGATGCCGATAAGTAATTCAAAAAAGGGCTTTCCTATTTGACGAGACCGAAAAAATCCGAAGGAGAAGCCGAAAAGTGATAACATTGACCTTTCGAACGTTTTTAAGGTGTTTAGATCGGATTTTTCCTAGTGCCGTTTGCTTCCTCTCGGAGTATTCGTATACACCTTCGGGTCGCAAACGACGCTTCTCGCCGAAATCTGATGCGCCTAAATCAAGTCAAAAGACTGCAACCAATGCGAAGCTCGCATTGGTTTCATTCTTTTTTGATTCTGTCGAACCTTGCCGAATATCATAACCGAAAGGAGAATTGAAAATGGAAACCGAAAAAAAGACGAAGGGAGCACTCTATCTGCTTTCTGCTATCGGGGTCGTCACGATGCTTGCAATCTTCGCGATCCTGCTCCCGAAGGCAAACGAGAGCGCAAGAAAGAGGGAAGAGGGAGATACCAGGGCAGTGTATCTCGTTGGCGAGGATAGCGGGGCGCTTGTCCTCTCCGACGCTTTGCACGCCATCTCGGGCGATGCGCTCGAGATGGCGGTTTGCGACGCCGTGCCGCTTGAGCGCTATGCAGGGACAAGCTTTGCCGTGTCCGACCCATCGGTGCGTGCGAACGCCGAGGTCGTTTTGGCGCTCTCCGAGATGCTCCGTGCCTACGGCTCTGCCAACGCGAGCTATACCCTCCCGATCGTCACGGCGGGGGTTGAGTCTGCAGAGGCAATCAGTCCGCTTGCCGGCGGATACGGCGTGATGCTCTCTCTGCTCGTGCCGAAGGGGGATGAGATGACTCCCGTTACGCTCGAAAACCCTCTCGCCGCCGCCTTTTACGCGTGGCTCGCCTCGAATGCTCCGCATTACGGCTTTTCGGTCGATCCGAGCGGAACGCTCCGCTATCTCGGCACGCCTCACGCCGCTTATCTCTTTCAAAACGGTATGACTCTGTCCGAGTATCTAACGCAGATCAAGGAGAAAACCGAGGAAAACCCCCTCACCGTCCAGTACGGCGGCACCACCTACGAGATCTTTTTCGTTCCCGACAAAAAGGGCGGCGGAAAGGAGATCCGTCTCCCCAAATCCGCCGCCTATACCGTCTCGGGCACCAACCTCGGAGGCTACATCGTCACCGTCAAGCAGCC
>JAZNFP010000027.1:0-14436 GCA_045576095.1 Eubacteriales bacterium
CGTCATTGCCTTTATTTCGACCAACAGTGACAGCTACGGCGAGACGATCACCCACCGCATCCGCGACGTCAAAACGAACGGAGAGGGAAAGGTCATCGGCTACGTAACCTACGGAACGAATACGGGCGTGACTGACGAGGCACTCGTTGAGCCCGAATACGTCCTTGGGAAATACATGGGGAAGCTCCCTCTCGTCGGAAGATTCTTCGCCTTCGTAAAAACGACTCCGGGGTATATCATTTGCATTCTCACCCCGTTTCTGCTTCTGATCCTCTATAACGGAACGAACGTCGTGCGGCTTTTCCGAAAATATCGGGCAGAGCAGACCGAGCGGATCCGCGCAGAGCGCGCCGAGCTTGCAGCAGAGCGCGAGGAGAACCGCCGCATGATGGAAGAACTCATGAAGCTCAAGGCACAGCTTGAGCGCACCGAGGAGAAGCCCCCCATACTCCCCGAGGATCGGGAGAGCCCCTGATCGGTGTTTTGCGGCATCGCCGCTTTACATAGAGTTAGTCGAACAACAAATCTTAAAAGGAGGCTAAAAATGACTAACAAAACCACAAAGAGAGCGCTCCTGTCAAGTGTCTTGGCGCTTGCGCTCTGCTTCACCATGCTGCTTGGCACGACCTTTGCGTGGTTTACCGACGAGGTAACGAGCGCAGGCAACGTCATCAAGTCGGGAACGCTCGACGTTGAGATGTACTATGCAGACGGAACGAAAGCGGTTCCTGCTGACGATTCTTCCGATTGGAAGAATGCAGAGGGGGTTGCGATTTACACCGCGGCTCAGCTGTGGGAGCCCGGATATACCGATGCAAAGCATATCAAGATTTCCAACGAAGGAACCCTTGCGCTTAAGTATCAGCTCGCAATCATCCCGACGGGCACAGTTTCCAAGCTTGCCGAGGTCATTGACGTCTATCTCTATGAGATCGCCGATACCGATGCAAACGCAACGCAGGTCGAGAACCGCACCGATCTCGATGCATCGATGCTCGTAGGCACTCTTGCAGACGTCATCAGCCAAGGCATCGTACGCGGCAATCTTGCCGCTGGCGCCGATTATACCACGACCGTCGTTCTGAAGATGCAGGAGTCCGCGGATGACGAGTATCAGAATCTCTCCATCGGCGACGACTTCACCATTCAGCTCCTTGCAACCCAGTATACCGCCGAGTCGGACAGCTTCGGCAACGATTACGATGCGGACGCATGGGTAGAGGGAATGCAGATCTATACCGCAGAGGACCTCGCGGCAGCAGTTGCAAACGCAGAGCCCGGTGACGTGATTGCACTGGCAGAGGATATCGAGCTTACCGATTCGCTCGTTTTCACTGCAGCAGCAACCGCTTATGCAATGAGATCCACTCCCGCCTCGGTCGTGCTTGATCTCGCCGGTAAGACTCTTTCGAGTAACGGGATCTCCCCCGTCGTTGTAAACGGATGCACGCTTACCATCATCGACAGCGGCGAAAACGGCAAGATCGTTAACG
The DNA here is from genome assembly GCA_045576095.1 of Eubacteriales bacterium. Classification (GTDB taxonomy): domain Bacteria; phylum Bacillota; class Clostridia; order Oscillospirales; family CAG-272; genus UBA1740. The sequence goes on from JAZNFP010000027.1 coordinate 1,494, forward strand.
ACGGCGGTTTTGAGGCAGTTGCTCTGTTTAACGGTGCTACGGTATTCTTTGAGAGCGGCGTGATTGAGTCAAACGGAGACGGTATTTACGCTTATGAAGCAGGCAATACCATCGTAGTGAACGGCGGTACGATTACAGTACCTACCGATGAGGAGGGGGGCCACCCCGCAGTTGCCGTGCAGGAGGGCAGCACCGCTACGCTTAACGGCGGTATCTTGACGGGGCGCTATTCTCTGGTTTCGTGGGACGGTACCGTTTCTGTTACCGGCGGTAATCTGATTGGCGAGTTCCTCGGTTCGGACGACACGACCGTTACCGGCGGTATTTTCAGCGGTCACAACTATGCGAACCCCACCGAGTGGCTTGCTGACGGGCTCAAGGCAGTTGCTGATCAGGACGGGGCATATCGTGTCATTCCCGAGAATAGCAATCTGATCTACAACGCGGAGCAGCTTGCAGCGGCACTTGCAAACGGCGGCGAGTATCTTCTCACTGCCAGCATTTCGGTTGCAGAAACCACCTTCACCGTTCCCGTAGGAAAGACCGTCGTTCTCAACATGAACGGTATGACGATTGACGGCACCTTCAACGTGACCGCAAACGCTAACAAGAACCTGTTTGACGTTAAGGGTAATCTTACCGTTAACGGCGAAGGCCTTATTACGGTGAATACGACCGGCCTGAACATGGGCTGGAATGCGATGAGCTGCACCCTCTGTGTGAACGGCGGAGATCTGACCGTAAACGGCACCACCGTAACGAACCGGGGCGGCACGGATATGGCTTATGCAATTGACACCAACCCCTGGAATGACAAGAGCAACGCAGTGCTTGACGTTGTGCTTAACAATGCAAAGGTCGAGTCCACCTATCGCGGCATTCGCGTCCGTGACAATGGTCCTTACCTTGCAAAGCTCGTTGCTACCGATTCCGTGATCGATGAGATCTGGTATCAGGAATATGCAAGCGGCGATAACGTAAACAAGGGCAACTACGGTATTCTTGTAGAGGTCGTTTTGAATAACACGACTGCTGACGTCAGCCGCATCAAAGAAGCAGGCGTATTGTTCATCGACGGTATCGAGGTCGTAACCACGGCAGAGGATCTCCAGAACGCGATCAATAACGCTACCGGGGATAAGACGATTGTGCTGTATGACGGTGAGTATCGCGGTACGATCTATATGAAGAGCAACGTAACGCTCATCGGCTCCGAGGGCACGGTTGTTGATTGCATCAACCTCAACGGTGCAAGCAACGTAACGCTTAAGGGGATTACCTTTGATGCAGCAGGCGCGAAGATGAGTTATGATGGTAAAGGGACTGCAAAAACTCTCGGAATTGCCAATATCATCACGGGTGACGAGATTCGTAGCGCCAATCGCGGAGCGATGAATCTCGTGATCGACGGCTGCACCTTTACCGGGAAGCTTGCGAACGGTGGGGCAGCGATTGCCTTTACCGACCAGGGACGCACAAGCGGCGGCTCCGGAAACGTAACGATCAAAAATTGCACCTTTGCAGCAGAAGGAGCATATTACGGCGTTTACGCGCATTACACCGGAAACGGCAGCAACGGATACGGCAACTTTGTGATTGAGAATAATATGTTTGCAAGCGCATATGCGGCAGGACCTATCTACCTCGGCAGATATGCCTCTGCTACTCCGGTTGAGCTGATCGGAAACACCTTTGCAACCGTAGATTCTCTTGAGAACGCGATCTACGTTCAGGATCATAGCAGCTACGGCGTTTCGATTCAGGAATCCGGCAACACCTTTGCAAACTGATATCGAATCGCAGTTTTAACGAACGCTTTATCGAAATCCCGGCTCCCATCCTCGCGGGAGCCGGGCGGTAAGGAAGCTGCTCCGCCTCCCCGTACCCGTTCGGATCGGGGAAGCAGAACACAGGTACTAAGAAAGGCATACATATGACAACCAGAAAAAACACGAAGAAAGCTCTGCTTTCGAGCATTTTGGCTCTTTTCCTTTGCTTTGTGATGCTGCTCGGTACGACCTTTGCGTGGTTTACCGACGAGGTAACGAGCGCAGGCAACGTCATCAAGTCGGGAACGCTCGACGTTGAGCTCGAGTACAAGACGAGCTGGGGCGACGAGTGGAGCACCGTCAACGAAAATACCAAGCTCTTTAACGAGAACGCACTTTACGAGCCGGGCTATACCGAGATCGTATTCCTTCGCATCTCCAACGCCGGCTCGCTTGCGCTGAAGTATCAGCTGCAGGTCAACGTTACAAATGAGGTCGGTGCGACGAACGTGCTCGGCGAGAGCTTCAAGCTCTCGGATTACCTTCAGATCGGAAGCTACGTTCAGGATGAGTACAGCTCCGGCTTCAATTATGCGGATATTTTGATGCCCACCATGTTTGGCTCGCGCGAGTCGGCGCTCAGCTCGGTTGGTACGATGACTAAGCTTTCCGAGTTTGCTCCCATCGTGAGAACTGACTCTCCCATCCTTCCCGGCGACGAGACCGCACAGGTTATCGCAATCGTACTTACCATGCCCGAGTCGGTTGAAAACGAGGCGAATGCAGTTGCGGGAACAGCTCCCTCGCTTGATCTCGGCGTGCGTGTCCTTGCAACCCAGTACACCGATGAGTCTGACGGCTTCGGCAACGATTATGATTCACAGACCTCATTCCCTTCTGCTACGGATACGTGGGACGGCACAATTGACCTGTCCTGGTACGATCCCGATGCAACCGAATACACGCTCAACAGCGCCGAGGCACTCGCAGGTCTTGCAGCACTCATAGACGGCAATGTTCCCGCGACCTATTTGGTCGAGGAGTTCGACTTGCCTGTAACCTTTGAAGGTAAGACCGTTACGCTAAACACGGACGTTGATCTCTATCTGGAGAATGAAAACGGCGAGGCGGTCTGCTTTGATCCGATCGGATCCTACCGTAACGATCGGTCCTTCATGGGAACGTTCGACGGCCAGGGTCACGTGATCAAGAATATGAGCCAAAACACGTGGGCGCTGGACAACGGTTATTATTATACCGACTGCGGACTGGGGCTTTTCGGTCAGCTTGAGGATGCAACCGTCAAGAATCTTGTGCTGGACGGCGCAAGCGTTTCGGGAGAGAGCGCGCTTTGCGGAACCGTTGCGGCAGTGGCACACAACACCGCCTTTGAGAATATTACCGTTTCCAATTCTAACGTTGCAGACTATCAGTACTATGCCGGCGGAATCGTCGGTTGGGCATCGGGTGAAATCGCGATTACCGACTGCAACGTGGATGCTTCTACCAACGTTGCCGCACAGTGGGGCGATTTTGACAACTCGATCGGAGGTCTGATCGGCGGAGCGAGCACGAGCGCACAAATCCTCATCAAGGATACGACGGTTGCTTGCCGCATCGACGCCTATAACGACGTGACCTCCTCCTATCAGTGGTATGCTTATCGCAGAGCCGGCATGCTGATCGGAAACAGCGGCGCAACCGAGACTGTAGACGGCACAACCGTCGCCGTAGCTCCTCAGCTCACCTGCGAGAACGTCGAGGTTATTTACGGCGATTGGGCGAATTACACCTACTGCGAGTTTGCAGGCACGAGCTGGCCTTACGTCCGCGTGCAGGAGGGCGTAAGCAACTCGGCTTATTCGAACCCTCGTTACGGACATCCGACCGATGCCAACGGCAACGAGGTGGTAGACGACAATCACGTACACAACGAGGGCGAGGATCACTTGATTCTGTGTGCCTTTGACCAGCTTTACGGCGGCGGCCAGGGCGTGTACGGTCAGACGACCCATAAAGGCGTTACCGTTATCTACAACAACAAATAACGAATCGCAACGAAATTGTTAGATCAATTGAATTCCGAACAAAGCTCGGTTTGCGGTCGCGCATTCCTTTTTTGGGGAATGCGCGACCGCGTTTTTCTATCTGCCCCCCCTGATTGGAATTCGACAAGAGGATACCGCAAGCTGCGCCAAAAAACCACAAAATGCCTCTGAATCGGCGGAGCTCTCCGTTTCCGAGATTAAAAAACTTTTCAAAAAATCTTGCAAAATCAAAAAAAGTGTGCTATAATGACTCCCCCAAGTAAGAAAAGGCACCGTTTGCTACCGTAAACCGAACTTTTGCATATCGTTATGCCTTTTGCAACAACTGTAAGGGGAGAAAAGGAAGCTTTGCGGAACGCATCGCAGCGACAGAAAGGGAGGGGAAGGCTTTGACGTATCGGGCTCGCAGCACCTGGGATCACCTGAATGCCAGGATCGTTGCATCGGCGATTCTCCTGCTCCTCACCCTGTTTCTCTTCGGCCCCGGAAAGGATCTGCTCGGAGCAACCGGAAAAAACGAGGTCACGGTGTCGAGCGGAAAGATCAAGGCGGATCTCGTCGATAGCAACGAAGCCTCGCTCGTCGGGGACGTTTTGGAGTTTATCAATATCGATGATACGAACGAGCCGTTCCTTTTTTCACCGGGCAAGGGAGTCTTTACAGAGGGCTTTCAGGTGAAAAATACCGGGAACCTTCCGATTGAATACCGCATTTTCGTCAGCATTGACTTTGAAAGCGAGCAGGAACGCTTCCTTGAGGCGTTTGATTTCTATATCACGACCGAGCCGTACGAGCGCGCGCGGCAAAGCCGGCTGACTGCCTTCGAGGGCAGGCTGGAGCCGGGACAAAGCAGCGATGTTTTTCATCTCGTTGTAAAAATGCGTAAATCGGCAAAAAACGAGTTCCAAGGCAAAACCTATGACGGCATCGGCATTACCGTTTATGCGGTAGAGGGTGCAGTCCTTGAAGCACAAGGAGTGCTTGAGCCGTGAAGTGTAACGAAAAAGGGAAAAAACCCCTCGCAGCTCTCTTTCGAATCATAACCCTGCTCGTCGTTCTCTTTACCGTTGCCGTTGTTGTTCTCACGGTCTTTTCCGTTTCGACGGTTGACAGAAACGAGCGAAGCATCTTTGGCGTGCGCTTTTACATCGTGCGGACCGACTCGATGAGCCTCTCCGAAAAGAATAAAAACGATAGGATTCATTTTAACGCAGGGGATATCGTTTTCATCAAAAAGGTCAAGGACAGAGCTTCGCTTGAGATCGGCGACGTCATTGCCTTCGTTTCCACCAACAGCGACAGCTACGGCGAGACGGTTACCCACCGCATCCGCGACGTCAAAACCGACGGAGAAGGGAGAGTCACGGGCTACGAGACCTACGGAACGAATACCGGAGTCAGCGACCAGGAGCTTGTCCGTCCCGAGTACGTCCTTGGTAAATATGCGGGAAGGCTTCCTGCCGTCGGCAGATTCTTCGCCTTTATGAAATCGACCAAGGGGTACATCGTTTGCATCCTGATTCCCTTTTTGCTTCTAATCCTCTATAACGGCATCAGCGTCGTGCGACTTTTTCGCAAATACCGCAGCGAGCAAACCGAAAAGCTCCGCGCAGAGCGCGCCGAGCTTGCCGCAGAGCGCGAGGAGAACCGCCGCATGAAGGAAGAACTCATGAAGCTCAAGGCACAGCTCGAGGCCGAGGCATCCGAAAGCAAGAAGTGGAAGCGAACGAAATAAACAGATGCTTGGCGGCAAGACCCGCTTCATGTAAATTTTATCTTCGAACGTATTCGACTCAGAAACTGCAGGAGGTTTTGAAATGACAGACAGAACCACAAAGCGCGGATTGATCTCCGGCATTTTTGCGCTTCTGCTCTGCTTTGCGATGCTGCTCGGAACGACCTTTGCATGGTTTACCGACAGCGTGACGAGCAAGGGAAACAAGATCGTGTCGGGAACTCTGATCGTTGATCTGGAGCTGCTTGGCAAGGACGGCACGTGGCATTCCATCAAGGGGAATGAGGATCCGATCTTCAGCTATGAGAAATGGGAGCCCGGCTATACCGACGTCAAGATTCTGAAGATTGAGAACGAGGGAACGCTGGCGCTCAAATGGATGGCAAGGTTCATCTCCGAAAACGAGCTGTCCTCGCTTGCCGACGTCATCGACGTGTACGTGTGTCCGAGCGAGAGCGAGCTTGCCTATCCCACTGACCGCAGTCTTGAGGGATATACCAAGGTCGGAACGGTCGCAGAGTTCATTAATACCATTGAGAGCACCACGAAGGGGGAGCTTGCCGCAGGTGAGGTCGCCTATCTCGGAATCGCCCTCAAGATGGACGGCGAGACCGTCGGCAACGACTATCAGGGGCTCGACCTCGGCGGCGCATTCGATATCACGATCCTTGCAACTCAGCTTGACAGCGAGGAGGACAGCTTTGGCAGCGATTACGATGCCGATGCCGAGTATCCCACTCTTGTCGAGCCTTGGGACGGAACCGCAGATACCTCGTGGTATAACGAGAACGATACCGAGTTCTCGTTGGGTACCCCTGCACAGCTCGCGGGCTTCGGGAAGCTCGTAGATGAAGGAACGACCTTTGAAGGCAAGACGGTCACGCTTGCAAGGGACATTGATCTCTATCTGATGGATGAAAACGGAAACAGAGTCAGCTTTGATCCCATCGGTGATGCAAGCAACGCGGATTTCTCCGGCATTTTTGACGGAAACGGTCATGCGATCTTGAATTTGTATCAGGATTGTAATTCGAAGCACCTGGGCTTGTTCGGTGCGGTTTACGAGGGAACTGTCAAAAATCTGACGCTCGACGGCGCGATCATTGAGAACAACGGTGATGGATATGCCTCGGGTGTTGCAGCTTACGCAGGTGCCGCTACCTTTGAGAATATTACCCTGAAAAATTCGACCGTTGTGAACTACAACCATAACACCGGCGGTATCGTTGGTTGGTGCTCCAATAACGACACGACCACGACCTTCGACGGAATTACTATTGAGAGCTCTGTGAATATCGGCTCTTGGTGGGGATCCTACGATACCCGTGTCGGCGGCGTCGTCGGAGCGATGAATACCGGCAACAACGTTGTCATTAAGAACAGCACGATTGCATGCCGTCTTGATGTATACAACGATGTGACCAGCAACTATCAGTGGGGAAATTACCGCATGGCAGGCATGGTGGTCGGAGACGTTCGCGATACGCAAGAGGTTGACGGCAGAACCGAGGCATGTCCCACACGTGTTACCTGCGAGAACGTCGAGGTCATCTTCGGCGATTGGGCGAACTATCATTACTGCGAGGACTCTACCTACGGTACGCCCTCCTATGCAGGTGAGGGAGAGTATAAGTACAAACGCGTAGAGGCAGGTCTTGGCTATGGCGGCGTTGATCTCTCTGCTTGCGATCATGACGAAAGCGAGTCGCATAATGTGCTGATCGCCTTTGACGCATTGTTTGGTGCCCGCGATGGTAAGGGCATTTACAGTATCAATGCATTTGACGGCGTTACCGTCACCTACCCGAACAACTGAATTTCTCTGTAAAGAGCCCCCCTCGATTGCAAATGCAATCGAGGGGGGCTCTTGCTTCTTTGGCGTTTTAGATCTCCGAGTAGGTCAGCTCGCTTTCGGTGCGAAATCGCCCCGTGAGATGCAGAGCGACGGATAGCTCGACGAGCGAAAGCAGCGGCGGAACGAGCCAGAGCCCGTCCACAAGCGGAACGTTCGAGCTGATCGTGCCACCTGAAAAGCCGGGGTCGAGAACGATCGTTTTCGTGAACTGTGCGTAATAAAGATAAACGACCCAGGCGACGGCTGCCAGCGAGCGGAAAAGTGCGACAAGGATCGCCTCTCGCTTCATCGAGCGATGAAGACGCCGCGTTTCGGCTGAGCCGTCCTCTCCGATCGAGCCTGCAACGTGCGGCACGAGCCGGCAGAGTGCAAGCGCAAGCAGAACGCTAAGACCGAGCGAGAGCAAAAGCTCAACGAAAGAAAGCGTGAGATAGGAGCGGTAAAGCTTAACGGCGTCGACATCGCGCGCATAGAGCTCGAGGATATCGAACCTTTCAAAAAAGGAAAGCGAGAAGAGATGCGCGCCAAGCGAAACGGCGGTGTAGACCCCGGCAAGCACCGCGCCGAGGCGATAGCCGCGCACGCGCCGACCGAGTGCCGAAAAGAAGGCGAGCAAGCAGAGCCCCGAGAGAAAATCCGGAACGAGATTGATCCCGTCGATCACGGCATCCATCCCAAAGAGCGCCGCACAAACGGCAAGGATCCCGGCAAAGCGAAGCGTTTGCTTTTCCCGACGGCGGAAGATGAGATCGCGCTTTTCCTCGGCAAGCGCAAGCAGGACCCTCTTAACGGCACCGTCCCGTCTTATGCGCCTGAAATACGCAGCAAGGCGAATCCAAAGAATCGCGCCGAGGATAAGGACGGCTGTAGCAGAGAGCAGAAGGAGAACGGGATAGGCGCGAAGCATCAGCCTTGCGAGGCTCTGCTCGTCCCCATCGCTGATCGGAACGAGCGCAAGCTCGGGAAGGCATGCGGCAAGCTGACGAAGGAGGAGAAAGGCAAGGGTCAGCCGTGCAAGACGCTCGGGGTGGCAGCCGTCCCTTTTCTCAATGGTGCTGCCGCAGCCAAAGCGAACGCCGAGGTAGAACAGCCCCTCAAAGAGATACGAAAAGGCGGGGAGAAGCCAGATCGCCTCGACGATGGCATACCCGACGGCAAACACCGTGATGATCGAGCGCTGGCTTATGTCACCCGAGTAGATCGTCAGCATGATAACGAGCGCGACAAGCTTGGATGCCGAGATCCAAAACAGCTTTTGGAAGCGCTCGCGCGCATCGCCAAAGTAGGGCGTGAGCTCCGAGGCGACCGAAATCGCCTGCGCGAGCAGAAAATATCCGATGCAGTCGGGAAGCGGGTCAATGAGATTGACGCTCGGCGTCAATAGGAAAATCAACCCGACGGCAAGCATCCCGAAACGGATCGGCATGCGGTGCTTCACTTTATCACTCATTTGTCTCTGTCCTTTCCGCTTCGCTCTCCGTTTTTTCCTTTGGCATCGAGAAACTGCCGATATTCCTTCTCTCCTCGCCGTTCCTGTCCGGGTGGGCAGAAGTGCATATAGGCGCTGTAGAGCATAACGAGGTTCAGTCCCGCGATGATCAGACCGAACAGAGCTCGTCCGATCAGAATATAGACCGTCACCCGATTTGCCTGATTCTCGGGCAGTCTTGAGAGAAGGGGAAGCGTAAAAATCTCATTGAGGAGCAAAAGCGCGCAAAAAACGGCGGTAAAGAGGCGGTTTTGCGTTGCCGCAACCTCGAGGCGAAAGAGCGAGGTGCGCTTTGCAAGGTCGGCGATCGCACCGAAGAGCAGGATATGAAAGACAATCAATACTGCCCATGCCGCTGCCGCAAAGTAAAAATAGAGCTCGTCGGGAATCGGCAGAGTCATTCCGTATCCGTCAAGCAGAACATTTGAAAGCGACGGCAGACCGAGGAAAAAGAGCAAAGCCGATAAGTACGCGGCGCGACGGAAGCCCACGTGATAGCGCGAGAGCTTGTAGAGTGCCAAAAGAAGAATCGCCGCCGCAACCGAAAGAAACTGCGTTCCGATGGGAAGCACGTAAAGGAAGAAAATATAGCCGATAAAAAGCAGTCCGAATCCCATAGCTCACTCCGCACCGCAGCAGTTCTTAAACTTCTTTCCGCTGCCGCAGGGGCAGGGATCGTTGCGACCGACCTTCTTCTCGGAGCGAACCGTCGAAAAGGGCTGCTTAGCGGTACCCTTTGCGGTCGCGGTCGTCGGCTTTGCGAGCTGAACGCGCTGCATCGGCTGTGCCGACGGCACGACCGTCAGGAGCATCCTTGCCACCCCGTCGCGGATCTCCTCGATCATATCGTCAAACATATTCGCACTCTCAATGCGGTACTCGGCGATCGGGCTTCTCTGTGCGTAGCTGTTGAGTCCCACGACACCCTTGAGCTCATCCATGGCGTCGATGTGCTCCATCCACCTCGAGTCAACGTTGCGAAGCAGAATCACGCGCTCAATCTCGCGCATGGCGTTCGCACCGAAGAGCGACTCCTTTTCGCGGTAGAGCTGCAGTGCGCGCTCGGTGAGCGTCTCGGTGATCTCGTCAAGCGAGGCGTCGCCGTCCTCCCATTCGCCCGGTGCGACGAGGAAGCCGAAGAATCGCCCTTTCAGCTCGGACAGAATCAGTCCGTCCTCGCCAAAGGATGCCGAAACCCCTGCCGCGATCGAATCAACAATCATACCCTCGAGGGTTTTGCGGATATCCTCACCGTTGAGCACGTCCCGGCGCTGCTTGTAGATCAGCGCTCGCTGCTGGTTCATCACGTCGTCATACTCAAGCACGTTCTTTCTGTGCCCGAAGTTCTGCGCCTCGATCCGTCCCTGCGCGCTCTCAATGGCGCCCGAAAGCAGGCGCGCGTTGATCGCGGTGTTCTCGTCGAAGCCGAGACGGTCAACGATTCCGAAAATGCGTTCTGCACCGAACAGGCGCATCAGATCATCCTCAAGCGAGAGGAAGAATCGAGATTCACCGGGATCCCCTTGTCTGCCCGAGCGACCGCGGAGCTGGTTGTCGATCCGTCGGCTCTCATGCCGCTCGGTTCCCAAAATGAAGAGTCCTCCCGCCTCGCGCACGCGCTCGGCCTCGGGCTCAATCTCGCGCTTGAAGCGGTCGTAAAGCTCGCTGTACAGACGTCTTGCCTCAAGCAGCGCTTCGTCCTCCGTGACGCTCTGTCCGTTTGCCTCGGCAATCAGCGCCTCGTCAATTCCGCGATGGCGCATTTCGTTTTTCGCCATAAAGTCGGCGTTTCCGCCAAGCGTGATATCGGTTCCGCGTCCCGCCATATTGGTCGAGATCGTAACGGCGCCCTCTTTACCTGCTTGGGCTATGATCTCGGCCTCGCGCTCGTGGTGCTTGGCGTTGAGAACGGTGTGCTTGATGCCGTTTCGCTTCAGCAGCTCGGAAAGCAGCTCGGATTTATCGATCGAAACGGTACCGACGAGAACCGGCTGCCCCTTTTCGTGGCAGAGCTTGATTTGCTCGAGAATCGCGTTGTATTTGCCGCGAACGGTACGGTAGACCGCATCGTTATGGTCGATACGGATCATCGGACGGTTGGTCGGCACCTCAACGACGTCAAGTCGGTAGATCTCGCGAAACTCCTCCTGCTCGGTCAGCGCCGTTCCCGTCATGCCCGACAGCTTTCCGTACATACGAAAATAGTTCTGGAAGGTGATGGTTGCGAGCGTGTTGCTTTCCTTTTCGATCTTGACGTTTTCCTTGGCCTCGATTGCCTGGTGCAGACCGTTGTTATAGCGGCGCCCCGGCATCAGACGTCCCGTGAAGGTGTCAACGATCACGACCTGTCCGTTCTTGACGACGTAATCGACGTCGCGCTTCATGATTCCGTGTGCGCGAATCGCTTGGTTAATGTGGTGATTGATCGTTGAGTTCTCGGGATCCGAGAGGTTTTCAAGGCGGAAGAAGCGTTCAGCCTTCTGAATGCCGTGCTTCGTTAAAACGACACTCTTCGCCTTCTCGTCAACGATATAGTCCTCGCGAACGTCGTCGTTTTCGGATTTTGTATCCATCTCCTTGATGACGAAACGGGAGAGCGAACGCGCAAACCTGTCGGCGGTTGCGTAGAGATCGGTCGATTCCTCGCCCGCACCCGAGATGATGAGCGGCGTTCTTGCCTCGTCGATCAGAATCGAGTCCACCTCGTCAACGATGGCAAAGGCGTGACCGCGCTGCACCATCTGCTCGCGGTAAACCACCATGTTGTCGCGCAGATAGTCGAAGCCGAACTCGTTGTTCGTGCCGTAGGTGATATCGGCGGCGTAGGCGGCGCGCTTCTCGTCGGGCTTGCCGCCCGGAACGATCAGTCCGGTTGTAAGTCCGAGAAATCCGTAAACGCGCCCCATCTCCTCGCTGTCGCGCCGAGCAAGATAGTCGTTGACGGTGACGATATGAACGCCCCTTCCCGTAAGGGCGTTGAGGTATGCGGGAAGCGTTGCAACCAGCGTTTTTCCCTCACCCGTCTTCATCTCGGCGATCCGCCCCTGATGGAGCAGAATACCGCCCTCGACCTGCACTCGGAAAGGGCGCTTGCCCAGCACGCGCGCATCCGCCTCGCGAACGACCGCAAAGGCATCGGGCAGAATATCGTCGAGTGTCTCGCCGTCTGCAAGACGGCCCTTGAGGTGTGCCGTTTGTGAGCGAAGCGTGTCGTCGTCCATTTCGGCATAGGTCTCGGCAAGCGCGTCAACCTTGTCGGCAATCGGCTTGTTGTATTTCAGCTGCCGCTCGCTGTAGGTGCCAAAAATCTTGGAAAAGAGTCCCATCTTGTCCTCCGTCAATGCTTTCAATCCTATATATTGTAGCACATTCAAAGGACTTTTACCATAGGATTTTGTAAATATTCGGTAGCTGAGTGAAAAATCTCGGTCCCTTTGAAGGCCGCAACGCAAAAAGCAGAGAAAATGCAAATCTTTCTCAAAAACTTTTAGAAAAGGGCTTGACAAAAACGCCCCCGTCGTGTATAATAACTCTCGTCCAATGCGAGAGTGGCGGAACTGGCAGACGCGCACGTTTGAGGGGCGTGTGGATTTCTCCGTACGGGTTCAAGTCCCGTTTCTCGCACCAACAAAGAGGGGATGCCCGTGTGGCATCCCCTCTTTGTTTATGCAAGCTTGGCGACGCAGAACCTTCCGCGAAGTGCAGAGCACTTCGCGGAATGAGTCCTGCACCTCCGAGAAAGCAAATCCAACCCTGCCGTCGGTGCAGGACTTGTTCAAGGTCCCGTTTCTCGCCGAAGCAAAGAGGGGATGCCCGTGTGGCATCCCCTCTTTGTTTATGCAAGCTTGGCGACGCAGAACCTTCCGCGAAGTGCAGAGCACTTGTGCGGAATGAGTCCTGCACCTCCGAGAAAGCAAATCCAACCCTGCCGTCGGTGCAGGACTTGTTCAACTGTCCCGTTTCTCGCCGAAGCAAAGAGGGGATGCCCGTGTGGCATCCCCTCTTTGTTTATGCAAGCTTGGCGACGCAGAACCTTCCGCGAAGTGC
>JAZNFP010000028.1:0-14060 GCA_045576095.1 Eubacteriales bacterium
GGCGTCGCTTCGCTTCCGACTTCAATTTCGCCGCAGCGCAAGCAGTGGCGCGAGGAAACGCCTCCGTGCGTTTCCCATGCCGACCAGGAATGCCGATGGCCGAAGCACGAGGTGAGAAGCGAAAGCAAAACGACCGTCAGAACGAGGACCGTCACCGTCGCAAAAAGCTTAAAGCGGTGTCTAAACATGATACCTTCCTCCAAAAAAATCAAGCAATCGGGACTTCCGAAAAAGCGAGCCCCTCGCGCGTGCGGTACGCGCGAGGGGAGAAAAACGGTTTTGAATCAGATTTCGACCGAAACGGCGTTGCCGCTCTCGTGCGAGCGGAAACCCGCTTCCATGACTGAAAGCACGCGGCGCACCTCGGGGAGCTTGACGATGATCTCGGCCTTGCCGTCGATCGCAAGCACGAGGTTTCGGTAATAGTCGTGCACGTCGGAAACGGGACGGGTCCAGTCAAACTCGTCAAGCGTTACGCTGTCTCGGGGTGCCATGGTTTTGGTGATGCCCGCCGCGGTCTGGACCGGAACGACGTCGGATTCGTGCCAAGCCTTGCAGAGCGCAACGCGGGCATTCTTCCGCCAATCCTCAATGATGGCGCTTCCCTTTCGGCTCTGCATATAAAAGCGCGGCAGAGCAAGGAAGTTATAGGTACCGACCTCAATGAAGGCGCGCTTGCCCGAGGCGAAGGTCAAAAGCAGCTTAAAGCCGTCGTCAACCTCGTCGGTCGTAATATTCGTCATCTCGCAGTAGACCCTCGTCACCGTCTCGGGGATGAGACTTAGCATCTGGTCGATCAGATGCACGCCCCAGTCGAGCATCATTCCGCCACCGTAGGGCTTATGGCAGCGCCAGTCGCTCGGAATGCCCCTCGAGCCGTGAATTCTCGACTCGATGCTGACCGTCTCGCCGATCCTTCCCGACTCGACAATCTCCTTCATGGCGAGATAATCGACGTCCCAGCGGCGGTTCTGATGGACCGTGAAGAGCTTTTTCGCGCGCTCGGCGGCGGCACACATCTCGTCAAAGGCGGCAACCGTCATCTCCACGGGCTTTTCGCAAACGACGTGATGCCCCGACTCGAGCAGACGGCAAACGATCTCCTTATGTACGTCGTTCGGAGTTGCAACGACGACGATCTCGGCATCCTTATCGGCGCAGATCTCATCAAGCGAGCCGTAGGTGAAAATCCCCTTCGAGCGAGCAAGCTCCATTCTCTCGGCCTTGATGTCGTAGATTCCGCGCAGAGCTACCACGTCGCTTTTCAGCGCGTGATCGGCGTGCCAGCCGCCCTGTCCGCCGTATCCGACGACGACAACGTTCTTTTTCATGCTTTTACCTCGTACCTGTTGCGGCAAGCCGCATATTTCGTATATATTATATCAAACTTACATTCGTTTGTCTACACCTTCGGCAAATTTTCCGTTTCGGTTTTCTTCGACCTTCCTCAAGGAACGAATAGTCCGCCGAGCCCCGTCAGATCGAAGAGAATGCCGAGCGACGCTCCAAAGACGAGCAGCAGAGCGAGAATCCGAAGGGTATCCCGAAGGGGGCGGTTGATACGAAACAGGATAAGAAGCCCAACTCCGGCACCGACGGCAAGTCCGGCAAGCAACGCACCCGTCGAGATCGCTCCCACCATCCAAAGCTCGCTCAGAACCACCGAAACGGCGCAGTTCGGGATCAGTCCCGCAAGCGCCGAAAGAAGCACGCCGAGCACTCCCGCCGAGGAAAGCAGCGCGGCAAGGCGCTCCTCGCCGAGCGCCGAAACGGCAAGCGCAAAGGCAAGCATCGTCAAGAAAAGGTAGAGGGAGATCGAGAGAGTATGCCGTACCACCCCAAAAAGCAGAGAAACCCACCCCGATTTTCCGCTTGGAGTGCAGCATCCGCAGGGGCAGGGGGTACCGTCGTCAAACGAAAGCGCCTCGGGATCGGAAGGCGCCGATCTCCGAAAAACAGCATCGACGAAAAATCCGACGGCGGCGGCGAAAAGCAGCTTCACGCCAACGAGCGAAAGCACCGTCAAGGGGGAGATTCCGCCCGCCAGCAGGATCGGAAGCATCTCGTCCGAGGTCGAAAGGAAAACGGCAAGCAGCGTTCCGAGCGAGAGCAGACGCGCCGCATAAAGCCTTGCGGCGGCGGCGGACAGACCGCATTGCGGAATCACCCCGAGCAGCGCCCCGAGCAGCGGACCGAGCCGTCCGCCCCTTGCCAGTACCGCACGCGCACGCGCCGAGGAGCGCGAGAGCCATTCGCCGAGCAAGCACGCCAAAAACAAAAACGGAAGCAGGCGGAGATAGTCAAGCGCCGTCTCTCCGAGGACGGCAAAAAAATCAAAGCCGCGCACGTGCCCGGCGTGTAAAACGGCAACGCTCAATTTTTCTTCTCTCCTTCCCTTTCCT
Source organism: Eubacteriales bacterium (assembly GCA_045576095.1). GTDB lineage: Bacteria > Bacillota > Clostridia > Oscillospirales > CAG-272 > UBA1740. Next base: position 2,403 of record JAZNFP010000028.1, read on the forward strand.
GCTTTTGCCGACAGGCATGACAGACTCCGAACAGCGTCGTCAGACGGTCGTCGAGCCGAAAGCGGCTCGTTGCCAGAATCTGCTTTTGCAGGAAGTCCGACAGCGTGGGAGCAAGATGGCAGATTCTTTTGCAGACGGTGCACTTCATGTGCAGATGCGTCTCGCAGCGCTCACCGCCGACGTACTGATACGAAACGCCCCTTGACGTTCCGAGCTGAAAGCGACGGACGGTTCCGCTTTGAAGCAGCTCGCCGACGAGTCTGTAAACGGTGCTCTCGCCGATCGCGGGAGAAAGCGCCAAGGCAAGCTCCTTAACCGTGAACTGCTCGGCGGCGTGCTCGGTCAAATACGCGAGAAGGAGCTCTCGCTGCTCGGTTCTGTAACGCATGCACGCCCCCTTGAATTTGAGAATCATTCTCATTTTAATGCGTTCCAAGAATACTATATTTTTAAGGGAAAGTCAAGGGCGAGGGGGCATTGTTCACAGAATGTTCACAGCCGGACGAAAGCCGAAGCCGCTGCAACGGCGTCGCAGCGGCTTCCCTGCAAAAAGAGGATTTCCAATCAGTCGGAAAGAGTCTCAAAGCCGTCGTAATTGGGCATCGGCGACAGCAGGCTCCAGGTCGGATCGGCGGCGTACGCCGCATGGTAGGGCTCGTAGACGAAAACGAACAGGGGTTCGTTCTCGACAGCATCGCAAAAGCCCTCCTCAAGCTTGACGGTACCAAGCTCGGAATAGACGTAAAGCAACAGGACCGAGGAGCCGTCGAGCGCGCCCGCGCTGACGGTGAGATCTGCCGTTTCGGGCGAGAGAACGAGAATCTCCGGCGCCGAGCCCGAAAAAGCGCCGTCGGCAATCTCCGCGACACGCTTGCCGTTCTGCTCGGCGGGAACGGTAAGCATCGTCTTCCCGCTTGCGCGATCCGAGATTCCGATCAGAGTGAGGGCGCCGTCGTCCCTCTCGCGGTAGAGGAAGTCCGAGGTATCGAGCCCCCCGACGAGCTCCGCGTAGCTGACCGTCGTTTTTTCGGCGACGCGGGTTGCGATCGACTCCCAGAAATAATCGAGCGTATAGCTGTCGTAATGCTCTGCCGAGATATAAAGCGTAAAATCCGAAGGAGCATCCTCGAGGAATGCCGATTGCGAGAAGCTGATCTCGTGATTTTCTCCCGTCTGTACGGGCGAGTAAAGGTAACAGGAGCGAACCGAGGAGCCTGCAAAGACGCGGTTGCCGATCGAATAGAGGAACTCCGGCCCGATGACGACGGTTTCGGTGCTGCGGCACGCCGAAAAGGCGCGGTCGCCCACCGCGGTAACGACGTAGCGCTCGCCGTTTGCCGTCACACTTGCCGGAACGGCAAGCAGGCGCTTTTCGAGCCCCGTATCCGAGACGCCGACGATCGTTGCCTTCCCCGAAAGACTGATCCGAAAGCAAAAATCTCCGTCGGTGTAGACCCTCTCGGGATCAACGCCCTCGGTGACGGTCAGCTCGGGCATCGCAAGCAACGGAAAGCGCGCGCCGTCCACCGTCGGGGGCTCCCGATCGGGATACAGCTCCGCCCAAAGATCCGAGAGCAGCCTTCGCGTGTGCAGCGATACTCCGGCGGCGTTGAGATGGAAGTTGCTGTCGTAAAAATAATTCGGCTCGTATACGTAATCGGCAAAGCCGCCGAGGATCTCGCAGGAAAGCGCCTCGGCAAGCGCCGTCTCATACTCCCCGATCTTCTCGCTCGGCAGGGCGCCCGTTTCGATGCAGCGTCCGCTTCGGTCGGTGACGGCATAGCGATTCATCGGGCAGTAGGCAAGGTAGACCCTCGCCCCCTTCGCCTCCGCCCTTTCGATATAGGCGTTCAGATAGTCGATGAACGCATCGTCCCAGACCTCGATTGAGGGGTTGATGGGGGTATGGCTCTGATAGTAGCTTCCGCTCATGACGTTCGTGACACGCAGCTCATTTCCCAGGGCATCCCGAAAGTCGATGTCGCCGAAGGCGTTAAAGTTTTTCGCGGCGTAAACGCCCGCGGGAGTGGGCGCCCCGTGCAAAAGCCATTCGAGCTTCGCCGACGAGAACTCCCAGAGCGCCCCCCACATCGAGGACAGGTTCTCGCGCTTCAGATAGCGAAGCAGAAGGGGGTCGTCGTCAAAGGCGCGCCAGGTCGAAAATCCGTTAAAGTAGAGCGAAAGAGTCTGCGGATCGAGCTCGGGGGATAGCAGGATGACGTCCCCTTCCCCGATCGCATCCTCGGAGAGATCGAGCATGAGCTTGGTTCCGAGATCGGCGTAAAGTCCGAAGTTGACGGTCGGCATCTCAAGGTAGGTCTCCAAAAGCTCGCTGTCGAGCCCGAAGGCAACGCCCGAGCCGCCGATCACCACAAGCTTCGGTCCATCGATCGAGTAAAGGCGCTCGACCTTTTCGTCGAGAGCGCCGTAGTATGCCTCGGTATTTTGAGAGGGTGCGAGGATTGCGATCCCCAAAATCAGGAGAAGCGGCAGAACAACCACCGTCACACAGAGCGAAAGAGTCAAAGGCCAAACGGCTTTCTTCATGCGGTTCTCCCTTCTCAGAACTGAAAGTAGATAAAGGTCGAGGTCATATCGTTTGCCGCAAGATAGGTCCATGCAAACGCGACGATCCAGGCGAGGGTGATCGGTATGCCGTGCGCCAAAAACCTCTTGCCGCCGTCCCCCTCGCCGCGGTGAGGCACGAGGCGGTCAACGAAAAAGAGCGTGAGAAGCGAGAGCGCCGTCAGTAAAATTTCGGGAGCGCCGAGCCCGAGCGTCCGAAGCGCCCCGTCAAGTCCGACCGACCAGCTCTCGGGGGAGACGAGTGCCGAAAGGAGCCTCACGAGATCCCCCGTCGTGTTGGCGCGGAAAAAGAGCCATGCGAAATCGACGAGCAGGAAGGTGACGGTGCTGCGAACCGTTTTCACAAGGCGGCCGCTCGGATCCAGCCCAAGCCGTCGGAGTTGGCGGTCTCTCGCCGCGACCGTCAGCGTACCGACGATCTGATACGCGGCGTGCAGCGCCCCCCAGATCACGAAGGTTGCGGCAGCACCGTGCCAAAGCCCGCTCACGAGAAAGACGATCGCGAGGTTTCGCAGGTGCTTCCCCCGTCCGACGCGGCTTCCGCCAAGCGGAAAATAGAGGTAGTCCCGGAACCACCCCGAGAGCGAAAGATGCCAGCGATTCCAGAATTCGCGAACGGTCGAAGCGGTATAGGGACGTTCAAAATTCTTCATCAAGCCGATGCCCATGATGCTTGCACAGCCGATCGCGATATCGGTATAGCCCGAGAAATCGCAGTAGATCTGCACGGCAAAGAGCAGGGTTGCGATCAAAACGCCGAGCGCGGGAATCACCTGAAGGGCATCGACCTCGTTATAGACGGCGTTGACGTATCCCGAAAGGAGATCGGCAACCGCAACCTTCTTGAAAAAGCCGAGAGCCGCTTTGCAAGCCCCATAGGAGACATCCTCTCTTGAGATCGGCATTCTCCGTTTCAGCTGGGGCAAAAGGTTTTCGGGGCGCTCGATCGGACCCGCGACAAGCTGCGGAAAAAAGGAGACGAAAAGGGCGTAGTACCCGAAATGCCGCTCGGCGTGAATCCTTCCGCGGTAAACGTCGATCGCGTAGGAAAGCGTCTGGAAGGTATAAAACGAGATCCCGACGGGAAGCAGAACCGAGACGGAAAAATCGTATTCCCTTCCGCTGACGGCGCCGACGATGCCGAGCACCGACTCGGCAAGGAAATTGAAGTATTTGAAGAAAAAGAGCACGCCAAGGCTTGCGATCAGCGTAAGGGCAAGGGAAAGCCTCCTCTGCCGCTCGGCACGGCGTACCGAGGGGGGCGAGCTCTCCCCTGCCGCAAGCCTGCCGTTGGCGGTCTCGATCGCAAGCGCCGAGAGATAGGAAACAGCGGTCGTAAGCAGGATCAGGAAAATCAGCGCCGGCTGAGTATACATATAGAAGAAATAGGAAGCGGCAAGAAGCAGCATCCAGCGCAGATTCCCCCCGATCCGCTCGGGCAGGGCGCGCGTGAGAAGATACCCGAGCAAAACGGTCGGGTAGAAGATCAGATAGGCGACGGAAATAAAGGTCACGGCGTCGGCTCCTTCCCCGCGTCCCGTCGGTCGCGCAGCCTCGTCTCAAGGCAGAGAAGTCCCGAGGAAACGGCGGCAAAGAGCATCAAAACGACGAGCAGATCGAAAAGCGACGCGCCGAGGAAAAGGAGCGCGGCGATCGACGCGAGCTGCATACCGATGCCGATCGCAGAAAGGAAGCGAAAGCGCGGTCCCGGAAGAAAAAAGCGGACGACCTCGGGCAAAACGGCAAGGAGCAGCAGGAGGTCAAACCAAAATACGCGAAAAAAATCCATAGCGTTCTCCTAACGGTGGCATCGGGGGAGATCATTCGAAAAGGCAGCCGTCAAAGTCGGTTCCGAGCGCCCTGCTCCCCTTGGGTGTCAGATTGAGCTTCTCACAGAGCTCAAGATAGAGCTGATAGGTGTTTTTTGCACGGCCGTAATCGTTGACGTGGAAGGATGAGGCGTTTGCCTTATAAAAATACTCGGTCGGGAAGATATGATCCGACACCGAGCCGAGCAGCTCGATCCCGAAGATCTCGCGGATCATCGCGTCGTACGCCGCCTGCCCCGCCGCCGTATTCCCCGGACTGACGAGCGCCCCCGCATCAACCGTGCAGAAGCCGAAATACGAAACGGCTCCCGTTTCAGCGATCTGTCCGAGAATCCTTTTGACGAGCGTCGCGTGGGTGTCGAGGGGGATCGGGGGCGTGTTGTCCTTGCTCCCGCCAACGACCTCAATCGTCGATTTCATATCCTCAAGCGTGACGTCAAAGGGCGAGTCGGCGTAGGGCCTTTGGTTATACATCCGATGCTCGGCATCCTGATAGTCCCCGTTTTCATCGACGTGCGTGCCGTGCCGATCGTAGGAGGACGAGGACATCGAAAGGCGCTTGCTCTGGTACTCCGAGAACGCCGAGAAAACGAGCTCGTAGTTGCTGATATCGACGTATCGGAAGGCGTTGAGGCTTCCCTCAAGATCGCGGAAGAGCTTATAGGTCAGCGCGTTGCCGCCAAACTGATACTCCGAGTTCTCGGGTCCCCAGATCACGATATCGCCCTCGTCCGTGAAGTGCGAGACCGCCTCAAGGTAAAAGAGCGCGTTGGTGGTACGCACGGTGCCGTAGTTGACGACCGTATACCTCTGATCGAGCAGTGCCTCCAGATACTCGGTTGCCAGGCCGTGCAGCCCGGACGAGCCCGACACGTAAACGATCATATCCCCGTCCGAGCCCTCGATCAGCCGATCCCACTTAATGCGGTAGGCGCCGTCGTAGCCGGAGCAGAAAACCGGCTCGCGCACCGCGTTGATGTAAAGATTCCGAAGCCCGCCGTAGGTTGCGGTGTCAAAGGCGTTGTCGGGAATCCGCAGAACGCTGTCGGAAAGATAAACGGTTTCGAGATTCCCGCAGCCCGAAAAGGCGTTTCTCTGCACGTCAACGAGATTGTTCGTCAAAAAGACGCTCGTGAAGGAGGCGTCCCGAAAGGCGCCGCTCGCAATCTGAATCACCGGCTCTCCGTCGACGGTCTCGGGAATGACGACCTCGGATGCCGTCCCGGTATAGCCCGTGATCGACAGACCGACGACCGGTCTGCCGTTGACCGCCACGGCGGTGGGTTGAGTCGTAAAAAAGCGCGCGTCGGTCTCCTCTGCCCAGATGCAGTAAAGGGTCGTGACGCCCCCCGAAAGCTTGATCTTGCTGCCGAGGCTGTACCCGGTTCCGGTCCCGTCGGCCTTGGTGTTGTATTCGAGAAGCGCGTAGCCCGCGCGGGTAAAGAGCTTGCGGTCGTTCAGGGAGTTCGGCGCCGTATAAAACGAGGTGTCAAGCGCCTGCAGATAGGTCGTCGCATCGGTGTCGGTCCTGCCGCCGTTCAGGTCGTAAAGCAGATACCTCTCGTGATCGGTTGCATAATTGGCGTAAAGCGAGACATTGGCGCTCGGTGTAAAGACCAGCTCTGCCTCCCCCGAAAAAAGCTTGCCGCCGTTTGCCAGCCTTGCACCGCTTGACCAGCCGATGAACTCTCCTCTCGACGCGTCGGGTGCAAGCGTGAGAGAGGAGCCGATCCCGACGTCGTGCCGTCCGTTAATGCTCGCGTCGGCATCGGTGACCGTCACCTTATAGCTTTGCACGTAAATTGGCGCCAGCGTGATCGAAAGATCCTCGCTTACCCCCTCGATCGTATAGTAGCCGTTAATCGCATCGTAGCTGCCGATCTCGGGCTCGAGGACGTAGCTCGCCGTGAGCATCACGCGGAAGGTTGCCGTCCCCCCCGCCGGCACGGTCACCGAGCTTTCCCCGATGATCTGACAGTGCGGGGCGCCGGTACTGATCGTGACGGTATGATAAATCGCGCTCGTCTCGGGGGGTCTCGTCGCGGGCGGCGTGGTTTTCCCGCCCGGCGCCGAACCGCAGGAGAAAAGCATCCCCGAGAGCAGCGAGAAGAGCGAGAGCAGTGTGAGTAAAATCTTCGCTTTTTTCATTTCCGAGTCTCCTTCGTTTACCGTCCGATGCAAAAGAAAATGCTTATACGACAGTTGTATCATTATACAAATAATAGCAGATCGTCTCGCAAAAGTAAAGGAAAAAGAGGAGCGTGCGCCCCCTTTCGGCGTTTTGCACAATCAAGCCGCCTTTCTTTTGTGCAAAGCATCCAAAGCTCGGCAAAAAAGCCGACCGATCGGGAAACGGGGCTTGACTTTTTGACGGCATCGGGCTACAATAGGAATCAGCAGCGGATGCCGCCTCGCTTCCGCCGAGCTCGGCTTCGGCCGTATCTCACCGAGAAAGCAGGGGGTTGTATGAAATTATACGTGATCCGTCATGGACAAAGCACCGCCAATCTCGGGGGCTTCCATTCGGGCGATATGCAGGTGCCGCTGACCGAGTCGGGCGAGCGCGACGCCGTGCGCGCAGGGGAGCTGCTCTCGGGCATTCGCTTTGACAAGGTTTACGCAAGCGATTTTATCCGCGCCGTCAGAACCGCCGAAATCGCGCTCCCCTCAGCTGAAATCGAGATTCTTCCGCTCATCCGCGAGATCGCCGTCGGACGACTTGAGGGAAAGCGCTACGGCGAGTGCCGCGCCGAGTACGGCAGGACCTACGACGAAAACCGCGCCCGCGCCGACTTCCGTCCCTACGGCGGGGAGTCGCTCGCAGAGCTCTCGGTGCGCTCGCTCGCCTTCGTCGAAATGCTCCGAGGGCTTCCCTACGAGCGCGTGGCGGCGTTTTCGCACGCGGGCTTTCTCAGCACCCTGCTCTCGGCAGCCGTCGGCGCCGATCCCTCAAGGCGTGGCATGACGGTCGCGGAGAACGGCAGCATCAGCGTTTTTGAAGTCACCGAAGGCGACCTCAAGCTTCTGAAATGGAGCTATACCGGAGAGCTGTGATCCGACCGCTCTCAAAAAAGCCGAAAAGGCTTCCTCCCCTGCGTTTTTAAAGGGAGGAAGCCTCTTTTTTCTTTTTTCCTTTGTGCATTAAAGCTTGAGAATATCCGCCTCGGTGATCAGATGGAAGCCCGCCTCGGTCAGAGCCGCCTCGGCGGAGGCGTTATCCTCGACCCGAAGCGCCACGTAGGCGTGCCGCTCGGTACGCGCCATAAAGGCGTAGAGATACTCAACGTTGATGTCGGCGCGGTCAAGAACGCCGAGTGCCTGCGAGAGCTTTCCCGGCGCATCGCCGATCTTCACGCCGACGACCTCGACGACCTTAATGAGATAGCCCCTCTCGCGGAGTGCCGTCTCTGCTGCCGTCGGATCCGACACGACGAGGCGCAGGATTCCGAACTCCTCGGTCTCGGCGATCGACAGCGCCCTGATATTGATGCCGATCTCGGAAAGAATATCGGTCACCGCGACGACCGAGCCCTTTTGATTTTGAACGAAAACCGTCAACTGCTTCATACTGCGCTCCTTCCCTTAAATCAGCTTTCGCCTGTCGATCACGCGCACCGCCTTGCCCTCGCTTCGCGCGATGCTCTTCGGTGCAACGAGATGCACGGCGGGGTTGATCCCGAGCATCGTTTTCATGGCGGCGGCAAGCGATTTTTCCATCGCAAGCACCTCGCTGACCTTATCGGTAAAGCGCTCGGGAGTCATCTCGACGTTGACGTCGAAGGTATCGTTGTTTTTCACGCGGTCAACGACGATCTGATAGTTCGGCTCGTATCCCTCGGTGAGAAGCACCGTTTCGATCTGGCTCGGGAAGACGTTGACGCCACGGATAATCAGCATATCGTCGGTTCTGCCCATCGGCTTTGCCATCTTAACCAGCGTTCTGCCGCAGGAGCACTTCTTGCGCGAAAGCACGCAGATATCCCGCGTGCGATAGCGAAGCAAGGGGAAGGCTTCCTTGTCGAGCGAGGTGAATACCAGCTCGCCGCGGCTTCCCTCGGGAAGCACCTCGCCGGTATCGGGATCAATGATCTCGGCGTAGAAATGGTCCTCGTTGATATGCATTCCCGTCTGCTCGGAGCATTCGAAGGCAACGCCGGGGCCCGAGGTCTCGGTCAGCCCGTAGATATCGTACGCCTTGATGCCAAGGCTTGCCTCGATGCCCTGCCGCATCTCCTCGGTCCAGGGCTCGGCACCGAAGATGCCCGCCTTCAGGGGGATATCCTCGGGCTTGCAGCCCATCTCGCGCAGGCTCTCGCCGATGTACGCCGCATAGGAGGGGGTACAGCAGAGAATCGTTGCCCCGAGATCGGTCATGAACTGAATCTGCCGCTCGGTGTTGCCCGAGGACATCGGGAGCGTCAGGCATCCGACCCTGTGCGAGCCGCCGTTCATGCCCGCGCCGCCCGTGAAGAGTCCGTATCCGTAAGCCACCTGACAAACGTCGTCCTTGGTGCCGCCGACCGCAACAATGGCGCGCGCACAGCAATCCTCCCAGAGGTCGATATCGTTTTGCGTGTAGAAGGCAACGACACGACGGCCGGTCGTTCCCGAGGTCGACTGAATGCGAACGCACTCCGAAAGAGGCTTTGCAAGCAGTCCGTAGGGATAGGCGTCGCGAAGATCCGCCTTTGAAAGGAAGGGGAGCTTAGAGAGATCGTCAATGCTCGAAATATCGTCCGGCGTAACCCCCTTTTCGTCCATCAGGGCGCGGTAGTACGGTACGTTCTCGTAGACGTGCCGCACCTGCCGCACGAGCTTTTCGGACTGCAGGCGCCGCATCGTCTCGCGCGGCATTGTCTCGATTTCCCTTTGATAGTAATTCTGTGCCATTTTCGGTTCATCCTTTCTTCGTCTCGGCAGCGGAGCCGGAGAAAAACAAAAACGCCCCCGAATTCCGCCAGCGGAATACAGAGGACGAGAATACTCCCGTGGTACCACCTCAATTCGCCGATGCCTCGCGGCAACAGCCTTTTCAGGTACTTTCATACCTTAGTTCTGTAACGGGAACGCCCGTTGCGTCCTACTACGGATGGCTCCGATTCAGCGCACTGCTAACGGAATGAATTCAGAGGGGATTCCCCGTTGCCTCGCACCGCCCGACAACTCTCTCCATGGGGCATTCCCGACCTACTGCTTTCCGGTCATCGCATTTGATGGGTGTATTTTAGCACTTCACGGCGGTAAAGTCAAGGAGTTTTTCAAAAAAAGATGAACATTTCTATGAAAAATGCCGTTTGCCGCGGGGGAAAAGCGCCTGACTTCTTCGCTATTCACGATTACCTGTAACCTTGCCAAAAATCGACAAGAGAGTTTTAGTGAAAAGTGAAGAGTGAAAAAGTAAAAATCCCGCGCTGACCGCGTGGGATTTTTGTGATGTGTGTCCGATTTAGATGCAAAACCGCGTGTGGCTGATTTAGATGCAGGTCGGTTTTGCAGAGGGTAGAGTAACCCCTTGGCGATGATGGGAGTTAAAAGTTCCGCGATCTACCGGACTTTTAACGCCATGCTTGCAACGAAGCCTATGTAATTATCAACCAAACCATACGTTATACATATCGTCCAATAGTTCAGGTGAAATTTCAACCTTGCTATCCGGCAGTATAGAATCTACTCCGCAAAATGGACAAATTGCGGTTTCACCGTTTTTATCATTGATATAATGCTCTGATATCAAATTATTATCAAAAATCTTTTTGCAGAAGAAACATCCACACTTATTGCTTGACAAAATGCTTTGCTTGTTAGAAATAGAGTATTGATGCCAGTATGTACACATTTCTTTAGTTGTCAGTTCGGGATATCCATTTGATTTCCACATGTATTTTGGATTTAAATATATATAAATTTTATAACGCTTTTTGTATTCTGTGAGGGACAAAATGTTTGCTCCGCCTTCTTCGAAATAATCGTCATTTTCCCAACCACAATATTTACATATATCGTAATTGCATTCTTCTTGAAATTCAGTCTTTCCACAAACTGGACAAATTACTTTATTGGGCATCAATTTCGCCCCCCTTTCTTGACTATATTATACCACGGAATTGTAAACATTTCAACGGTTTCGCCGGTTCGAATCTGTCTACAGACTCTAAATGCCCGAAATGCATCTACAAAATTTCGAAAAACTTCAGAGGCGAAAAAATGAAGCATTCGCTTCGCGAATATGAAGCACAAGCCTGCGGCTTGTATGAAGCGGCGGCACTGCCGCCACGAAGCGAAGCGCGCAGTAGCCTCTCAGTGTGCCGAAGGCACGCTTCATAGGGCGAAGCCCTGCTTCACGAGTTGCTGCGCAACTCGCTTCATGCGCCGCAGGCGCGCTTCATTGAAAAAAGCACGCTTGCGCGTGCTTCTTTCTGCCTTAAACGGGTCAAAAGGTCAACTTGAGCAGGTAAAACTGAAAAAAAGTCAATTTTGATGATTATGACAGTCCTTTTTATCGTCATACTGTTTACGGTAATTCATCTTGTTTTGTAAACCCACAGAAAACGTCGCCATTAAAATAAAGTGTTATTCGATCACCAACGGAAACGGCAAGATAGCTCTCTTCATCGAGCATAATTTCAAATGTTTCGCCGTTATTTGTGAGATATGTTATGTAAAACTCTTTAACCGTTTTTGGAGACTTCATTCCATAATGTGCAACTCCGCAACGCATATCTTGAATCGTCGCGTTTACTTCGGTATATTGAATTTCGGAATCATCCTCGAGCATGGCAATTTTTGCGGCTTCTTCCTCGGCTAAAAACTCCTTGAGCGATTTTCCGCCTCTTCGAGCTTTCTCTGCTTTCTCCTGTTTTATCACAAGAATAAACATAATAACAAAGAATGCTATGATTGCTAAACCTGCTATGACAATCGAGATTTTTTCAAGTATTCCCATATACCCACCGCCTTTCTTGACTTTATTATAACACAAAACTGTCAATATGTCAAATGATGTTGTTCCACTTCGTTCCGCGAGTGATGCGATGTTTGCCCCATAATGTGGCGAAGCCACACATCATCAGGCAAAACCGTCATCATTGGCGAAGCCAACATCATTTGCCGAAGGCAAACATCATTGAAAAAAGCCGTTTGCTTTCGCAAACGGCTTTTTTCTGTGATACCACTACAAAATAGATCCATATAAGGCTATCATACAAAAACAGTCCGTGATTTTTGTCGTTAGGGTAGACTTGTC